>JADGAM010000286.1 GCA_015232015.1 Oligoflexia bacterium | reverse complement strand
GAAAAGATAGCATCTTTAACAGCAGGTACTTCTTCAGTAACATTCAACTTGAACGGTTCTGGCTGCTGGAAAGGCTGGATTTCATTTACCGGAGCAAACGATGCCACAACGCTGGGCGACTGGTGTATAAATGGTTATCAACTTGGCAATTTAGAGTCTGTTGCATCGCTACCAGCTGATTTGAACGCTTTAGGGGATGAAGGAAATTGGAATAAAGGAAATAAGTTAATTAGAATTAAAACTTGTGAAACAAAACACTCGTTACAATATGTCGTCTCATTCACACGCTTGGCATACGCTACAAATTTACTATCTGAGATAAATGTAATTGAGAATATGTATTTTAATAATCACTCAAAAACTGATAACATTACAACTAAAAATATTTTAAAACATAAAGAAAATTTCTTTAGTAAGATTTTTAATAATTTATCACTAATTGAATATGCTAATGCCAGTACAGAGGTAAAAACTTTACCTACCATATCTGCTCCTCCAACTTCTGGGGCCTCATCAACCCCAAGTATAGATTTACCTGAATTAATTAAGTTGTTAACAGGAGCTAGTACTTCAACATCTGCAGGGTCTTCAAGTGGTGCTGTTAGTGTTGGTGGTGGATCTTTGAGTTTATCTGATATTTCTAAAATCGTAACAGGAGTATCTAAACTTCATAGTGCTATATCAATAATGTCAGATCCAGAACAAGCTAAAGCATTTGCAACTGATTACTTAATTAAAATGTTACCAGAACTTAGTAGTATGGATCTTGGAGTACTTGGTAAGGTTTACCAAGATTATCACAATCTCACAGAGGGAGTTAACCAGTTACCTGGAAGTATTAATACAATATCTGGTGTTATAAACCAAAGATGGGGTGAAACCAACGCAGTTTTAAAAGATCTTACTGATCCAACAAAACTTTTCACCTTATGTTTATCAGCATCAGCAGGAATGGTTATAGGCTCGGCCATCGCCAGTATGGCCGTTTATGCCAGCCAAGAAATATTAACTGCTTTATATAATTTTATTCATGAAAAGATTACACACACCAAGGAAAAACAAATTTTATTAAATGATTTTAATGAGGCAAGAAAAAATTATGAAAAGTTAATGAAAAAATCAATTGAAATTGAACGTACCCTTGATAATTTGTTACAAACAAAAAATATGCTTGCATCTTCAGGTAAAAAGGAAATGACTACCGATGAAATGCTAACTACCTTAACAGATTGGATAGCAAGTAAAGAATTTGATGTGCAAGTCCTACTTGATGATCAATTAAGGATTCATAAGGCAGAAAAAAGTCGAGAAAAATGGATATCTTGTAAAAAAACACAAGATGAACAAGAGCAATTAATTGAAAAATTAAAAAATATCAAAGGACTAATAAGTCTTAATACCAACAAAACAATGTGTGAATCTTTAAAGAAGCTATACAATGATCTTTTTATTATTGAGGCCAGATTAGAAAATTATCGCGCAGATTTTTTGGCGGCCAAAGATGTATTCTTTGATGTGCTAGGTAAGGAATCACAAAAAAAGTCTGAAAAATTTTTATATGCTCTAGAACATGCTCAATCTGATTCTAAAAAACAAGAAAAAAGAATTGAAAAAGAGACATTAAAAAAAATAGAAGAACTAGATAAAAGAAAAGATTTTTTTATTACCAATTGTATTAACGAATTAAAAAAAGATCAAAAAAATAATTCTCGCAAACAATTACAAGCAAAATTAATAGAATTAGTTGGTGAAAATGAAAATACTAACTTCTTTAATGTAGAAAAATATATGTTTCTAATTTGTGAAATAAATTTCGAAAAAGAATATGAAAAAACATATACTCAGATGAAAAGTGAATACCAAAAATCAGCTCCAGTTATGATTGAACAACATAAAAAATATGCTGAAAAATTATTAGAAAATATTTTTGCTTTATCACCAGATCCTCGCCTTGATAAAGAAGGTAATTTAGCGGCCCTTCAGAAATATTTTATTGATATTTTATCAGATCAGAAAAGTGATAAAATTAGCAATATTTTAGATAAGGAAAAAAATATTTTATTATACTGTAAAAAATCTAAATAATAATATTCTTAAAATTAAAAATGAATAAATACTTTCGATTTCTTAAAATATTTTTTATCTCCTTCATAATGGTATTGTCACCATTTCCTAGCATTGTTAACTCTAATAAAAATTACAACTATTTTAATAACTATAATACCTATGCACTTTCAGAAGAGGATGCTGTAGAATTTCTGGGGTTTGATCGTAATATATTATTTGTGATTAAAAATGCCCAATTTTATATGGATAAATATGTAAAAGAAAACATGAAAAAAGTGCAAGATTATGCATTATCTTATTCAAAAAAAATAATATATCTTTCAAATATATATGACATAATAAAGTTTTATGGTGGTACAGTTTTTGTTTCCAAATCAGGATTAAATATTATTAATAAATCAACTAGCTATGGTAAAAATCTATTTAATTCAATTATCGAAAAAATCTCAAAGAAACAGTTTGATGTTAAATTATATTCTGATTTCAAAGAAGCACAAAAAGAATATGATAAGTTAAAAACTAATGCTGATAAGATAAATAAATCCATAGTCTCCATATTAGAGTTCTCGCCGAAAATAGAATCGTTAACATTATCAGATATTAATTCAGATCAATTTGAATCGGATTTAAAGACATGGCAAGCAATTATTGCTTTTAGAGCAAAAAATTTAGAAGATGATTTGATAGATTTACGAAGCAACAAAGTTTGCTGGATTGAAAAGAGAAAGGAACTAACAAATTCGCAGGAAGTGACAAAAGTTTTAGAAAATATTCAATCGATAATAAAAAGTGAACAACGAATTGATATTTGTTCAACTCTAAAAAAAATGAATGCTGAATTAACTAATATACGTTTTGTATTAGAAGATTATCGAGCAAAAATTATTGCAGCAAAAGATGTATTTTTTAAAAATATCTTCCAAAAGACAAAGATTCAAGACGACAAATTAAAAAGATTATTTAGTGATATAAGAAATAACGGTACAAAATTTATAGAAAGCAGTACAGAAAATAATCTAGCAAATCTTAAAAAGATTCATAATGTTTGGATAAAAAATTGTATTCAAGAATTAAAGAGTAGAGGCCGAAAAGAATTAACTCAACAATGGGATGATTTAAGACTTAAATCATCTACTGAAACAGTCGTTGGATCATTTAAGGAAGATCCCTCATCTTTTTTTCTGGACTCCTCCTATAAAGAAGCTATTTGTGAAAAGCAATTTGATATATTATGGGGTAAAGAATATCTTGAGCGCGAAAAATTTATTTTAACTGAAAAAACACAATTAATTGATATTCATCAACGTTACCAAAAAGAAATTGAAAAAAATTATTTATTATTTATTAATCGCGGACCTACTTTAATTAAAGAAGATATGGTTAATTTAGAAAAATATTTTAAAGAAATCTTATCTGAACAATCTAATACATCAGAAATAGATAATTTGCTTAAGCAAAAAGAAAAAATTGAACATTTTTGTAAAATCTTAAAAAAGTAATTTTTAAATAATATGAATAGTGAAAATATTGACCTCTGATAAAAAAGGTGTTTTATTTCTATTTTGTATTTATTTTTTACAACGCCTGATTTAATCAATGGGAGCTTTTTTATGGCATCTTTAAAACCAAATATTAAAGATTTTCAAAATGATGAATTAGTAATCAGTGTACATACAGTAGGACCTCTTTGTAACAATTGTATACTGCTTTACTCTCCAAGAACCTTAAATGCTATCATTATTGATTCGGGAAATGATAATGATGCTATTTTGAAACTAATAAAAAAATTGCAATTAAAAGTTCAAAAGCTTCTCTACACACATGCTCATTACGATCATATTGCTTCTGCTGATATTATTCGTTCTTCAATGGCCGAGGCGAGAGTTTTTATCAATGAAAATGAATCCCCATTGTATGAAGCATTCCCTCAACAAATGTTGATGTTAACTGGAGAGAAAGTAAATAAATTGCTACCTATAGATTGTTTCATTAATGAGGATCAAACTTTAGGAATCGATGATTCTTCTTCTTTATCTCCATTACTCAAATGTATTCATACACCTGGACACACTCCGGGTCATATTTGCTTTTTGTGTAATTATTTTCCTACCCCAATATTATTTAGTGGAGATACTCTTTTTCAGCAATCGATAGGCAGAACAGATCTTCCAGGAGGCAACTTTAATCAAATACAAAAATCTATAAAAGAAAAATTATTCACCTTACCTGATAACACTGTTGTAATTCCAGGACATGGAAATTTCACAACAATCGGGGATGAGAAAAAATCTAATCCATACATCAAACCCTAATATATAAAAATATATAAAAAGTTGGAGAATAAATTTCATGAATAATAATAAAGATCAATTAAGTATTAATGACAAATATAGTTTGTATGAATCTTCGGTTCAATATCCTCAATTTGATATTGATTTCATTGTTAAAGAATATATAAATTTTTATAAAACAACTCCACATCGACTTTGTGAAGATTTCTGTGGAACAGGTAATTTCTCCTGTGAATGGATAAAAAATAATACTGAAAATGTGGCCTTTGCAATTGATATAGACCCATCTCCCATTCGTTATGGCAAAGAACATCATCTTGCATCTTTGAATACAGATCAAAAGAAAAAACTTAACTATATTGAACAAGACGTAATTAAGGCCCATCAACAAATGGAAAAAGTAGATATAGTGGTGGCCATGAATTATGCTGTTTGCTTTTTTAAAAGTAGAAAAAAATTACTTGAATATTTTTCTTCAACAAAAAAAGCTATGCATAGTAAATCTTTATTTGCAATAGATATATTTGGTGGTCATGATGCTCAATTACCCAACG
>JADGAM010000285.1 GCA_015232015.1 Oligoflexia bacterium | reverse complement strand
CTAATGCTTTAGCAATTATCTCCACATTAGGATGGTTTACAAATGGGTTATTTATTAATCTTGCTTTGATATTTTTCGACAGTAATATTTTTTGTGCACATAATGCTTCACCAACCATTGGTCCAGTTGCCACTATTAAAAGGTCAGCTGAAAGGTCAGCGTTCTCTTTAGAGTTGTTATTAGGATTAACATTAGTATTCATTAAATTATTTATCTCATAAGGATACCCCAATACATAATCAACATTTTCTTGATGATAAAGAGGAAAATCCTCTCTGCCTATAAAAAAAATAACAGTGTTGTTAGTATTATCAATATGTTTGCCATTATCTTTGTTAATATTTTGAGGTTTATTATTTTGTTGAACGAGTGCAAATCGCTTTATTGCTTGGTACATAAATGCCTCCACTTCTTTTACACATGAACAACAGACTAGATCTACATTAGGAATTCCAGATAAGGCCGCTATATAAGTAGTTGCTTGGTGAGAGGCCCCGTCTCCAGCGTCTTGTAATCCGGCATGAGAGAAGACTGCAATAATGGGAGCTAGAGAGAGTTGAGACATAATTATTGGAAGTTTACCTTTGCTAACACCAAATTGTGTGAATGTATCCACAATAGGAATAAACCCCGATCTAGAGAGACCTGCCGCTGTACTAATCATGTTGGCCTCAGCTACACCTACCTCAATAAAATTGTTTGGAAATTTTTGATGAAATTCTTTCATTCCTGTTGAATTTTGAAGATCAGCACAAACAGAATAGACAGGTAAACTCTCTTCTGCCGCCTTAATAATCGCTGAAGATATTCCTTTTTGTAACTTAACAAAAGAAGAAGTAAAATAAGTAGTGAGAGGAGGAGTTACAACCGATGCTCCTTCTGCTAAAACATCTTCTACCATTTTTTTTAATTCAGGATAAGAGCTGAGACCACCGGAATTTACTAAAATTTCTTCCACAAACTCCACTAAATTTTTATCACCCCTTTTCAAAGGAAAGGCATGGGCCCCTGTTATATCAGCAGCAGTTTTTTTAGTACCATAACCTTTAATAGTTTTTGCAATTATCGCTACTGGAAGTAGACCACCTTTTTTCTTAGACAACTCCACCGCCTTTTCAATTTGTAAATATGTCTCCTGTAAATTATGTCCGTCTTCAATATATAAAAGTTTCCACCCTAAAGTTTTTAAGGAATCCAATGTGGGTACGATAGAATAAGCATCATTATCTATAATACCTGAAAGCTTCTTGTTATTGAAAGAGATCACCATTACAAACGGATTAAGACGGTTTTTTTTGGCCAGGCCTGGAATTACGGCCAAAGATTCTTTGGCCTCACCTTCCATCAATCCGGCATCAGATATTACACAAAATGTGATTCTATCGTTGCCGATAATTTTATCTGCAATGGAAAGTCCTTGAGCTTGAGGTAGTCCTGAACCAAGAGGACCATTACTCATCAAAACTCCTTGAGGATTTAACCTCGCTTCTGCATGACCAGTGAGAGGACTACGGATGCTCCGAAATTCTTTTAAACTTTCAAAAGTCATTTCATTATAACCTAAATTTGCACGTAAAGCATAGATTCCGTTTTCTGTATGACCGGCATCATTAACAAAATTAAATTTTTCATACCATTCACGGTTAATACTTCTATCAGCTTTGTTATTTACTTTGTAGTTAAACATTATTCCATGAATAGAAGACATAACTTCTGCTAAGGCCGCTGGACCAATGGTTGGTGAAGCATTATGTGCACAAAAAATATTACTGTCGAAAAATATCAAAGCAAGATTAATAAATAACCCATTTGTAAACCATCCTAATGTGGAGATAATTGCTAAAGCATTAGGAGAATGTAAAAATCGCTTATTAACAGTAGAAGATCATCAAGTGATAGCAGGAATGGGATCGATATTGTCTCATGCTCTTTTAATGAGTGATAAATCTTTACCGTTTAAACTTGTATCTTTAGGAGTAAGAGGACATTTTGGCCGATCTGCATACACCGCCAATGAACTTTATAAATGGGCCAATATCGGTTCTGAAGCGATTGCTGCCGCGGCCGAGTGCTTTATCAACTCTACTACTGAAGCTGTATAAAATAATTGGTAAGCTTACAACAATTTTTTCAAGCAAATATCTCTCTAAAACTTTTACTCAAAATATTTTTTAATACATTTTGAAGATAACAGGTAAAATTTTCTTTTTTGTCTTCACCTATTTCTATTCCATAAAGCACAGAATATTCACTCAAAATAACATCTTTAATACTTGTAACAAAATTTCCATGATTTCTATTTTCCCTATAGATAGGAGATCTAGGAGGATGCTTAAGATAGCGTTCCATTAAATTTATATTGGCCTCTATTAATAAACACACAGAATACATAACATAATTTCTTGTTCTATAGAGACAAGCACCAGCAATTTTTCTATTTTTTATAGCTAAATCGCAGCTATCTAGCTGCTTAACTCCAGCAATATTTAAGCTTTGAAGTCCAGCAATAATCCAATCTGAAAATCGCTTGTAATGTTCTGTTATATTAATACTAGCTTCTTTTTCCGGAATTACTGCCAAAGCAACAAGACTACCACAATCTAAAACAACGGAGGCCCCACCACCTAAACGGCGATATAGGGGTACTTTATCTTTTAATAGAAGAGAAATATTTAACTCTTTAATTAAATTACTACTACGTCCTAAAACTACACATGTTTCTTCAGGAGTATAAATGGTGAGATGAGATTTAATAAATGGATTTGAAGTTGCTTTTTCTATCCAATATTTTTCTTGTGGGTATTCCTCAACATTTATTGTCACTTCTTGATTCATTTTTACTTTTTCCTTTCAGGAAAAGTGGTATGTACTGATATACCGGCCGCAATTTCTGCTGCTTCTAAAATTGCTTCTGAAAAAGATGGATGTGGATGAATTGTTAATAATAAATCATCCAAGGTTGCACCTAATTCGATAGCAAGTGTTGCCTCTGTAATTAGATCAGAAGCGTTTGCGCCCACTATCCCCACGCCTAAAATTCTTCGATTATTTGCATCGGTGATAATTTTGGCCATACCTTCAGTTTGACCTATAGAATATGCACGCCCTAGAGCTCGCAGCGGAAAACGTCCAACAATTACATTGCGTTTTTCATTGGCCACATCAAGTTCTGTTAAACCTACAGTAGCAATTTCTGGATGAGTATAAATTGCGGCCGGAATTGCCTGATTATCAAAAGCAGATGGCAGACCAGCGATTATTTCAGCAGCGACTTTGCCCTCTCTCATTGCTTTGTGGGCCAGCATCGGACCTGCGGTCACATCACCAATGGCAAAAATATTAGGAACTTTAGTTCTACGCTTTTCATCTACAAGAATACGTGGATCAAGATTTTCACTAGAATTTTTACTAGATATATGTATACCCGCTTTTTCTAAAGAGAGATCTTTTATATTTGCTTCTCTTCCGATAGAGATTAAAAGATTATCGGTCTCGATACGTTCTTTATTATTATTTTTTTTATTTTCTATATTTAGAACTAACCCGTTACTAGATTGTTCCACTCCAAGTAATTTTGATTCAAGATAAATTTTTTTAAATTTATGCTGGTAATTTTTTAATAAAATATTAACTAAATCTTGGTCAATTCCTGTTAATAGTTGTGGCAATGATTCAATTAATGTGACTTCTGAACCTAAATTTGCATAGAGTGTACCAAGTTCCAGGCCAATATACCCTCCTCCTACAACTACTAATCTAGAGGGAATCTTTGGTAAGGATAATGCCTCAGTAGAAGTCCATACACTATCAGAACTAAAATTATATTGGGTTCCGAGGGCAGAAGATAATAATCTAGGTTTAGAACCAGTTGCGATAATACAATGATTAAAATCGATGGATAAATGATTTTTCCCTTCGATAGATAGAGATTTTGGGCCCTCAAAGCGTGCTTGGCCTTGAATTACTTCAACTCCTTTTTTTTTCATCAATCCACTAATGTTATTGGATAAATGATTGACTACGGAGTTACTATAGTTACGTAATTTTAAAATATCAATTCGTTGTCTAGAATTATCACTACTACCACTTGTATTTGTATCTTCCCCTAAATTGATACCAAATTCTTTTACATTTTTGAGCGTTTCAGACAATTGGGCCACATGTAAAAGTGTTTTTGAAGGGATGCAACCTTCTAAAAGACAAACTCCACCCAGGCGCTCTCGCTCCTCAATTAAGATTACTTCTTTTCCTAAATCCGCCGCACGTAGAGCGGCCACATATCCGCCTGGTCCACCACCAATAACTACTAAATCAGTTTCTTGTCTTAATGTACCCATGACCATAGAATGTGCCTCCTAATTTATTTTACATTTCTAAAAAAAGTTCATTTGGTTTCGATAGTAATCTTGTTATCTCATTCATAAAATGAGCGGCATCTGCTCCGTCAATAATTCTATGATCAAAAACTAAAGTAAGTGGTAGCATAGTTTGAATAATAATCTTAGAATCTTTTACAATAGGTTTTTCTTCTACCTTGTTCATCGCTAAAATCGCAACATCAGGATAATTAATGATTGGAACAGCAGTTTTACCACCAATAAATCCTATATTGGTTACAGTAAATGTGCTTCCTGATAGTTCGTTAACATTTATGCTTGATTCACGAGCACGTTTGGCCAAATCAGCAATGTTGGCGGTGATTTGAGTAAGACCTATTCGATCGGCATCTTTTAAAACAGGTACTATGAGTCCTCTCTCAGTTTCTACGGCAATACCTATATTGTAATATTTCTTTAAAATTATTATTTCTTTTTCATGATCAATGCTTGCATTAAACATAGGAAATTTTTTTAGTGCTACTATGGCCGCCTTTACAACAAATGATAATAGACTAACTTTTTTAAAAAGATTAGTGATAGGAGACTCTG
>JADGAM010000284.1 GCA_015232015.1 Oligoflexia bacterium | reverse complement strand
TAATATCGCAAATCAGACGTTCCTCGATCTCTATTAGTGCAAATATTGCCGAAGGTTGTGGGCGTGGTAGTGATAAAGAATTTGCTAGATTTTTAAACATATCTTATGCATCAGCATGCGAAGTAGAATGCCTCCTCATACTTGCAAATGATTTACAAATTTTAAAAGAAGATAAGTTTGCTCAACTCTATTCAAAAATTGAAGAAATCAAAAAGATGATATTTGGATTTATCAAACGGCTAAAAGCTGATTTGGCTGAGGACAAGAGCTGATGGTTGAAGACTGATCGCTGAAGACTTAATGAAAAAGTTAAATAGGGAGTGAGTAGTTACCATAAAAATTAATAAAAAATGACAATAAAGAGAGTATAATACTAAAACATTATTTAAGAGGAAGTTATGATTTATTATATTGTAGCAGAAAATCCAGATGATCGAATTCTGAAGCGGGCCAGAGATGCAATGGACGCTGGTGAATTAATTATTTTTCCAACCGAAACCAATTGGGTTTTTGCTACATCTCCATTTTCTAAAGATGGGGTAAAAAAATTGGATCAACTAGATACTTATTCAAGCAAATATTTAACTTTGATATGTAGTTCAATTTCACAGGCCAGTAAGTATGCATTTATCTCTGATAATTCATATAAGATATTAAAAAGATTTTTAGTAGGTCCATATAAATTTATTTTTAATTTACATAAAGAGTCTCCTAAGTCTGTTAGAAGTATAAGAAAAAGTGAAAAAATCGCCATTCGTATTCCTAATACAATATTAACGGAAAGATTGCTGAATTGTTGTGATTATCCTTTGATGACTATTGCTGCAACTAGAGAGTTATTACTTAGTAATAATAGTGATGATAGTAGTATTTGCTATACAAAAGAGTATTTAGAAAAACTAACCATTCTTAATCCTGAAATGGTTTATAGTTATGAATTAGAAGAGGTTTTTGGTCATAGGATAAAAATTCTTTTAGATCCAGGGGAATTAACTTTTTTAGGACCTTGTTCTGTTATAGATTTTACAGAAGAGGGACCACCACTTATCACGAGGGATGGTGCAGGAAAGGTGAGTTTTTAATTATATAATAATTATATATTAAGATTGTATCCGATGCTACTTACGCTATCAACAAAAGAGGCAAAGGCCTTATTGATTTCGTTTAAAGCATCTTTATTACTCTTAGGATCGACAGTTTTTACTATACCAAAATTATTATACTCTAATATTATTTTGCCCACTTTTTCCATTTCCATCTCAACAGGCTTTCCCATAATATTATACTTGAAATTTAAAATTCTCTTCTCCTTATTTTTAACATCTTCTTGAATGAGAGTTGACATAAACCCTTTATGGTCATAGCGAAGATGAAAATTCATACCAAAAAAAGTAGTGGCCGTACTAAGTTGGCCATTTTTTGTGTATTCATATTTTGATGTACCATAATTATTTTCAACTTTTATTATTTTATTTAAAGTTGGATGATATTCAAACTTAGAGTAGGCACCATTACTAGATCTTTTTTCTTTGAGTAATCCCTTATCTGTATAGGTAAAGTTAGTTACAATTACTCCTTGTGTGATTTGTATGGGTCTGCTTTTTTCATCATAAACAGTTTCATATTTGTATCCATCATCAATGGAAGCACTTCTATAATTATAATCTTGCCCATAAGAGTTGCGCTTTCTTTCATATTCCAATTTTTTCGAATGAACAATTCCTTCTGGACTTTTAGAAGTAATGGTTGTCCAGTAATGCAAATCAGGACTTTGTTTATCATTATCATAGGTGTAAGTAGTTACAACTTTGTCTCTATCTTTAATTTCTTTAACCATTCGTAAAGGATGGGTATAGGCCACTTCAATTTTTGTTGTGTCAGGATAGGTTATAGAAGACAGCATATGGCTTCCGTCGTAAGTATATTTATACTTTTCTCCAGTTACAACTGTTGCTTCCACTAATTTATTATTTTCATAAACATAAATTGCTTTTTTAGGATCGTTTGTAGTCCAAATATTCTTTACCCGGCCATCTGGATGCCAATCAAAAAGTAATTCCTTTCCATCAGAGTCTTTGATCTTTTTAAGAGTTTTGCTCTCATAGACTAAATTTATGATATATTCACTTACATCTTTTATTTTTATTAGTTCCCCTGTTGTAGAAAAAATTTCAATTCTTCCATTATGAAATGTTCGCTCAAACCCTTTTTCTGTTTTTACTATTGTTTGAAAAAAGCCTCCTCCAGCAGTTGAAGTAAAAATTGCACCATTAGCTACATTAGCACTAAGTTTTAATTCTTCGGCATAAAATTGTCTTAAACGTGCATCGGCTTTAAATTTTAATAGTAATTTCGCCTCCACATGGGGAGTGATGTCCGTTTTCTTTTTTATTCCCTCTAAAATTTTTTTAGATGCTTCATCAACGGCCAATGAAGCACCTTTAGGTGTAAATATTGTTTCAGCACCTGTGCCATTTTCATAAACAATTATTGAACCATCAAGTGCGACAACTAATTTTGTTTCAAAATAATTTCCCCATCCAAGCCCAAACCATCCAATTTTTGGAACTTGTGAATTATACATTCTGACAATTGTTAATGGATTATTATTGGCGGGGACTATAATATCAACAAATGATGTAAAATAATTACCATTCTGGGGATTAACATCTGCTAAGCATTTAAGACCGATGAAAGTAACGTTGATGCTGATAAGAATGCAAGAGAGAAAAAAGAAAATAAAATATTGCTTCATTTACAAAATCCTTTCTTTAAAAAGTTATTAAGTTCCCATTCATAACATTTTTCTTTAAATGTTTGTTCATATCACTAATCGGTGTTTCCATAAAAAAATGCATACTCTTGGAGAATTTTTATACCGTATTTGTTTTGTTCGTGTTGCAAGTTCATTTTTGAGTAGTATATTAAAAAAATATATGAATGAGTGAGTTTTTATAAATTTGGAGAAAAAAATGATGGCAAAAAATCTTTTAAATGAGTATTTCAAAAAGAACGAAAAAAGTATAACGGAATATCTTCTGAGAATCCTGAGTGATGTTGTAAAAGAAAAAACAGTTAACGTAGAAAAAGGCCGACTTAATGAATTTCCTTATCTAAAAATTCCTGGCCAAGAGTCGTTGGTTTCAAAAATAGTTATTCGTGAATTACAAGCAATGAATGTGCGCTATGAGGAAAGAACCTTAGTGGAAGGTAGATCTAATGTACTGGCCATGTATGGTGATGAAAATCCTTCATTGTTAGTTGCTTCTCACTCGGATGTTGTTCCACCGGGAGATGGTTGGACAAGAGATCCTTTTACCACTTATGTTCAAAATGGTTTAGTGTATGGAAGAGGAGTAATTGATGATAAGGGACCACTTGTTTCATCGATGTGTGCTTTAAAGGCATTAACTGACTTAAATATTAAATTAAAAGGTACTTTTATTTTAGGTGCCATTGCAAGTGAAGAGTACAGAGAACCTGGAGAAGAGGATGCTGGTCTCGATTTTTTAATTAAGAATAAATTTTTAAACCCAAAGTATGCCATTATTCCAGATGTGGGTGGTAATATGCAAATGATTGATGTAGCGGAAAAAGGACGTTTGCAATTAAAAATTACTGCCATCGGAAAGCAAGCACACGGCTCAACACCCGATAAAGGTGTAAATGCTGTTTCAATGATGAGTAGATTGCTTCTGAAATTAGAAGAATTAAAAATGAAATATAGTGAACATAAATTCTTGGATAAACCCACATTAAACATTGGAATAGTTCGAGGAGGATCTGCTGCCAATATTGTTCCTGCAAAGTGTGAAGCAACTTTAGATATTAGATATCTTCCTAGTCAAAGTGCAGAAGGAATTTTAAAAGAGATTCAAGAGATTTCTAAGAGTGTGAATGGGACCTTTGATTTTGAGATAGTTGCAAAGTCATTACCTCACGAAGTAGATCCTGCCAATATTTTAGTAAAAAGTATTCAAGAAAATGCCAAAGTTATTATGGGAACAACTCCAAAACCTTTTGGTCTTGGTGGTGGAACATTTGCAAAATCATTTAATCTCTCAGGTATTGTGGCCGTAGGTTATGGACCTGGCGATGATACTGCTTTTCACGTTGCTGACGAGTATATTGAGATAAAGCAACTATTAACTTTTGCTCATATGATTTCGGCAGTGGCGATAGATTTACTTGGGTCGTAACTGGTCAGGTCCCTGGTAAATTTTGATCCATTTTCCTCGTCATTCGTGCGGCTTGCAGGAAGCAAGCCAGATCTTTGATTATGAAAAAGTTAAAACGACAGAACCATATTTTGTTTCATAATCGCTGCTATTTTATTGTAAAGTGTGAAGTAATACTTTATACTTTGTACTATGGACTATACAAAACTAACTACCAAAAAACAAAAACTTGATCGTTTAAGGCCATTCCCTGTCAATTTTGAGAAAAGCCTGCATGAGTGGTTCAAGGTAGAACTTACTTACACCAGTAATGCTATCGAGGGAAATACTCTTACCAGGCGTGAAACTGCTATCGTAATAGAAAAAGGACTGACTATTGGTGGAAAGGACTTGCGAGAACATCTTGAGGCGAAAAATCATGCAGAGGCCTTGGATTTTATCAATACCCTTATTAAAAAGAGGCCGTCTCAACTTTCAGAAAAAAATGTTTTAACTATCCATGAAATTATTCTTAAAGGCATTGATGATGAAAATGCAGGTTGCTACCGTAATGTACCGGTTAGGATTTCCGGATCAACCGTAGTTCTGCCTAATCCGCGTAAAGTCCCAGAATTAATGGAAGAATTTTTCGAGTGGATTGCAAGTAAGCATGCCTTGCATCCGGTGGCGTTTGCGGGAGAAGCTCACTACCGTTTTGTAAGCATTCACCCATTTGTGGATGGGAACGGACGCACCGCTAGGTTGATGATGAATTTA
>JADGAM010000283.1 GCA_015232015.1 Oligoflexia bacterium | reverse complement strand
CTTGAAAATTTATTACTTTATAATTGTATAAATACCAAAGAAACATCTTTTTTTGAAAAGATTATACCTCGTATTTCTAATTTAGGCACATCGATGATGATTAGTGGAAAAGAATTGAGTGATAAACAAAAATATCTCGATGAAATGCTTCTTGTTTTTAAGCTTCAATTATTTTTAGAAATCAATAAGTTTGCACCTGCTGATAAGATAGAGAGTGCGGATATGTTTGCTAAAATACAAAAAAACGATTGTTATAAAAAATTTTCTATCAACAAGACAACAAGGCCTGCCTCTGAACAAAATAAAGAGATAAAAACTTTATTTTTAATAGATAGTTTTTTAAAATCGCGTTTTAGTAAAAACTCTTTTTTTGTCTCCGAAACAGAATTAAATGAGTATTCAAATCATACGAAAATTAAAGATGCTAATAAGGCAAAAGAAGAAATTAGAGAGAGAAAAACTGACGATGCTATTCAATTGTTTTTATCATCTTTAAATAAACAAATTACTCATGAATTGTTATGGAAATAATTGAACCACTATCTGAATTATTAAAAGAAATTGATAAGGAAATAAAAATAGGACATTGGTCAGATAGTCAATGGAAATCATTTTTTGACTCTTACAACAGTAAAGAATCAAATTATCGTTTGTTCTTGATTGATAATCTAAAACATGTTTACCTTTTTGATTCTGATTACAAGCAATCACATCATGAGGAGAAAAAGAAAATTGCGGCATTTGCACTTATTTTAGAGAGTAGAGGAGAGCTTTTGGCACACTTATTAAAAATAGCAGTAGCGAGTTCTATGCAGAGGCAAGGATTAGCAGAAAAGTTGCTTGATTTTATAATAGGTCATTATAAAGATGTTGAAAAATTTGATAAGATCTATCTAGAAGTACACTCTGAAAATCATAGAGCACTTTCATTATATAAAAAATTTAATTTTAAAACGTTGCACAAATGCAAACATTTTTATGCTCAAGGAACAGATGCTTTTAAGATGTTGCTGAATCTATTTTAAATTATTTATCAAAGATAAAAAAAGATAAAAAATTTTTAATATTGTATATTTGATGACAATTGGTGTATACTTTATGCCAGTCGTATATTTTGTGTTTGTAGTCGTTGAAAAGATGCTGAAGCTATTTTGAATTGTCTTTTTTCACCCCCCTTCTTTGGTCGTATATCCCAAGTAAATTTTGGGTTTGTTGTTGGATAAAGTTTTTTATTTAGGATTTGTTTTATTATGTTATTAGATGAACCGAAAACGGAATTGGAATTAAAATTGCTGGATATTTGTAAAAAAGTCGCAGAAGACTTAGAGCTTGCTATTTATGATTTGGAGTATAAGCGTTCCAGCAAACCATCTTTACTTCGAATATATATTTTTAATCTTCAGACTGACACAGCAACAATAGATGATTGTGTGCGCTTTGATGAAGCACTGACCCCTTTTCTAGAGAAAGAAGAGTGGATTCCCAAAGGCATTACCCTTGAAGTCTCTTCCCCTGGTGTATATCGTTTTTTAAAAACACCATACCATTTTCAAAAAGCGTTAAATAAAATGATATCAATTACTACCAATATTAGATTGGATCAAAGATATCCTGATTTACCAAAAAGATTTAAAGGAATATATAAGTTAAATGGCAAATTGGTTGAAGCAACTAATGAAGCTATTGCTTTGCAAATTGATAATACTACTTTCACTATAAATTTTAGTGAGATAAAAAAGGCAAATTTAGAGTTAGAAGTTGGTTTGTAGATCTTAAGTTTTTAGTTTTTTTTGAAAAGATTAGGATTAACAAGTGAGGATTTAGATGAGTTTCAGAGAATTAAGCAGAATGATTGATCAGTTAGTTAAGGATCGTGGAATTAAGAAAGATGTTATAATAAAGGCCATAGAGCAGGCCTTTTTAGTAACATCAAGAAAGAAATTTGGAATTCAAGGTGAGTATGAAGTAAAATATAATGAAAAAGATGATGATATAGAAATTTTTCAATATAAAAATGTTGTGCAAAATATAAAAGATCCTATTCTTGAAATTGCTTTTAATGAAGCAAAAAATTTAGATCCTGATTGTGAAGTGGGCGATCAGTTAGGATCAAAGATTGAAAATCCTGGATTTACAAGAGTAGATGTTCAAACTGCTAAACAAATAATTTTTCAAAAAGTACGAGATGCCGAAAGAGAGATTTTATTTAAAGAGTTTAAGCATAGAGAGGGAGAATTAGTTACTGGTATTGCTAGAAGATACGAGAGAGGAAATATTATTGTTGATTTAGGAAAGGCAGATGCAATACTTTCAAAGAGAGAGATAATACCTGGGGAAAACTTTAAACCAGGAGATAGAATTCAAGCCTTTTTATCAGAAGTTGTCATGACAAACCGTGGGCCAGAGATATGTTTAACTAGAACTTCTCCAATGTTTCTTGTGAAGTTATTTGAAGTTGAAGTTCCAGAAATTCAAGATGGAACTATAGAGATCAAATCTGCTGCTAGGGAACCAGGTTTACGTGCAAAGATAGCAGTATATACTTCTGATAAAGATATTGATCCAGTTGGAGCGTGTGTTGGAATAAAAGGTTCTAGAGTACAAAATATTGTTAATGAACTTCAGGGTGAGAAGATAGATGTAGTGCCATGGTTTCCAGATATCGAAAATTTTGTAAAGAAATCATTAGCTCCAGCTGAGATAACATCAATGATGCTTGCGGAAGATAGAAAATCTATTGATGTTATTGTTGAAGATAATCAACTTTCTTTGGCCATAGGAAAGCGAGGTCAGAATGTTCGATTAGCTGCAATTTTAACAGGACAAAAAATTAATATTATTTCAAAATCTAAGTTACAAGAAAGAGTTAAAAAGGCAGTTGAAAATCTATTACAACTTAGTAGTCTTACGGATGCTCATGCTCAAGTTTTTGTTCATGAAGGAATAATGAGCATTAAAGATTTAAAGCAACTGTCTGTTGAGGAGATTAATGAAATTTCAGGAATGGATAAGGATTCAGTTGGTAAGTTGCTAGAAGAAATTAATATTTTAGAGAGAGAAGAAAAGATAAAGCTTACACTTGATGGAGAGGAAGAGATTATTTCTGCATCCGCCATACCTACCCAATCAGGATCTGTAAACAGTGACAGAAGTATTACTAAAGAGGGTCCTGATAAATTCTCTGAAGCAGAGAAGAGATTGAGAGAGGAGTTGGCAGCATTCAAAATAAAATAAAATAAAAAGTAATATTTAAGAAAAATAAAAGTAGTATTTAGGATGTTTGATTGTAGATTGTATTTTAAAAAAGTATTTGGTTTTGGAGAAAGATAATGCCTAAAAAAATTTATGAATTGGCAAATGAAATGTCTATAGGCGCTTTGGACCTAGTCGAGAAGTTAAAAACGATGGGGTTCAATGTTAGAAATCATATGTCTGCATTAAGTGATGATGAGATTGAAAAATTTAATGAGGCAATGAGTAGCAATAAAGATAAAAGTTCTTCTGCTAGCAAGAAAAAGGTTATAAAAAGAAAAATCAAAACAGAAGAAGATAAAGATAAGAACATTGATCCTGCTCATTCTCATGTAAAGGAACCTTTATCTGAACCTGCACTGAGTGTGGAAGAAAAGAGTTTAGAAGATGATAAGAAAATTAGTGCTAGTAGTGCTATAAAAAGAAAAACGGTAGTTAGAAAAAAAATAGGAGAAATTGCTTCCAAAAAAGATGAGGGAGAAGTTGATCAACAAGATTTAATAACAGCTTCTCAATTTACAAATACTGATCCTGGCCTAACTATATCAGAGATGGAGAGCGAGACAGTTTATCAAGAAGATCATATTGATTTAGACAAACATTCAACGTCGAAAGGTGATTTTGAGGGAGCTGAGCAATTAACAAGAAGAACTCAAGAAGATATTGAACGAGGTGATTTAAATACAACTGACAACAAAGAGATGCCGGCAGAAGAGGAAAAAAATCGTGAACATCATCACCCTAATAGTGCAAGCACGGTAAGTGAGAATGTAGATGCCCCTCGAGGATTGAGAGTGGTTTATAGACCCCCTGCAAAGCAAGTGATTAGTACAGATAGTTCTTTAGTTGATGAGAAGATAGTAGAGAAACAAAAAGATAAACCAGATGGAGCAACTTTATCTGATGATAAAAAAACTGAAGAGGTATATAGAACTGTGAACAAAAAGAAAGATGATAAATATGAATTTTATGAAGAGAAAATGCATATTTTTACTCCAGTATACATTCCACCTAAAAAAGAACTTTCATCTCTTTCGACAGATAAAGATAAAACAGTTAAAAAAACAACGGATGCTTCTACAGAGAAAAATGTGGCAGCAACTGCTGAGGGTGCTGCTTCTCTTGGAAAAGGTAAAATTGTAACAAAAAAGATTACAGATCTAGCGGGTTTAAGTGAAATTGTTGTTGAT
This sequence comes from Oligoflexia bacterium, assembly GCA_015232015.1. Classification (GTDB taxonomy): domain Bacteria; phylum Bdellovibrionota; class Bacteriovoracia; order Bacteriovoracales; family Bacteriovoracaceae; genus JADFZW01. The sequence goes on along the minus strand of JADGAM010000283.1, from coordinate 611 downwards.
GGTGATAGTGATAAGGAAGACGATAAATCAAGCAAAAAAAGGGTGGGTGGTCTTGCTGCAATAATAGCAAAACCTAAAGCAAAAGTTAGAGATGTTGTACAATTGCGTGCCGATGAAGAATTAAAATCATACGCAGTTGGATTGGTTGGAAAAATTATATATACTCCCGTCGGGAAGAAAAAAATATATTCTGGACCTACTAAGGGAACAATGATTACAGAAGTAAAAGATACAAAAAGAGTTATTGAAGTTCATAAAGGTTGTACTGCTATTGAATTAGCACAAAAGCTAAAGATGAAATTTGAAGATTTAAAGAATCAATCTCTCGATATAAATTTATTATTAAAAGAAGATTATTATTTGGGACTTCAACTCTTAAGCGAAATTTGTGAGGTTTTTAAGTATAGGGTTGAAGATACATCGTTTAAAGAGGACGCTATTATTAGCAAAGCTGAATCAACAAAGAGTAAAGTCAATAAAGAAATTAATAAAGATAAAATTGATACAGATGAAAGTGAAGATGAGAGTGGCCTGCCGCCTAGAGCACCAGTGGTTACTGTTATGGGACACGTAGATCATGGAAAGACAACTTTACTTGATAGTATTAGACA
>JADGAM010000282.1 GCA_015232015.1 Oligoflexia bacterium | reverse complement strand
GCTCAGGGGTAATTAGAAATTTTTCTGAATAATTATTACTTTTCAATAAAGTATTAGAGTAAAATTCCTGAGTGTTTTTATATAAAATTAAATATAGCATTACTTTATTTCCGATATTTTTAAATATAAAAAATTAAAAAAATAAAATTACAGAGTAAAAAATAAACCACTTTAAAAAAATTCAAGGGTCAGATTTACACTGGGGTCACTTCTACATAAAAAAAGTCAATAAAATTCTTGGAACACTCTGCGTTTTGGAACAAATTACTATGTTAAAAATTTTATTTATTAATTTTTTGTTTTTCATTCTGAAAAAGCAAGGTAGCAGTTATTAGATCACAACAAAATCATGATCGAAATGAAAAAATTTCTAATTGTCTTAAAATATTTCAAACTAAACATAATTAAGCAATGGAAGCTTAGGAATGGGAACTTAATCACTTCCCATTCCTAAGATAAATCCAATTCAGTTGAGAGTTGGCACGACCTTTGCTTTATATAAATATGCGGGCGATCGATAAACGATAGTTTAGCAAAAATAATAAATATTATCTTTTCAGGTCTCTTGATCCACAAATGTACTTATGTACTATGGATCAGGCCTATTTTTAAAAGGAGATTAAAATGAAAAAGTTACTCGGACTATTACTAGTATTAGCAAGCTTATCAGCATTTGCTGCTCCAGACATCCGTCTTGGAATGCCAGGTTATGCAGGGACAGGTTGTCCAGCTGGAAGTGCATCTGTTACTTTATCACCAGATAGAACTTCATTAAGCATACTTTTTGATCAATATGTTGCTGAAGCAGGTGGTATGACTGGAAAAAGTTTTGATCGTAAAACTTGTAACGTATCAGTTCCTGTACAAGTTCCTCAAGGTTTCAGTGTATCTATCTTCAAAATTGATTATCGCGGTTACGTTAACGTTCCAGTTCGTGGTCAAGCTAACTTCAACGTTGAATACTTCTTTGCTGGTGCTCAAGGACCAAGATACCAAAAAACTTTCAATGGTGGATATGACAATCAGTATTTCTTAACAAATACTTTAGCTGCTTCTGCAGTTGTATGGTCACCTTGCGGTCAATCAGTTAACTTAAGAGTAAACTCTGCAATGCTTGCTAGATCAAATTCAGCTTTCGAACAAGCAATGGCAACTGTTGATTCAATAGATATCCGTTCAGGATTAATCTATCACATTCAGTGGAGAGCTTGCCGTTAATTTGATTATAAATTAAAGAATGTAACCAAATTTACAAGGAAATAATTAGGCCCGAAGGTTTTAGATACAAATAGTATCATGACCTTCGGGCCTTTTTTTTATTTTTTGCACATCATTTACTATAATATTTACTATAAAATTTACACGCAATAAATTAATAGCTTACAATTTATTTATAATAAACTGAGTTGCGTGCTATAATCACGACCTATGAAAAAAATCACTCTTAAATTATTTCCTTTAAAGCAATTATCATTTCTACTAATTTCATTATTAGTACTTTCATCAGTAATGATTTCATGTGCAGTTAAAACTAAAAATGAGTCTAATTTTACTTCCAATAGCGATAAAAGAAAAATTCAAATCACCAGCGAGATTGAAAAAAATATTCACCAACTTTTCGAAACTACTAAATTCCTAAATAATGCTACTGAAATACTTTTCAAAGAAATCCAAATTAACAATGATCCTAATAATCAAAAAATCGATTTTAGTGTTTCTTTAACCTCAATAGCAGACAATGATATTTTTCGCCAAATAGAAAATCATCTCTTAGATTTTTATACAGATTTATTTATCAACTTTTCTCTTGGTGATTTTAAATACGATCAAACAAACAGTAATTTTGAATATATTTTTAAATTAAAAGAAATACCCATTGAATATAGCTTTATCAATGTCATTAATAATAATAGACCACTTGAGATATTAATAAAAATACAAGGGGTTTATGATGAAAATCATAATTTCATGCAATCTGAAGAAGAAGATAAAAATAAAGTTAATTCCTATAATGAATTATCAAAATCTGCTATTAAGCAGATGCAAATTAAAATAGTAATAAACGAAAAAGAATTTAATATCGCTAATTTTAATTACAATTTTTTTAATCCCACTTCCAATTCTTCTACTACAGAAACAAAAATTAATTATCTTAATTTACTTATAATAGTATTCTCAAATTTTGGCAAAAATCAGGAATGGATTAAATATTTGAATGATAATAACAATAATAATAGCAATAATGACAACGATAATTATGCCTTCACTTTAATTAATACTTCTTCATCTTCCTATTTGGAGTTACCAAGACCAAACATTAAGCGAGGTCTTCTTGCATGTAAAGAAATTAGAAATAGCATAGTTAAATCAATTTCTATTTGTGATATGTCTGCATATAACAATATTCAGACTATCGAGAGAGATTCCACGGAATTTGAAATAAATGCTAAATTAAAAATTAGAAATAAAATCTACTTGGAAAAATCCAATGTCTCAAAGATTGAGGGAGAAATGGAATATACAATACTTTTTCCTGAAAACAATTTTTTTCTTAAAATAACAAATAAAGGAATTTTTAAAATGCGATATAAGAGTCCACCAATAAATGAAGGAAATATCGCAGTTAATCCATCAAAGTTATTTAATTTTATTTTTAGTGGTGAACATGGTCTAGAAGAAGTATTAAAATTACTTAAAAATGAAGGAGAGGGAATTGAATCACGACAAATATATAAATTCTAAAAATAAATCCTCATTAAACAAAATTTTATCCTGTTTTGTAATTATTAGTATTGGTATGCTCATGCTCTTATGTTCATGCAAAAAAGATGGAGTTGATCAAAACGAAGAAAATCTCGATAAATTAACTATGGCGAGAAAGCTTCATAATAGTGGTAAGATTGATGAGGCGCTGGCAAAATACCAAGAAATCTTTGATGAAAATCTCTCTATGTTGGAAGCAGAAAATAGTGATGTGCGATTGGAATATGCTTCAGTATATGCAGATAAGGCAAAAATTAATTTGTACACTTTTTTCCCTATTATTAAGATGAAAATTTTTAATAGACCAATTGTTGATTGGCAAAGTACAGATTATAGCAAAAATCCATTAAGAAAATTTATTACAAGTGGAGATACATTAGGCTCCAATGTAGCAACTCAGAATATAATACTAAAATTGACAGATATTATTTGGACCGCTTATGAGCTTACTCCATATATGGCATCAATTCCTTTCATTGAACCAGCAAAGCGTGTTTATATTGATAAAGCGATTTTCATTCTCAGAGAAGGAAAAAATCAAAATAAAGAGATGGGACCATATAAAAGCTTTTTATCTGCAATTCAATTTATTAATGTATTAATGGATATTTTGATTGAATTAAAAATTGATCTTCCTAAGAATGAGAGTGATCGTCTGGATATGGATTATCTTATGTGCAATTTTGATATTCAACAATATACTACCCATTTGGTATCACTTCTAAAATATAGTTATTATTTTCTAGAGGGCATTTGGGGAACAAAATTTGACAATGGAAATCTTAAAAGGATAAACTTACTTTTAAATGGTTTCTTTGAAATAGATCAAAGTAATTTTGATGAGATTTATAATAGTGGCGAACAAGTTAATGAGGTTGAAACTAATTTAAATAGAAATAATCCTGCAGAGAAACAACGTCCCTTTGAAATTTATGTGGGAAATGGAAAATTAAAATTAATTAGAGGATTTCAAAACTCTTATAATAAATTTAGATTTTACGCTTGTAATGAAAGAAAAATATCAATTATTAATTTGCCCTCCATTTTTAATGTTGCTGATCCAGTTAGTAGCGACTAATCTTTGGGCGTACGAAACTACTCATATAATAAAACCCAATGCTAATTTTGAAACTATGGCCACCAATAATGGCTGTTTAACATTTTTAGATTCCAAATTGGCAGTTAATTCAAATCCAGCTATTTTCCCATACGTAATAAGAGAAGAATTTTTATTTGTGGCCTTGGGAAAAATTAGTGGCCAAGCAGTAACAGCAACAAAGAAATTACTTTTCGATGATATTGATGCTAATTTTTTGAAAGATTTATTTTCAAATAAAAGTTTTCTTAGTTGGACAGCAGATACCAGTTTTAATTTTTTCACTCCATATTTTGTTCTCTCTTACTCTCCCTACTTTCTTTATTCCGATATATTAATTTATAATCCGGCATTACCAAAAATTGCCATTCAATTAATGGAGCGAAAAACTTTACGTTTAACAAGTGGGATTGACTTAACAAAATATTTGGGTCAAAAATATGATCTCTCAAATAAATTCTTTTTTCGAGAATTTAATCTTAGCATTGGTACAACATTATCCTTTTTCTCTGAAAAATATATGAATAAATATTTTTCGTTAATTGAATTATTATTAAACGATACTAAAGATATTATAAAATTTGAAAAATATAGTGGTGTTATGGCCGATATTGGAATGACGTTAGAAAATAAAAAAAGATATTGGTCTCCAGTTTTTTCATTTGTATATAAAAATATAGGCTCAAAATATGAAGATCAAGTAAACAGAAATAATACTATAAGCTACCAACCTCCACTATCGTCATATACTGCTCAAAAAGATTTGAATCAACTTCATACCAGTAATGAATTTGATAATATGAGTATTATTGGACTTGGTTATAATTTTAAAACTCCCGTAGGAGCTTTGAATTTTGGTTTAACTACATCTTTTTTAAAATTCTTTCATCATCACATAAATGATAGTGAATCATTAGCAGCAAAATATTCATTAGGACTTTTCTCTGCTTATACAAGTTACTCAAGATATGCACAAACAGCAGGACTACTTTTTTCCTCTAAAAATTTATCTATTGGTATACTTTATAGTTCAGAAAAAGAAATAAAAAATTACAATATTTCAAGAGATAATGCTATTTATTTAAATCTTGATTTAAAGATATATTAATGAAAATATTTATATTTAAAAAAACTATTTTTTTTATTTTTATTGTTTTTAATATCAATACTTATTTTTCAATAATATCAATATCACGT
>JADGAM010000281.1 GCA_015232015.1 Oligoflexia bacterium | reverse complement strand
ATTGGGTTAGGAATAAATGATTTGTAACCGGTAGTTTGAGTAATATACTTAGCTGAGCGAGTGGTGCTATTATTCATATAAATTGGCTCCATTTTTATAAAAAATGTTACTAAAGCAAATTCAAGTAACATAATCCAATAAAAATTGTTTTTATGGTAATTTATCCGCAGAGCAGAAGTTCGGCCATTGCAGTTCGAAAGTCATCAGACGTGGGAGTGCCAAGTTATAAAAGGCCAGTATAATTGCTGGCCTTTTATTTTCTTAATATTTATTTATTTCCTTATATTTTTCTAATTTCTCTCTCAATGTTTTTCTATCAATTTTCAGAATGGATGCCGCCAAAGTTTTATTGCCATTTGTTTTTTTTAAAATCTTTTCAATATATTCTTGTTCAATTTCATTTAATGTTTTATCTGATTTTCTTTTAGTTTTATCACAATCATCAATAATAAAATCATAATCATTTTCTTGATTATGTCCATTTGGGGGGAGGGAAAAGCGCATATGAGAAGGGAAATCGCATATTTCAATTTTATTTTTATCACACATTATAATTATTCGTTCTATGAGATTTTCTAATTCTCGAACATTACCTGGCCACTCATAATTTTTTAAAACACTGAGTGTTTGATCATTAAAATAGGGAATTGGTTTGCCTAATTCTTTTGCAATTTTTTCTGAAAAAGCATGGGCCAAAGTAAAAACATCATTTTCTCTTTTTGATAAAGGAGGAACATCGATTATTATAACATTAAGGCGATAAAATAAGTCTGCTCTAAAAAGTTTTTGATTTACTAAAGTTTGTAAATTTTTATTTGTTGCGGCGATTACCTTTACATTAACTTTTTGAGGTCTTTTTTGCCCCAACATATTTATTTCTTTTTCTTGTAATACTCTTAAAAGCTTGGCCTGAGTAGAAAAAGGTAATTCACTAATCTCATCTAAAAATATTGTTCCACCATCTGCAGTTTGAAAAAAACCTGCCCGTGATTCAGTTGCTCCAGTAAATGCGCCTTTAATATGACCAAATAATTCACTCTCAAATAAATTTTCAGGTATGGCCGCACAGTTTACTGCTATAAATGGGGCCGCTGATCTAAATCCACTATAATGAATAGCACGCGCAACCAATTCTTTGCCTGTGCCACTTTCTCCTGTAATCAAAACAGTTGCAACATTGTTGGCTGCTTTTGAAATAGACTTATAAACTGATTGCATAGCTGTTGATGTACCAATCAGACCAAAAAATCTATCGCTATTTTTTGAATCACCTTCACTAACTTTTTTACGATTTCTTATACGAACGACAGATTTCTCAACAATAGACAACAACTCTTCATCAGTAAAAGGTTTGGTTAAATACTCTTGTACTCCCTCTTTAATTGCAGAAACGGCACCTTCAACAGTTGCGTATCCAGTAATCATAATTACTTCGATGTCTTGAAAATTTTCTTTAATATGCCTGGCAAGATCTAGTCCGCTTATTCTGGGCATTTTATAATCTGTAATTACTAAGTCGATGTGATTTGATTCGATTAATTTTATAGCATCTGGAACATTATCTGTAGTGATTGTATTAAAACCAGTTGATAACAAATTTCTTTGAATAACTTCTAGGGTATTAACAGCATCATCAACTACTAAAATAGTTTCATTATATTTAAATTTTGCTGAATTCTTATTCTTTAACATTGATAAAGATCAGCTCCTTCATTATCTTGATTATTTTTTATTTACTCAGATCTTGGAAAAATGATCTCAAACACAGTTCCATTATTAATCTGACTTGAAACTTTAATTTCGCCTTTATGAGCTTTAATAATGCCATAAACGACTGCTAAACCAAGTCCTGTTCCTCCATTTGTATCTTTAGTAGTAAAAAAAGGAAGAAAAATTTTCTCAATAACCTTCTGATCTATACCTATACCAGTGTCTCCTACTGTCAGTAAAATATTTTTAGAAAATAATTGTGTTTTAATTGTAAGAACACCACCACTAGGCATCGCTTGTATCGCATTGACAACTAAATTAGTTATTACTTGTTTAATCTGAGTTCCATCTCCAATAATTTTTGGAGATTCATTTGAAAACAATAATTTTAATTCAATCCCTTCTTTGCGACATCGCGATTCAAAAAAGAAAATACTCTCTTTAACTATATTATTTAAATCAAGGATGGATGTTTGAGGCGGAGTTGGTTTTGCAAAAGTCATTAATTTTTTTATTATTTCTCTTGCATACAACGAGGCCTTTTCAATTTTTATTAAATCATTTTCTAATTGAGAAGATAGATTTGGAATTTTCTTTGCTAATTGAGCAAACCCTAAAATATTGGAAAGTGGTTCACTTAATTCATGAACTACTCCTGAAGCTAATTGGCCAATTGTTGATAAACGATCTGCATGTAATAATTGATTATTAAGTGCATTTTTCTCTAATTCATCCTTTTGGATTTTTACGATTGAGCTTAAAACAAGGGCCACCCCTTGAATTAATTCTCTCTCTTCATCGAGAAAAACATTTTTGGATTTTTTTAAAACACTCTCATTATTTTTATTTTTTTCTATATCTTTATCTTCACCTTGATCATCATCATAAAAAATATCTATTCTTCCTTTTTTTTCTTCACCAACGACAATCGATTGACTTAATTTATATTGAGTAATTTTAAATTTTTTTGAAAAGTATTCTGTATCATCAATTATGATACGACAAAATGTTTTCTTAGGAAATTGCCATCCATCAGGGATTACTTTAGCTATAGTATCGTAAACCAAATTAGTATTACGTTCCAAAGCAATAGCATTGGCAATCTTATACATGCATTGCAGTTCTTTTGTTCGTTCTTTTACTTTAAATAAAAGTACACTTCTTCTATCAGAAGAATTATTGATTTTATTTTTTTCTTCTTTAAGATGTTTAATTTGCTTTTTTAAATCTAAAATTTTCTTATTCAAAGTAGGAATACTTTGAACATTATTTTTTTTAGTAGAGTTGGGTATAGATACCTTATTCTTATTAAATTTCATTGAATTTTATATACCTATGATTATTCATTATGAAAGGAAAACATTTGCAATATAAAAAGACCATATTCAAATCATCTCTATATTACAAATGTTTTATAGGATTGAGGTCAAAAATTTAAGCATGTTTTTTTATTTGTGAGTAGTTCCCATGCTTAAAACTAATTATAAATTATTAAATTATATTATATTAAACTAAATTTTATTAACTTTGATTATACTATTCCTAAATCCATCATAGCATCAGACACTTTTTTAAATGCTTTAATATTTGCACCATCAACATAATCACCAGCTTTTCCAAATTCATGTGCAGTTGCCCAACAATCATTATGTATATTAATCATTATTTCTTGTAATCTCGCATCCACTTCTGCTCTAGACCAGCTTATTCGCATTGAATTTTGGCTCATCTCTAACCCTGAACATGAAACACCTCCAGCATTAGCGGCCTTCCCGGGAGCAAATGAAATTTTATTGTTTCTAAATAATTTAACCGCATCTTGCGTACAAGGAAGATTGGCCCCTTCTGCCACAACAATAACTTTATTTTTTAACAGTTCATTAGCATCATTAATATCTAATTCATTTTGAGTAGCACATGGTATGGCCAAATCACACTTTATACCCCAAGGTTTTTTTCCAGGATAAAATTTTACTTTAAATTTATCAGCATAACTTTTTACTTCATCTTTACCACTAATTCTCATTTCTAATAGGTAATTAATCTTTTCTTCATCTGTAATACCTTCTGGGTCATGAATAAAACCATCAGGACCCGATAAAGTTACTACTCTAGCAGAAAGTTCGCTTAATTTTTTAACTGTGCCCCAAGCAACGTTTCCAAATCCAGATATGGCCACTATTTTTCCTTTTATATCGATTCCTTTTGTCTTTAACATTTCATTCGCAAAATAAACAACACCATAACCTGTGGCCTCTGGTCTTACTAAACTTCCTCCCCAATTAATTCCTTTGCCTGTTAAGACACCTTCAAATGTATTTTTTAATCTTTTATATTGGCCAAATAAATATCCAATCTCTCTTGTGCCAACACCAATATCACCCGCTGGAATATCTGTATTCGCACCAATATGTCTAAATAGTTCACTCATAAAACTTTGACAAAAACTCATTATCTCGGCATCGGATTTTCCTCGAGGATTGAAGTTTGAACCACCTTTAGCTCCACCCATAGGTAAACCTGTCAATGCATTTTTAAAAGTTTGTTCAAATGCTAAAAACTTCATAATGCTTTGATTGACTGAGGAATGAAAACGCAAACCTCCTTTATATGGCCCAAGTGCACTGTTAAATTCAATTCGATATCCAGTATTAACTTGTACTTCACCTCTATCGTCTCTCCAAGGTACTCTAAATGAAATTATTCGTTCTGGTTCTACTATTCTTTCAAGTATCTTGTACTTTTTGTACGCCGGACCTCTTTCAATAATATCTTCAATTGACTCAAATACCTCGGTAACTGAAACAATAAACTCTTTTTCCCAAGGATAGCGACTACTTAATTCATTTAAAACATTTTTGACGTACATAATTTCATTTCCTGCTTTTTAAATAAAATTTTTTGTTAATACATAATTGTTTTCATTTTTTCAGGGTCTTTTATAAATACTATAAATACTCTTCACAATGCCAAACTCCGCTAATACACTTTAGTTTTGAACAAGAACGACTATTATCACAATTCATGCAAAGACCTTTAAATTCAGAAGAGTTTGTTTCCTCTTCTTTCTTACTCTCAAAATTACTCTCAAAATTTTCTTCATTTTTAATTTTTTTCATTTTATTGATAATCAAAATACTATCATTGGCATTCTGATTTTCGACTTCACCTTCAATACAAAATTCCTCACAATACATTGTAAGTAAATTATTTCCATTAAGTTTATAAAAGCACTTCGTAATATTTGCACACGTATTGCAAATCTCTTTCTTTGTTTGATGAGTGCTAATTTTTTGTGTTCCGCTAATATTAACCATAAAAAAGATTCCTCCTTAAAGAATGCAATTTAATAGTA
>JADGAM010000280.1:4735-5115 GCA_015232015.1 Oligoflexia bacterium | reverse complement strand
GCCAAAGATCCAAATATTTTAGCTCAAATAGTAAGTTCACTAGATGACCTTATTTATACCATTGATAAAAGAGTTAATGAAATAAATGGAAAGGATTCTGTTATATTAATTTTAAGTAATGGAAGTGTATTAGGCCTATGGGAATCAGAATTTGTCAAACATCTTTTGTGAGATTGTTTTCATTAGTAATCATTATAATAATGATGATGACGATTAGTGCAACCTCCGCTGATACGGAAGACATTCAATCATTTGATTATTTATTTAGTGTCGCTAATGTCCCAATAAATTCAAGCGAATTTATAATTAATGAGTATCTAAAAGTAGAAAAAAAATTCCAGAAAGAAGTATGTAATAATAGAATTCAACTTCATAAACAA
>JADGAM010000280.1:4199-4620 GCA_015232015.1 Oligoflexia bacterium | reverse complement strand
AAGTTGGTTAAATGAAGTAATTGTAAATATAAAAAAAGATTTGATTAGAAAAGGTGGCATAAAGAAATTAAAAAAAGATATTGCGCCTATTGAAGGCCAGATGAAGGAATTAATTGACCAACTACTTATTGATAAAGAATTATATTCCAGATATCTGTTGAAATTAAGTGATAATCGTCAATATGCTAAAAGTATTAAGACTGAAAACGGTAAAAGCATAAATGAAAATATGCTGATACTAGCGAGAGAATCCAAATTTAAGATTATAAATCTATTTAAGTTATATAAGGATTTATTATCTAAGATACCATTTCTTCTTACATATAATTTCCCAGTCAATCATCAAGTTTTAAGAAAAGACTATGATTTTGTAAAATATAAAAAAGATTTTCAATCAATAAAACAAAAAAATAAATTACAA
>JADGAM010000280.1:0-4189 GCA_015232015.1 Oligoflexia bacterium | reverse complement strand
TTAAGACGCATTAAAGAAGATGGTATGTCTGTAAATTACAATTTAGATAAGCAATTTAGGGCCATATTTAGTAATACTTACATAGCTCTAGAACAATTAGAAAAAGGAAAAGAGAGTTTTCTTACGGAAGATCTTCGTTATGATATTCTTTCAATTTTAAGATATATCGAAGTATTTTTTAAATATAATAAAGACAAAACGATTTTACATAATTTTGAAAAATGGCGGGAGAAAGTTAAAAATGGTCATGATTTTTATAAATTATTGATATCTAAAAATAATAAGGATGCTAGTTATTCTCTTTATCTTAAAGAGATTTTTAAGAGTAGATTTTATCTTAGAGATTTTACTTATAGTAATTTTACAGATAGCTATACTTTTTGGAGTAAACAAAAAGAACTTTGGCAAGCTTTATATACCATAGAGACTATTTTATCTCAGGAAGCAGGACGGTTAGATGGTAAAGAGGCCTTAGAACGCAAAGATATAGTACAATTAATTTTAAATCGTTATAAAGTTCCATTCTATAATTCATTTGCCCATGATGATGCTTTTTATCCTTACTTAAAGAAAATATATTCTAAAGATGAGGAGTTCCAAAAAAATAAGTGGATAAATATTTTATTTAAAGAGGGTGAATTTTCTTTTACCTATTATTTTGTACCTACTTCAATTCAAATGTACTGTCCTGCAAATACCTCTATGGCCAATTTTCTACGAAAGGAAAATCTAACTATTGCGCTGGAAATGTTAAAAGCTCCTAAAAATAATTTTCCAGTGCTACGTTTTTTCTCTAGAATATCTATGCTTGGTAGAATGGATATGGCACCTTTATGGAGGAGCGAATATGTTGAGATACCCGAAAGGGCCGGAAATGAGATTATAACAAGTGATGCTACTAAAGATAGTGATCTTAATAATCTTAATAATAACGATCTTATTACCACTTCCACAGAGGATGTTAGAAAAGCTCGCTACAAATTTCTTTATATGATAAGAAATGAACAAGGTAATTTTTTTGTTGCAGAATTTAAAAACCAGAGTAAACAAGGCAAAAAAGATAAAAATAAAATTTTAGTTTTTAAAGAAGATGGTAAAAATATCCGTTTTTATAATTATCGAAACCCACAATTATTTCGATTTTTTAAAGAAAGAATGCCAATGGGAATAGGTAAAGGTATTACTCATTTTGCATCATCAGCAAACGTAGCACCTGCCTCCGCAGTAGAATTAAATTTAAAATATAATAAAGCAAATAGTGACACAATAAACACCAGCGCAAACTCTACAAATATAGCAAACACTACAGATGTATCAGAGCTAAGTGGCCTTGAAGAATATTTAGGTAGATAAATAATAAGAGACAAGAATAAGTTCTTATAAGCAAATTATTAAAAGCTTGTTTACTTGCTTATAAGTCAAAAATTCTTTCTTTCTTTATCTTAGATATTAGGATATGGTTTCTTAAGTTATCAAAAACTTTTTTTAGGAGAAATATCTAATGGCAAAGAATTATTTATTTACATCTGAGTCAGTTACAGAGGGGCATCCAGATAAAATGGCAGATCAAATAAGTGATGCTGTACTTGATGCGATGTTAGCGCAAGATAAAAACTCAAGAGTGGCATGTGAATCGCTACTAACAACGGGTATAGTTGTAGTTTCAGGAGAAATTACCTCTAAAGCACAGGTTGATTTTCAAGAAGTAGTAAGAAAAAAAATAATAGATATTGGCTATGATCATAGTGCAAAGGGCTTTGACGCAAATACTTGCTCAGTTATGGTGACAGTTCATAAACAATCTCCTGACATCTCTCAAGGGGTTACTGAAGGGCAAGGAACATTTAAGGAACAAGGTGCTGGCGATCAAGGTTTAATGTTTGGTTATGCAATAGACGAAACTGAGAACTTCATGCCTCTTACCATTGATTTAGCAAATAAATTAGCATTAAGGTTATCTGATATAAGAAAAAATGGAATCATGCCATTATTACGCCCAGACGGAAAAACCCAAGTTACTGCCGAATATGAGGGAGATAAAATAAAGAGGCTAGATGCTATTGTAGTTTCTAGTCAGCATGCTGAAGAACTAAGTTTAAAAGATATTGAAGAAGGCGTAAGAGAAGAAGTAATCAAAAAAATCGTTCCCAAAGAATTTATTGATAATAAAACAAAAATTTATATTAACCCAACAGGGCGCTTTGTAATAGGTGGTCCGATGGGAGATACAGGTCTTACAGGAAGAAAAATCATCGTAGATAGTTATGGTGGTCATGGTGCCCATGGTGGTGGCGCTTTCTCTGGAAAAGACCCATCGAAAGTTGATAGATCGGCGGCATATGCTGCTAGACAAATTGCAAAGCATGTTGTTGCTGCAAAACTAGCTAAGCGTGCTTTAGTACAAGTTGCCTATGCTATTGGCGTTGCTGAACCAGTTTCTTTAAATATTGAAACTTATGGTACAGAAAATGTTCCTGTAGAAAGAATTATAGATGCTGTTAACAAGATATTTGATATGCGTCCTAAGGCAATCATTCAAAGATTAAATTTACTAAGACCTATTTATGCACAAACGGCAGCTTATGGACACTTCGGACGAAATCCTGATAATTCTTTTACATGGGAAGAACTTACCCACTTAGATCAACTAAGATCAATGTTCTAATTCAATTCAATTCAATTCAAACTTTCACATTTATTAATTAAGATTAAATTACTTATTACATCCAATAGTTAACCTCTTACTAAATTTTCAAAAATATAATACAATTTAATCATGTTATGGAATTCATTTTTGGATATTTCATGCTTTCTTCTGAGACATGCCCCCTTCTGGGCCATTCCTATGTTATTTATATCAGGTGAATTTGGTTATATTTATTGGAGAAAAAGACGTAAAAAAACCTACTCACTGTTTATATCTGCCACTGTTTTTGCTTTGTTGACAAATATTTTCTATTATTGGTCTGGGGGACCAGAAAGGTCAGTTAAGATTTTTCTTAATATATTTCGCTAGAATTTTAAAAAAAGGATTTTGTAGTGAAAGATTTTTTATATCTCCATAATACCTATGATTCAGTTGATTCAAACAATTGTAGCACTGAAATTGTGAACAACGAGAGGAAAGAGGAGAATAAATTATTCACATTAAAAGATAGAACATTGGCCGATAAAAAAATAACAGTAGTGAAATATAAAACTGAAAAGTTTTTTTTAAGTGTAGATATTGGGAATGAGCAAATTATTGATTTAAAAAATTTACTTAGTGAAATTGAGGAACGTTTAATAGAAGAGATATTAAAAATTTCTAAAGGAAATAAAAACAAGGCCTCAAAATTATTAAGAATCAACAGAACCACTCTGATAGAAAAGATGAAAAAAATCAATATGCGCAAAATAGTTTAAATCATTTTCTCTAAGTTTTTTCTGTTCTGTCAATTTATTGACTGGAAAAAGCTGCCTATAGTAAAATTTTCCTTTTTTAAAATCAAGAATGACATTAAAATTTAAATTAATAGGCAAAAAAGTCTTACTCAGGATGAGTAGGAAGTTTTCTCCATAGGTAAAAATGAAATAGGAAGTTTCTTTTTTGATGAGAAAAAGTTATTTAAAAATTCATAGTGATATTGATGTAAAACTACTTATCAGGCACTTTATTTTTGTAGCGCTGTTATTTTTAAGTATCAGCACAATTTTAAGTGACGAAAGTAGAGCAAATATCGTTGCGAGCACTGTCTCTCAAGATTTTTTTAAAACACATGTGCGTTTGTCTTTTAATGTAAAAAGAGATGAGATTTTAATCAATCAAAGAGGTCAAGAGGTATTAATAGAAACTTTAAATATTACTTTGTTTGATAAAATCAAGGGCGATTTAGAAAGAATAAAATTAGCAGATAGATATTTTTCAGAAATTAGCTTTAGTAGTGAAGGTTATCCTGAAAAAGCAGCAACTGTTAAATTGCTATTAGTTGATAAAAATATTGATGTCTTCTCCTTTTATAAAGATGGTGACAAAAAATATATTGTAGATTTTTGGGAAAATAAAGAGGTTAAAACAGAAGGAGAAGTTGATAAAGTTAAATATGAATCTAAAAACAATAGTAAAAGTAGTAGCTCAGGTACTTTAATTCCAGAGGCAAAAGATCCTAATGATGATGAGGATAACCATGAAGATAGTAATGAAGATGAA
>JADGAM010000027.1:13100-34577 GCA_015232015.1 Oligoflexia bacterium | reverse complement strand
AAACTCATATAAAAAGGAAGGGTAGTAAACATGATGAAGTCCAACTGGAATCAGAAGTCTTTTTCCTGCTGCATAGAAGGCCGGCCCAAAATCAGAGCTCATAACATAATTTCCAAAATTAGAAATTTGCATTTGAATAGATGGCCAAATTATTCCCAAGATAATTCCTATAAAAATTGCAGCAAAGGCGGTTACAATGGGGACCAATCTCTTGCCTGCAAAAAATCCCAGAATTGGATGCAATTTAGTTTGATAAAAGCGATGATATAATTTTGCAGCTGTAAGACCGATAATAATACCACCAAACACTCCAGTATTAATTTCCACTGAAACATTATTTAAAGTGCCCATAACTTTAATTACATTTACCATTGTGTAGTAACCAACTACTGAAGCAAGGCCTGCAACCCCTGCTCCTTCAGCAAAACCGATCGCAACGCCAATTGCAAATACCACTGGCAAATGCTCAAAAACTGCAAGACCACCACTGAACATTAGATCACCAAATCCATGCATCATTTTGTTAGTGATCTCACCACCTGCAGTTTCAAATGCTTTTTGTACCATTCGTCCTAACGCTACTAATAGACCCGCGGCCGGTAATACCGAAACAGGTGTCATTAAAGACTTGCCTACTTTTTGTAGGACAGAAAAAAGATAATTTTTCAAAATAACCTCCAACCAATCAATTATCTACTCAATTGGATAATAGTAATTAATAAAGGGCAGCCATATAATTTTATTAAAAATTTTTTAATTTTAATTTTAATTAATTTTAATAATGTAATAATGTTGTCGTAAAAACTTTTTATCAAAAATCAAAAATCAAAAATCAAAAATCAAAAATATATAATTAGATTATTTATATTTTAGATTAGATAATCTAATGATCTGTCTGTATGTTATTATATTAACTTTAAAAAAATGTCTAAAAAAAATTTTAGAAAATAATTTTTTTTAAATCATTAAAAAAGTAATTGTGAAAATTCTCTTAAGAGGGAAAATATACTTAACAATATTTTGTGAGTTCGCTCTGTGTTTAAAAGTAATGTTTGTAATTTTTATAACATTTAACAAATGTTTGTTCACAAGAAAAAAGAGTTATTTTGCCGGCGATCCAACTGCTGGACGTTTTATGGCATCGGAATTTCCTATCATGTTATTTGGTTTACCAGCAGCGACCTTAGCAATGTACTTGCGGGCCAAAGCCACTAAACGAAAGGCCATTGCAGGTATTATGCTTTCTGCTGCTCTAACCTCAATTATTACTGGTATAACTGAGCCAATCGAATTTTCATTTATCTTTGTGGCCCCTATTCTTTATATCTTCCACGTCTGTGCAGCGTTCTTGTCAGGATTTCTAACCAATCTTTTTGATATTCATTTAGGCTATACTTTTTCCGCTTCAATCATTGACTTTATAGTTGGATTTTTTAATCAGAAAAATGGTTTGATGTTGTTTGCAGTAGTTGGGCCGATTATGTTTGCCCTATATTTTACCGTTTTTTATTGGTTGATAGGAGCAATGGATATCAAAACTCCCGGTAGAGAGGATGAAGATGATGATAATGGAAGTGAAGATGGATCATCTGGTGAAGGAAGGAGGTCAATTTCAGTTCAACCAGTTTCAGCTTCCGATAAGGCCAGAGAGGTTTTAGCAGCTCTAGGTGGAGCAAAGAATATCCGTGCACTAGACGCTTGTATTACTCGTTTACGTTTGACAGTGGCCAATATTGATAATGTTAATAAAGCAAGACTCAAAGGTCTTGGTGCTGCTGGGATTATGGATGCCGGCGGTGGTAACTTGCAGGTAATTTTTGGAGTTGAATCGGATATGCTTAAAGATCAAATTCAATCGCTAATGAAACAAGATCTCTCTTCTGTAGCCAGTGTAACCAGTGTTGGTACAAGTGTTGGCAAAAATGTTGGCACAAATGTTGGTTCAATAACCATAAATTCACCGATGAATGGTGAGATAATAAGCGTCGATTCAATACCAGATCAAACATTCGCCGATAAAATTTTAGGAGATGGCTTTGCAGTTATTCCTAGCAATGGGGAAGTTTATGCTCCAATGGATGGCAAAATTGTACAAATGTTTCGTACTGGACATGCACTGGGAATGGTATCAAAAGATGGTATTGAGTTACTAATTCATGTAGGAATAGATACAGTGAAGATGGAAGGCCGTGGCTTTAAAGCACTAGTTAAAGAAGGAGAAAATGTCCTTGCTGGAACCAAGCTGATTGAATTTGATCTAGCGTTAATTAGTAAAGAGGCAAAATCAATTATATCTCCAGTAGTGATTACCAATATGGACGTAATCAAAAGTTTAGAGATTGTAGCTAATGCCAAAGGAAAAAAAGTAAATCAAGGATCCACTGTATTAAAAATTAATTTAAAATAAATAATAATTAACAATGTAGGAAGTGTATTAATGGAAAAAAAAGTTATAATTTTAAATGATCAAGGACTTCATGCAAGGCCTGCGGGTATTCTTGTTAAGGCCGCTTCTCAATTTAAATCCGCAGTTGAGATTAAAACAGATAAGAAGGCAGCTAACGCCAAATCGCTGATGAGTGTTATGGGACTAGGTCTAGTTAAAGGATCAGAGATCACCATAAGCGCGACTGGTGAAGATGAGGTGACGGCCCTTGAAACTTTGGTTACACTCATTAACTCAAAGTTTGCATAAATGATTGATGGATAATATAGAGAATATGGATAATATGGAGAATGTAGAGAGGGAGGGGTAAGATTATGTCATCGTTGTTGTTATTAAAGGGAATATCTGCAGCACCTGGTTTGGCAATGGCACCTGCATTGGTTATTGATACACGGCCACTAATAATATCCAAAAAAGTAATCACTTTGAGCGACGTAGCTACTGAGTGGAATCGCTTAGAGGATGCTATTTCTAAGTCTCAGCATGAGCTTTCCGAAATAATGGAAAAAACTAAACAGCAAGTTGGAGAGGATGAGGCGGCAATTTTTCAAGCTCATATCATGCTTGTTTCTGATCCTGAGCTCATCGATAAGACTAAAAATGAAATAAAAGATAACCTAGTTAATGCAGAATACGCTTTTCAAAAAGTAAGTCTAGAATTCATTGCTATGTTCGATGCTATGGACGACGAATATATGCGGGAACGAGCACTAGATGTTAAGGATATTTCAAAACGAGTTTTAAGACATCTCTTGAATGTACAAGAGGCCGATTTAAGCAACTTATCAGAAGAAGTTGTCCTAGTTGGATATGATCTAACTCCTTCTCAAATTGCAACGATGGATAAGAGCAAAGTTGTAGCGCTGATTACTGAAATCGGAGGGAAAACCTCTCATACTGCGATTATGGCCAACTCCTTGGAAATAGCTGCAGTGGTGGGGATTAAAGATGTGGCGGCCCAAATTAAAAGTGGAGATCTGTTGGTTGTTGATGGGAACAGCGGAGAAGTTATCAGAAGCCCCGATGATAGTGCTATCAAAAAGTTTAATCGGCAGCGAGAGCACTATCAAGCGACAATAAAATCTTATGAAAGTTTCAAAGGAGTTGCCAGTAAAACACCAGATGGAAAGTTAGTAAAATTATTGGCCAATGTGGCCTCGCTTGATGAACTAAAGACCGCTATTCGAAACGATGCCGAAGGAATTGGATTATTTCGAACAGAATTTCTTTACATGAATAGATTAAATTCTCCTAGTGAAGAAGAGCAGTTCCAGATATACCGACAAGTTCTCGAACAAATGAAAAACCGACCAGTAACGATACGTACAATCGATATTGGAGGTGATAAAGAAGTAGAGTATCTACATTTGAAAAAAGAATTAAATCCATTTTTAGGAGTAAGGGCCATCAGATTATGCATGCAAAGACCTGAGTTATTTATCACTCAACTTCGGGCCATGTTTCGTGCTTCAATTTATGGAAAACTAAAGATCATGTTTCCAATGATCTCATCGTTAGATGAGTTATTGGAAGTAAAATTGATAGTTGAAAGAGTAAAAGAAGAGCTTACCCAAGAAAAAATTAAATTTGATTCACAAGTGGCAATTGGGATTATGATTGAAATTCCCTCTGCTGCAATAATCTCAGATATACTGGCAAAGCATGTAGATTTTTTTAGCATTGGTACTAATGATTTAATTCAGTATGTGGTGGCGGTTGATCGTTTGAACGAAAATCTAGAATACCTATATAATCCATACAATCCAGCAGTACTACGATTAATTAATTTGGTGATCGCCAATGCTCACAAAGAGGGAATTGAAGTTGGTATGTGTGGTTCAGTTGCTGGTAAGGAGGAAATGATTCCTCTGTTACTAGGGATGGACCTTACTGAATTTAGTATGAGTGCGGGCCAAATCTTACCTGCGAGGAAAATTATTTCTTCGACGAATTACAAAGATGCTAAAAAAATGGCCAGTTATGTTTTATCTTTAAGTCAGGCAAAAGAGATTGAAACTTATCTTCACCATTCGCAGGCCACCTCAGATTTATCTTCAAATTTATCTCCAAATTTATCTCCAACATAGTCTTTTTTGTAGTGTTAACAATAATGGATGTTTAGGAAAAAAGATGGGAATCAAAAAGTGGATTGTGTTATTTTTAATTTTAGGCATGAATTGCTCTTATGCCAAAGCAAATAAAGAGATTAATATGGTGGGGATGAAGCTTGAAGATTTTTTGTCGAATCATAACTCAGATGAAGATGTGGTTGCAATCAGTGCAGGCCCTAAAAATATTTATGTTGAGAATGGAAGGCATGCCCAATTTTTCAATTTTGATTTCACCATTGAGGGGCTCAGTGATAAGGAACTAACTATTCGCTTTATTAAAGTTGCTGTCTACGATGCCAAGGATCGTCTGCTCACCTTTCGTTATCTAAATCATAATGCTGTTGGAACAGCTGGCATTCAGACCATCGGAAAATCACTTGTTCAAGGAAAAGAAAAATTTGATATCTATAACCCATTTTATGAATTTCCAAAAGATCTAAATATTCATTATCTACGTTATATGTTTACTTTTTTTGAAAAAAAGACTGGTAAAGAATTTTACTATGGAAATATAGTTATAAGGCCTGTTCAATATAAACAAAAAACAAAACTAGCAATTCCGTTAAAAGGTCTTATGGCCATTACAGATGGACATGATTATTACTCTCATCATCGTCGATTCGAAATGAGTGTGGTTAAGTTAGCAACAGATAACCAATTTCAATCTAATTTTAGTCGTTTTGCTCTTGATTTCACGCTGGTAGGAAAAGATGGTAATTTCAGAAAAATGGAAGAGAATGAAAAATACTCTAACTATGATTTTCATTTTACTGATATCAAAAAATTCTATACTCACAATGCCGATGTCTTCAGTCCCGCAGATGGCGAAGTTGTAGATCTTGTGAATAATCTTGACGATCTTTATGATCGCCAATTTGATCTTGATAAGGCCATTAAAGAAAAAAGAGTAAAGGATATTGCTGGAAATTATGTCATTATCAAGCACAACGATAAAGAATTTAGTCATCTTTTTCATTTAGAGAAGGGAAGTATTAATGTCAAAATAGGGCAAAAGGTGAAGCGAGGTCAAAAACTTGGACGAATAGGTTTTTCAGGAACAGCTGCTGTTTATTCGCATCTTCACTATCAACTTATGAATGGAAAGGATTTTTTAAAAGATGAAGCAGTACCTTTTCAATTTAGTAATATAACCCTCATTCAAGGTGTTCAAAAAAAGAAGTTAAAAACTGCTATTATTGATACTGGAGATTTGATTTTAAATTTATAGATCGAAGACCTACTCTTTATTGTGGCCTCTCATGTGTGTCTCTCACGTGTCAAACTTTCAAGCTAACTGTAATTAGTAGTTGGCAGAAAATTTATTTTATTGAGAGTAATTTTGATTCTCATATCTTTTATATCTTTCTGAATTTATTTAAATCCATATAAAAAAATGATTATTAAAATATCAGTAACCTTTTTGTGGGTTATTCTTTTTTATGCAGTTTTGTTAGTGTTGTTTAAAAATCGCTAGTAATAATTAAAAAAGAATGGAGAGGTTTTATGAAATTTATACGTATAAATAAACACAATAAATTTTATTTCCAACTGTGGTTTGTTGCATTTTCGTTAGTATTATTTAGTGAATATGTAATTTTACCATCTTATGCAACGGAAGAACCATTGCGATTTAAACCAGCAGTGGCCATCACAGATACAAAAACAGCATTTTCTAAGGATAAAACAAGTGAGAAAGAGTCATTTCATTGTCTAGTCGTCAGTGGAATTAAATATGATCATACAGGCGCTTTTAGTCAGGAAGCATTTTTAAAGCAAAAAAATCCCTCTATTATGGGCCATAAATGTTTGCATTTTGAGAGTTGGAAGCAACTTTATAACTATTATGAAAGGTATATTAAGGCCGAAAAAAAACCAGGCAAAGTTTTTATTCATGAGATGGCCCATGGGGCCCCAGGAGCAGTTATCCGCAGTGACACTGGAGAATTTACTACTGGAAAAGAAATTTTCAAATTTTTAGTTGATATCTCCTCAACACATCCTGTAGGTTTCTCAGGATCCTCTTGTTACTCTGGGGATTTGATGAAATTTAAATTAATCGCTGATCAAGGCCTTGAAGAGCTAACTAAAACAGCGAGGGAACAGGGAAAAGAAGTAGATAATCCATATTATAATTCGCTAAAGAATTTATGTATGGTTACCGCCTCTAATATTAACAGGTCAACTCTTTCTAATCAACTTGAAGATCTTAAGCAGATTTCACCAGGGATGAATTTGCTTCAGTATTATGAAAAGTTCTTTTTTAAAGGATTATCTTCTGCCGCTCATTATCAGAAGATAAAATATCCTTCCTATCTTTTAAAACCAACAACTGAAAGCGGCCTGGCAGTTTTCAATGAACTCTATCCAATTTTAGATAAGAGTAATGATGACAGTGTAGTGATTGCTAATTCTTTATGTCTCTCTAATAAAATTGGAGATAAAGATTTCATTTATTTGACTCAAGATAAATTTGAGCATTATCTTAAGCTTCCTTATCAATTTTCTGGCCATCAAGATTATCTTAATTATTTAGTTAAGATGTTGCCCGCTTCTTCAAGTAAAGATAAACAAAAGATGATCGATAGTATACTTGGCAACAAATTTTGGGATATAGAAAGTGATATCAGTAGTGTAGTTAGAACAAACAATAACTCAGCAGCTATTATTATGCCTGAATTTTCTCTAGCAACTTCTCAAGAGTCTCCCAGTTCCACTTCCTTTGGGGATTGGAATAGATGGAATGCTTGCAAGAATTTTACCTTTCCTCAGAAAGTAAAAACAGTTGAATCACCACAGTTTGAAGAAGAAGATGAAATCCAGACGGAGTCGGGAGTAGTGCAGATCTACTTCTAAGTATAAAATACAATTACAATTACAAAGTCTTCAGCTCTATTATAATAGATATATAATACATAACTTTTTTTCTTCACTATTTGCATACCTACTCTCAAATTTTGTACAATTCTCAAAAGCATGTTATACTTTTGAAGTCTATTCTATAGTAAGTTCCCATTCCTAAACATCATTGGAGGTATTAATTTATGAAAAAAACTTTCAACCATATTTTCAAGCACATTTTCAACCACATTTTTTTATTCTTCTTAATGTTAAATATATCTCATATAGATATTACGAATATAGCTCTAGCAAAAACTAGCTCAGTGGAGACCACCAGCAGTGATTCATCAATTCCCTTACAAATTAGTATAGTACCACTTGAAAATACTACCTCCTATTTTACTCAAAATAAAAAAATTCACATTTTAAGTGAATATGTTGTCACAAATTTAGATAGAAAACCTATTCAAATAAATTCAATTACACTCTCCACTACTTTAAAAAATAAAACACTATCTAAAGAAGGATTTAATTCTGATAAAATAAAATCTCTCTTTTCTCTCTTGGGAGGAGATTATTTAAAAGATCAAAATCCGGCCCTCAATGTGGGTGAAAGTGGCATCATTTTTCTAGAAAGTATTGTGAGTTATGAAAAACAAATTCCCGACAAATTACATTCAATATTTTCTATAACTCAAAATGAAACAAATAAGACAATAACTATTAGACCCGAGTCCATTTCTATTTCAAAATCAAAACCAATAACTATCTCCTCCCCTGTTAAAGGAAAAAATTGGGTGTCTGTAAATGGTCCTTCTAATAAATCACTTCATCGAAGAATCATCTCAACTAATAATGGAAAAATAACTATTCCTGAAAAATACGCTGTTGATTGGGTGAAGATTGATGATAAAAGAGATAATCTTTACAAAAATAATGGCCAAACCAATGATGATTTCTTTAGCTATGGTCAAGAGGTAATGGCAGTAGCAGATGGTAAAGTTGTGGTGGTCAAAAATGGAATACCTGATAATGATATATCAAATGAAAAAGTTAGTACTGAAATTAATCAAAACAATGTCTCTGGCAACTACATTAGCATAAAAATTGGCAAAGATTTATATGCTAATTACAGTCATCTTCGAGAAGGAACATTACGAGTAAAAATGAATGATAAAGTTCACAAAGGTCAAGTAATAGGTCTTCTTGGTAATTCAGGAAACTCAACAGCACCTCATTTACATTTTCAATTATCTTCTTCTTCAGATATTTTTAATTCTAAAGCAATTGCTTATCAAATTAACAAATTCATCAAACATGAATATGCTTTAGACGTTACAAAAAAGGTGAAAGTAATTTCTTCAAATAAGATTACAAAAGAGTCTGTCGTTGAAAATGAAATCATCGATTTTTAAAATAATTAATCGCTGGCGCGAAAGCGCCAGCAGAATCTAATTAATTTGCAATTTTGTTGAGATTCCGGTTATAAACGCGATCGCGAGTAAAAACCAATATTGAAAGACCAATCACTATAAATAAGTAACCCATAAGTGCTCTAACAGTAAGTGATTCTGTAAATAAAAAATAAGCGGCCACACCAGCAACTACTGGTTCAACGAAAGTTGCTGCAGAAACAATCGATGCTTTCATCTCTTTTAAAACATAAATAAGTAGGACATGACCTAAAATTGTAGGAAAAATTGTTAGGGCAATCAATGACCAAAATGCTCTTTGATCAATATCAAGTATCTTTAAATTAGAAAAAAGTACAACAGCAGATGCAACAGTAGCGGCAAAAAAATAAACCAAATACATTAAAACAATATTATCGATATTTACCTTAGAATTATCTCTTAAACTTTTGCCAATTAAAAAATATATGGAAAAAATTATACCCGCAAAGAGAGCGAGAAGATCACCCAAAAAATATTTCGGTGAAAGCGTAAAATCTTCAAAACCTAAAATTATCACTCCAACTATTCCCATTATAATTGAAAACCAAATATATCTATCTAATTTTTCCTTTAAAAATAAATAGGCACCTAAAGCAATAAATGCAGGATTTGTAGCGAAGGTAATTGTAGCATTAGCAACTTTTGTCATATAAATACTATAAAACCATCCATAAAAATGCGCTACAAATACTACACCCATCAAGGCAATTTTAAGATAGATTTTTAGAGGAATTTTTTTATATGATTTTAAAAATTTGGGTAAGAAAAATGGGAAAAGAATAATCAAAGCAAATATCAAGCGATAGAAAGCAATTATAAATGGATGAGCACCACAAAGACGGACTAAATTTCCGGCCATAGATATACTAATCACTGAGATAGTCAGAGCAAAATAAATTTTAAACATAGATGCGCCTTCGGCCATCAACTTTAGCTTTCAACTATTTTAATAAAAATTGTTCGTACTCTTTTAGGTACCACAATTCTATAAACATTTCACCTTTATTTGTTTGAAATGGAATAACAATAGTTTCTCCTCCTTTAAAAGAGGTAATTTTTCTGTCATTAAAAGTCATATTCATTTTGGGAGCGGCCTTGCCTCTATGAACTTTTGGAATTGAATAAGAAAATTTTTGTTCTATCTTTTGATCGTTTCCTAAGACCTTTTTCACCTGACCTAAAACGATATTTACAATCTCTGCAAGTCCATTGGTAATATCATCAGTAACTTCTGTAAAATCATCTTTCATCATGGTTGATACTAATTTTAAAAAACATCTCTCACTACAGCTAATTACTAAATAATAAAAAAAATCCTCTGTTTGTACTAATACCCATCCAGATATTTCTCCATTTAAAGTTTCAACCTCTTGAGGTTTTCTTTTTACATAAATTTTTTGCCTAATAATTGGAGTATTCACTTGAATAAATAATGTGTTTATC
This sequence comes from Oligoflexia bacterium, assembly GCA_015232015.1. Lineage (GTDB taxonomy): Bacteria > Bdellovibrionota > Bacteriovoracia > Bacteriovoracales > Bacteriovoracaceae > JADFZW01. Next base: position 24,285 of record JADGAM010000027.1, on the reverse strand, counting down.
ATGGATTTTACAAAAGCGCGCATTAAAGTCGTTGGGACTTTTGTTGTTGAGGTAGTATGTAAATCCTTTATGGCCTCTCGTAAACTTGCTTGTATTGGAAAAGAACTAAAATCAGTATGCTTACAACTTTCTATTAATTTAGGTGAAACATATATAAAACAAAATTTATTATCACTATCGCTTAATTGTGAATTTAAAATAGTAAATAATGCAAACCAAGTTTGCGGGACATACTCCGGTAAAAAGCAATTAACAATAACACTAGTAGGACTTTGTAATACTTCTTTAACCCATTCAATAAAATCTTCTGGAACAGTTTGAGGTAATTCTGTTCCATTTAAATAAATTAAAAAATAATCATTAGTCTTAATTTTTTTATATACGTTATTTTTTGTAACCATTTATCTTCTATTTATTGCCTATTTATTGCTTATTTATTGCCCATTTTAAAAAATAAAACTATTTTTTTTCTCTTATATTGAATAGCATAGTCTATTGAGGTTTTTCCGCTAAAATCTTTCATATGAGGATTCAACCCTCTTTTCACTAATAATTTTACTGAATCCAAAGCACCATACATAGATGCTAATATTAAAAGATTTTTTCCCTCATAAGTTATACTTGTTCTGGAGCCTCTATCAATTAATAACTTGGCCACCTTAGAATGATTAGCAACTACTGCCAAATAAAGGGCAGTAAATCCATCTGTAGTTTTTTGATCAATAAAAGCCCTGTGCTTTAATAAAATTGTAACCATTTCTAAGTGTCCTTTGGCCGCTGCAAACATTAAAGCAGTATAACCTTTAGGATCTTTCAAATTAACATCAGCACCTTCTCCAATTAAATCAGCAGCAGCTTGCATGTCACCATTATATGCAGCTACCATTATTGGTGTTTGATCATTTTCGTTTCTTTCATTTGGATTAGTATATTTTTTGTCCCCTGAAAAACTAGAAGGAGCAATATCAATTTCTAGAGCATTGTTTTTTGGTAATTCCTGCAAATTTACATCTAATTTTTTTGTTGAGGCCTCTTCTAACTCTTCCGAAATTTTCATTTGTTGAGAGGCCGCTACATTTATCATTTGAGACATTGATGAACTTGCAACTTCACCAGCAAAATTAGAAACTGTTCTTCCAAGTTTATCTTTTAAGGTTAGATCAACTCCTTTTTTAAGTAAATCCTCTACAACACTAAATTGTTTTTTTTCTACCGCATACATACATACAGTTTTTAATTCATTATCTTGTATATTGAGATTTACTCCTTTTTCTGTAATATCTTTTGTTATCTCAATCATCTTTCCTTGTACTTCTAATTTACGTCGTTCTCGTTTAAGTTTTAATTCATTAATCTTTTGTAATTCAACATCATTAATTTCTATTGCTTTTTTTAAATCTTGTTCTAGAAAATTTAGGGAATCAACTTCTACTGGCTCTAGCGAATGTAAGGCAAAAAGAATTGCACTTCGGCCATGTTTATCTTTTATTTCTAGATTAACATTTTTTTCAATGAAAAATTTTACTATATCTAGATGCGTATCTCCAATAGCATACATTATTGCAGTCATACCGTTTATATCTTGTTCATCGGCATCAGCTCCATTCATCACCAACAAATCCACTATATCAAAATAACCATTTTTGCTAGCAACCATCAGTGCAGTTTGCCCCGTTTTATTTTTCACATTAAGATTAGCGGCACAGGAGATAAGTAAATCTACCATTTCAATAGATCCAATCATTGCAGCTACAATAAGTGCAGGCATTCCCATTTTATCTACCGAAGATAGATCATAACCTTTACGTATCAAATCCCTTATTTGATCCAGATTTTGATCCAAAATTGCTTTATTAAATGTCTCTGTTAAAAAAATAATTTCCTCCCTTCATCAATTAGCATGAAAAATTCAATAAATTACTTGAGTGTTCTGATCATGAAATCAAACTTTAAATTAAAAATGAAACACATTTAGATTATAAATTCATTATAATTTAATTATAATTTAATTATAATGAATTTATAATCACTTTAATCATTTTTAACTATTGGTTTCAAATTTTATGAAAAGTATTATTATAAGTAATGTTATTCAAAAAATTGCTCCTCAATTTATTGGCCAAAGTCACCTCAAGGTAATAGAATTTAATAAAGACAAATTCACAGTAGAATTAGAAAAAGAACATCTTGATATTTTAATTTTGGCCCATGATCTTACTTTCACAAATGCCAATGATTTATTTCTTTCAGTTAAAAATAATTTACAAGATGTCACCATTTTATGGTTCGCTAACAAGGCAAACACAGATATACCCTCTAAAGACTTTTATCAAATAAATATATACAACAAATATGTTCAATTAGATGCTTTTACAGAAACAAATAATAATATTAATGCCTTGTATGCTGAAGTTTTTGAAGCAACTATTTCTGAATTATCTAAAGAGAAAATTAATGATTTTAACAAAGTTGATATAAATATTTTTCGCGAACACAACTATGTATCCTCCAATGTATATTTAAAATTATCTCCAAGTAAAATAATTAAGATAATTAATTCAAATGAACTTTTTAATCAAGATTTTATTAAAAAGTTTATAGATAAGGGAGTTAAATATCTCTATATCAAAAAAGATGATTACTACACTTTTAGTGAATTTATTTCTGGAACAATTAGTGCCAAATATAAAACACCCAAAACTTCTATTATAGATGACATCAAAGATGAATTGGAAGGAGTAATGGTCCTTCACGATTTAATTCATAATCTAAATATTGATTCTCCAACCGTAAAAACATTAAATGAAGTCATAGTTTCTAATATTCAAACTGTAAAAAAATATCCTCACTTGAAAATAATAGTAGATAAATTTACTCTATCTAACAATAAAAACTATCTCTACGATCACTCGCTGATGCTCTCATATATCACAAACCTTATGGCGCTAAAAATGTCCTGGGCCACAACTGCAACTTTGCAAAAATTAAGCATGGCCTCTATTCTCCATGATGTAGCATTAGATAATGAAAAATTAGCACAAATATCACGTCTAGATGAAATAAATCATAAAGATTTTTCCTGGAAAGAGATTAATAAATTAAAAAAACACCCACAAGAGGGCTACTACTTACTTGAACAATTAAAAGATATTCCGCCTGATGCTGCCACTTTGGTTTTACATCATCATGAAACTCCTGATGGACAAGGTTACCCCAAAGGATTAGATGCTACCCAGATACCCCAGATTTGTTGTTTATTTATTATTGCCGAGAATATAGTAAACAAATTATATGGTCTTAATAGTAAATTAGGCGATGATAAAGTTAGAGAAATAGTTCAAGATTTTAACTATCGATATAATCGAGGAAACTTCAAGCGCCCATTAGAAGGCTTTATAAAAATTATCGAAGATTTGAAATAATAATATTACATTTTACTTTAATAATCGTTTTCCACGAGACTCTAGTATGGAAAGGTTTTTTTTCAAAACATCAATTAAATCACTCTTACCATAAGGCTTAGAAAGAGAGTCATCGAAACCATAGTGTTTAGGCATAGACATTACTGCTTTATCTGAGTAGCCACTGGAAACTATCGCCATAAAATTTGAGTCTATACTACGTAAATCATCTATGATTTCAGCACCTCCTTTTCCTCCCGGAATGGTGAGATCACAGATCACAATTTCAAAAGGAGATCCGCTATCATAAGCTTCCTTAAATATTTTCAGCGCCTCTTCCCCACTGGCAACACTTGTAAATTTTGCCTTCAATTCTTTAAAATAATTTCCTATCAATACTCGCAAATTATATTCATCATCCATAAATAGGATTTTGCAAGCAGGAAAAAAATCTTTTTTCTCATTTTTTTCTAATTCTTCTCCTGAGGGGGAAGTCAAGATAGCGGGCAAATACAAATAAAAAGTAGTGCCTTTTCCTAGTTCGGATTTCACATCTATAAACCCATTATGTTTCTTAATAATCGAATAAACCGTCGCTAGACCAAGTCCACTGCCATGTTGTTTAGTGGTAAAAAATGGATCAAATATTTTTGGCAAGTGTTCAGGAGAGATACCTTCGCCGTTGTCCTCAATACTGATGCAAATATAATTTCCTGGAGTGAGAGGCGCTGGCAGAGGGGAGGCCAAAGGAATGTTATAGGCAGAAATTTTAATCGTTCCACCCAGAGGCATTGCCTGCTTGGTATTAATCACGATATTGTTGATCACTTGATTAAATTGGTTTTCATCGATATTGCTAAACCATAAATCATCAGACAAATCGAAAACTGCAATTACATTAGATCCACAAAGAATAAACTGCACAGAACTTTTAAGTAAAGGCACAACTGATTGCAGTTTAAAAAGTGGCAATCCTCCCTTAGAAAAGGTTAGTAACTGATGTGATAAATCTTTAGCTCTATTAAACATCTCAGTGGCATTGGTCAAGTAAGATAAAACATTTTGAAAATCCTCTTTCTCGCAATCCTCTTTGGCCAGCTCCATGAATCCAAAAATTCCACTTAAAAGATTATTTAAATCATGAGCTATTCCACCGGCCATGACCCCCAGAGAATCAAGCTTTTGAGTTCGCTGAAGGTGTTCCTGCATTTGTCTCTTTTCAGTAGTATCTATGCCTATGCTCAAAGCAAGTCGATTACCATTAGGTAATGTTCCAATAGGTGCTAACATAAAATCCCAAACACGTTGTTCACCACTTTTTATTTTAATAAAGTGATCATTTTCCTTAACTTTAACAACTGCTTTATAAAGAAGATTGATCTTTTCTTGATGGTGATTTTGATTTTGATCTTGATCTTGATCTTGATCTATCGACTTCTGTGTACCATAGGCATGATAAATCCAATCAGCAATCGTAGGTATGTCATCAATTGTATAACCTGTTATTTCCGTCCACCCACTACTAATAGCTAGGACCTGCCCATCATCCGTTGTATAAATCATGGCCGGAAAAGGTGATTGTATGATAGCTCGATACAACCTTGCTTCACTTTCTTGTAACATTACTTCTGCTAACTTACGCTCTTTTTCTATCAGTGCTGCCTCCATCCGTTTGCGTTCACTGATATCTTGAATAGTTCCTGATATGCTTACAACCTGGCCATTTTCTAGTTTTGCTGTTCCTGTTTCGCGTACCCATTTGCGATTACCTTTTTTTGTTATAATTTCCACTTCAATTTCATATGATTCACCATTTTCGATAGCACGTTTTAATGCTCGTTCGTGAATCTCTCTGGACTCTTGTGAGATTAGTTTTAGACTTTCTGACCATGGCGGTTCATGACCTACAAAAACATCCATTTCAAAAATGCGAAACATTTCATTGGTCCACTTTTGTTTACCAGTAATAACATTAAATTCCATCCCCCCAACTTTAGCAATTCTACCTGTTTCATTAAGTGTATTTAGATTATTTTGGAGTTCTAACTCCGTCTGCTTGCGCTCAGTTATGTCTTGTACGATCCCTGACATTCTGTCGGCAACACCGTGGGCATTAAATTTATGCTGTCCAGTGGACCAAATCCAACGGATCTCACCATCAGCACGACGGATTCGGCATTCGAAGTTACAATTCGTTTTTGTTTTGGTTGCATGTTGAAATTTGCTATAAACCATCTGCCTATCTTCTGGTAATACGTGTTCTAGAAACATCTCATATGTCCACTTCTTATCAATAAAATCTTTATAACCGTAACCAAAAATATAAGCATGCTCAATAGAGCGATATGCAGAGTGATTGATGAGATCAAGATCCCATGCACCTATCTTACTTACTTTCATAGCAAAGCGTAGCCGTCCCTCCGCATCTCTGATCGCCTCCTCCACTTTCTTAAGTTCGGTTACATCTCTAGTAATGCCAAATAAAGCAAAAACTCTCCCCTTAATATCTTTGATAGGTCCTTTGGTTGTTAAATAAGTTGAATTTATTTTAGAGGAAAAATACTTAAATTTTTCCTCATAGGTTACTACATTGCAAGCAGATAATATTTTTCTATCCGTCTCCATTATTTCTGCTGCATCAACAGCGGGAAAAAGAAATTGATCATCTCGACCAATGACTTCCTCCGCTTTTTTTCCAATTAGCTGCTCGGCCGATTTGTTAAGTAGCAGATAGCGTCCACACAAATCTTTTACATATATGGCATCAGGGGTGCCATTCACAATTGCCTGCAAAAGTTTACGGTTTTTTTGCAAATTTTCATTTGCTTCTTTTAATTGAGCTTTTATTTTCTTAGAAAGCAGATAACTTAGAAAAGGAGCAAAAAACATTATCAATGTAAATAACAATGCTGCTGAATCAGCTTCTCCCATCTTTGCGTAAATGGCAATTTCATGCGATATAAAATCACAGAACATAACAAACAATAGGGTTGCTGGAAGTATCAGACGCATAAGTACTGCAATTCTATTTTGTCCTACCAGTAATCTCACTGGCCAAACATTTTTCCCAATGGCCAAAGTTAATCCAATGCTCATAATCAAAAAAGTAATTGCTGTTAACAAGGAGACTGGTTTGATTGTACCTCCATAAAAAAATGGGGCCCCATAAATGTAACCAATAATAAGAATTGTGTTAATAAAAAGCAGGGTTATATTTAAAAAAGTGGCAATGCCTTTTTTATTAAGAGAGAAAAACAAGAAAATGAGAGCTAAAAGAAAAAATCCTGCCGCAGTAATTGATGACATTCTCCCTATTTGTATTCCATTAATAAATCCTGTTGTTACCAGCAACCAATAATCGCTGTGCAAATTAACATCAAATAATAATTCAATTAGGTTTATACTTGAGAGCAAAAATACTAAAGAGTTAAGACTTAGAAATACAAAAAAACGAAGGCGCTTGTTTGTAGCTACATCTAAAACTCCGATGATCAATTCTATACCACATATAATAAAGAGCAATGCAGAATTCGGTGCCATTGGAATGTAAATGTTGTTACCAGCTAAAATTTCAGTGTGATTAATTATCCAAAATAATATAGCTAAAAGGCCAACCACAATTGAGAAGACACCACATATATAAATGTATTTTTTTTCTGTTTCTGTTATTGATATTAGGAACACTGACAACCTCTCTGGTGGATTTTGATAGTGTACGGCCATTCTAAAATTTAATTTTTATGTTAATTTTATATTAATTTTTAGAGATAATTTTAGGGATAAATAGATATTTTAAAATTCTTTAGATGTAAAGAAGCATAGAAGTAAATCTGTTTTATTTACTTCTTAATTTGAGGAACCTTTATACTAAAGGTAGTTCCAATATTAATTTGTGAGCTTACATTAATATTACCTTTCATCTTATTAACAATCGAACGAACAATATCCAATCCAAGTCCTGTACCTTTACCTACTCCCTTAGTAGTGAAAAACTTTTTAAAAAGCTTTTGCATATTTTCATCAGTAATCCCTTGACCGTTATCACTAACATCTATAATTATAAATTCATCTTCAATTTTGGTTCTTAAAGTAATTTTCTTATTTTCTCTTCCTTCCATCGCATCTTTAGCATTTGAAAGTAGATTAATTACTACCTGTTGTAATTGACCAACATTTCCCATAATTTCAATCTCTGATTGATCTTTATCAAATTCCGTTACTAATTCAATATTCTCTTTTTTATAGAGAAATGATACTAGATCGATTGAACCTTGAAGAGTTTCATGCAATTTTATAAGCACAGTATGATCCTCATCCATGCGCACATAGGTTTTAAGTCCTATAACAATCCTTTTAATCGTCTCACAAGCATGTTCAAGTTTTAAAAATGTCTTTTCATAATACTCATCACTTTTATTTTTCTTGGGAAATTCAGTTCTAAGCATATTGATATAACCATTTAAGATGGTTAAAGGGTTATTTATTTCATGAGCAACACCTGCAGTAATCATTCCTATAGATGCTAACTTATCAGTTTGTAGTAACTGACGATGCGCCTCTTGAAGTTCAAGAAATTGATTTTTTAATTCAATATATTGAGAAACAACGACATCATTATTTTCTCTCAATCTACGATCAAGTGTTAATACTATATTATACAATGCCTCTGGTGAATTTCTTATAAAAGAATCAAATGTTTCAGAACTTAATTCGAAAACTTCCGATTTTTCAATAGCTCTTACAGAAGCATTTCTCTTTCTTTTTTCTAACAAAGACATTTCACCAAAATAATCACCTTCTGCCACTCTGGCCAATACTACATTATTTTTTGCAATTTCTACTTTTCCATAATGAATAAAAAACATAGAATTAGAATCACTTGCTTCAGTACATATTATTTCATTAATATCATAGGAGTGTACCTTCATTTCCTTAGCAACTAATTCAAGTTTACTTTCCCCAAGTGGTTTTAAGAGTGCAAATTTTTTTAAAACTGACCAATCAAAATTTTTTGTCAATAAAGACATAATAATTCCTCTTAATATAATTATTCTTAATATTACTATTAATATAAATATTGATTAATATATATGATTCTACTTTTTAATATGATAGCATATGTTGAAAATAATGGATTAAAAATAATAAAAATAATAAATTAATTTTAACAAATTAGTTCTAACAAATTAAGGAGAGCTAGTAATGCTACACTTTCTTAAATCTAAAACTTCAAAAAAAGTTTTTGTTTTTTTATTTATCATTTCATTAGCACCAACTCTTATTCTTGCGGCCCAAAACAAGGAGAAAGGAATAAAAATTGGAATGGTAACTGATGTTGGTGGAATCAATGATCAATCTTTCAATCAATCTGCATGGGAAGGATTAAAACGCGCTAAAACTGAATTATCTATCAAAGTATCTTATCAAGAATCAAAACAAGATGCTGATTACGCCTCAAACTTAGAAACATTAACTGATGCAAAAAATGATCTCATTTGGGGAATTGGTTTTAAAATGGGAGATAAAATTTTAGCAGCAGCAAAGCAAAATCCAAAACAAAAATATGCTATCATAGATGTTGCTTTTGAAAAAACTCCCGCTAATTTAATTGGCGTACTTTTTAAATCTGAGGAACCTTGTTTCTTAGTCGGATATATAGCAGGCAAAATGAGTAAGACTGGTACAATTGGTTTCGTGGGCGGAATTAAGGTTCCATTAATTCAGGTATTCCAATATGCATATATGGCCGGAGCAAAATACGCAAATCCAAAGATTAAAATTATCGACCAATATGCTGAATCATTCACAGATGCTGCCAAAGGTAAGGCAATGGCCAATCAAATGTTTAAGCAAGGAGCAGATATTATTTTTGCGGCCGCGGGTTCAGTGGGTGATGGAGTTATTGAAGCAGCTAAGGAACAAAATAGAATGGCAATTGGAGTGGATAGAGACCAAAATAGTTTAGCACCAGATAATGTTATTACCTCTGCAATGAAGAGAGTCGACAATGCTATTTTTAATATAGCTAAAGATTTACAAAAGGGAATTTTTAAAGGTGGTACTACTATTACGTATAGTCTAAAAGATGGTGGCGTTGATATAGCTCCAACAACATCGAAACACGTTCCTGCCAGTATTTTAAAAGAAGTTGATAAATTAAAAACTAATATTATTAGTGGAAAACTGATAGCTCCAACCAAAGAAAGCGAATATAATAAATTCTTGAAGGTACATAAATTGTAAATTCAAATTGTAAATTGTTAATACTAAGGGCCTGTAGGCCTTAACTATTTCAGATGAAAAAATGAATGATCAAAAATACCCAACCAATCAAAGTAATCCAAATAATCCATCAGAAAATTACCAAAAAGAAAAAGAAAAAGAGAAAATAAAAACCGTTGAAATGAAAAACATCACCAAAGTGTTTGGTAATTTCGTTGCTAATGACAATGTTTCAATTACTCTACATAAGGGTGAAGTATTGGCATTGCTCGGCGAGAATGGAGCGGGGAAATCCACTCTAATGAATCTCTTGTATGGAATTTATGCACCTACTAGTGGTGAAATTTTTATCAATGGAAAAAAAGTTAATATTACCAATCCTTCTGTTGCAATAAAATTGGGCATCGGAATGGTTCACCAGCATTTTATGTTGGTACCTACATTTACCGTAACAGAAAATATTATCTTAGGCCTTGAACCTCTTAAAAATGGTGGTGGAGGACTTGGCATCCTTGATATGAAAAATGCCACTACTTCCGTTGAAAATATTTCAAAACAATTTGGTCTAACAATAAACCCTTTAACTAAGATTGAAGATTTAAGTGTAGGTCAACAACAACGAGTTGAAATTTTAAAAATGCTCTATAGGGGAGCTGAAATTTTAATTCTTGATGAACCAACGGCAGTATTAACTCCTCAAGAAATTGCAGAGCTTGCAAAGATTATTAAAAATCTAAGTACTCAAGGCAAAAGCATTATAATTATCACTCACAAATTAAAAGAGATAAAAGAGATGGCCAATTACTGTACAGTAATTAGGAGAGGAAAATATATCGACACTCTCCATGTACCGTCTTGTACAGAAAAAGACTTAGCAGAAAAGATGGTAGGAAGAGATGTAGTACTAAAAGTTCCCAAAAAAGAAAGCATTAAAGGAAAAACCATCTTAAAAATTGAAAATTTACAAGTAAAAGATAATCGAAATTTAATGGCAGTAAATAAACTTAATTTAGAAGTTTCTGCAGGAGAGATAGTAGGTCTCATTGGTGTTGATGGGAATGGCCAGAGCGAATTAGTAGAAGCGCTTACCGGTCTAAGAAAAGCTGAAGTGGGTGGCCAAGTATTGATGAAAGATGTTGATATCACCAATAAAACACCACGAAAGGTTTTTCTTAGTAAGATTGCAACTATTCCAGAAGATCGACAAAAACATGGATTAGTACTTGATTTTTCAATACAAGAAAATATGATTCTTCAAACCTATTGTAATGATCCCTTCTCAAAGAGAGGAATGCTTAAGCATAAAAACATAAATAATTTTGCTCAAGAATTAATTCGTAAATTTGATATTCGTCCTAACAACTCCCTGGCATTGGCCCGCAACCTTTCAGGTGGAAATCAGCAAAAGATAATTATTGCTAGAGAGATCACCCATGATCCAGAACTTTTAATTGCTGTTCAACCAACAAGAGGCCTAGATGTTGGAGCAATTGAATATGTTCATCGAGCATTAATTGAACAACGAGATAGAGGCAAGGCGGTACTCTTAGTTTCACTTGAAT
>JADGAM010000027.1:0-13090 GCA_015232015.1 Oligoflexia bacterium | reverse complement strand
AAGTATTAAATGTCGCTGATCGAATTGCCGTTATTTATCATGGAAAAATTATGGCGATATTCAATGCCAATCAAACTGATGAAAATCAAATTGGAATACTAATGGGTGGCGGAGGAGAAAATTGATTATTAATAATAAGAACAAACTTAAAAATATTTTCTTTGTATTACTATCCATTTTAATGGGTTTTATTATTGCTGCCTTTGTTTTAAAGGTGGGAGGCTTCGACCCATTCGAGGCCTACAAAATAATGTTTTTAGGAATATTTAGTAAGTTTAGTTACATCTCATACACAATAATAAAATCAACTCCTATTATCTTAACAGGTCTTTCTGTAGCATTTGCTTTTAAAACCGGACTTTTTAATATAGGTGCCGAAGGACAATTTATTGCTGGCGCAACCGCCACGGCAGTTGCTGGATATTTTTTAAATTTTCCATCATTCATACAAATTCCCACAATTCTTTTAATTGGCGCTTTGGCCGCCGCCCTCTGGGGAGGGCTCGCTGGTTTTTTAAAGTCTAAATTTAATATTCATGAAGTGATCTCTACTATCATGCTAAACTGGATTGCACTCTATCTGCAAAATTATATTGTGATGTTGCCCGGTTTTAGAAAACCAGACACTGAAGCATCTTATGACATAAATGCAAGCGGAAGTATTACAATTCTTGAAGATTGGAAATATTCAGAGGTAGGAGTAGCTTTTACAGATGCTCATCAATTTATTGGTGATTTTTTACGCCCCCCTTTTAATGCTGGTATTTTTATTGCTTTAATAGCTGCAATTATTATTTATTACATATTAAATAAAACAACTCTTGGATATGAGTTGAAAGCGGTAGGTTTTAATAAACATGCTGCTGAATATGGTGGTATCAATGTTAGAAGAAAAATGATCACCTCGATGGCCATATCAGGTGCACTGGCCGGTCTTGCAGGTTCACTTCATGTTATGGGAGTATCAAAAAATATTTCAATATTGGCAACAATGGAAGGATATGGTTTTGATGGGATCGCCGTGGCCTTAATTGGAAGTAATTCCCCTATAGGATGTGTCTTATCGGGATTTTTATTTGGTGGTTTAAAATATAGTGGAGCTAAAATCCAATCTGCAATGGAAGCGCCCTCTGAAGTAATAAATATCATGATTGGTGTGATTGTATTTTTTATGGCCATACCAAAACTATTTAAAATAATTTCTGAATTTAAATTAAAGAAAAAAGATGGCCGAGGAGAATAAGACAAATGTTAACTGATATTGCTCTCATTCTGGGCACAACTTTAATGTATTCAACGCCCCTGATATTTACTGCTCTTGGGGGCGTAATCTCTGAAAAGTCAGGAGTAGTAAATATTGGTTTAGAAGGAATGATGACTATTGGTGCTTTTGTTGGCGCCTCAGTTGGATACTTTACTGGAAATCCATGGCTTGCTTTAATTGCAGCTGGAGCGGCAGGCATGATGCTAGCACTTCTACATGCAGTAGCATCTATTCATTTGGCCGCTGACCAAGTGATCTCTGGTATGGCCATAAATTTTTTGGGGCCAGGCCTGGCAATATTTTTATGTAGAATATTTTTTGATGGCGCCACCATGACTCTCTCAATTCCCTTAGACCAAAAAATTCCACGCCCCTTAAACGGAATTTTTGCTCAAAATTCATTCTTTGATTTAATATTTAATCAATATGCTACAGTTTATTTGGCCTTCATTTTTGTAATAATCACTTGGTTCATATTATATAAAACTCGCTTAGGGCTTCGTATTCAAGCAGTCGGCGAACATCCTAAGGCCGCTGATAGTTTAGGAATAAGTGTATTTAAAATTCGTTACCTCTCAGTTTGCGCCTCAGGATTTTTAGCAGGCATTGGCGGAGCATCTATGGCCTTATCAATAGTTTCAAATTTTAGGCCCACCCTTGTTTCAGGACAAGGTTTTATCGCACTGGCGGCCATTATCTTTGGTAAATGGAAACCTCAAGGAGCAACCTTAGCATGTTTATTATTTGGTGGTGCTCAAGCAATTGTAATATTTTTAGGCAACCCTGAAATTGGAGTAAATATCTCTTCACAACTACTGGCGATGATTCCATATATTCTAACAATATTAATTCTAATGGGCCTGGTAGGACGTACAAACTCTCCTGCTGCCGTTGGAATACCTTTTGAAAAATCTTAATGATTAAATCAAATTATCTTTATTTTTTAACCAATAACTCTTCTATTAATTTATTAAAAGAAGAAATAAAATTAAAATATCCTCAATTAAAAATTGCTTATTCAAATTTAGAATGTGGATTTTTAACTTATAAAAGTGAAAAAGAATTATCCATATCTGATATAGATAATTTTGATAATTTTAATACTATATTTTCTTACGCTAGTGGGCTCTCCATTGATAAGGCAAAAAATTATAAGGAACTTGAAACAAAAATATCTCTGTTGGCCAAAAATAAAATATTGAACTCTTACTTTTGTTTTCAAGAACAACAAGCGCTCAATGACCTTTTTTCCCAGCCAATAAAACAAAAAAATTTTAAAGAAAACGATTTAGTAGATTTAGTATTAGATATAATAAAAATCAGAGAAGATAATTTTTTTATTGGCATTCATCAATTTGGGAAATATAGAACTATATTTTACGACTATGATTATCATGAACATGGACAAAATAATGAAATTTCAACCTCATTATCTTCCCCACCATCTAGGGCCTACTATAAAATCAAAGAAGCATTGGCCTTAAGTAATAAGAAAATAAAAAAAGGTGAATGTGTTTTAGATATTGGTTCTTCTCCTGGAGGAATTAGTTACTTTTTTTTACAACATGGTCTACATGTCGTCGGTATCGATGCGGCCAAAATGCATGAGACTTGCCTTGCAAATAAAAACTTTACTCATTTACAAATTCCTCTCGAAAAACTGGAACAAGAAAGTTCTAAATTATCTGAATTATCTAATGCCTTTGATTGGATTGTGGTTGATATTAATCTTGATCCAGAATATGTTTTATCCATTTTAAAAAAACTAATAAAAAATAAAACAATCTCTCCTCTCTTAAAAAGCACTCAACTCAAAGGATTTTTTTTCACAGTAAAACTTACTAGAAAATTTTCCATACCTAAAATTCCATCTCTTATAAAAAATATCGAACAACTGGGATTTGAAATAGTTTTTTGCAAACAACTTCCCAGTAACAAGAGTGAATTTACAATATTTCTCAGTAATAATTCCAAGAATAATTAAAAGTTCGAGCAATTCAGCATCTTCTTGTCTTTTAATTGAGGAGACGGCAAGACCAATGTTGGTTAAGGATAATTGCCTTCAGAAAGTTTGTTTCTGATCTCAGCGTCGTTTATTTTTCTTGCTCTTTACATTTCTTTGCTACTGCCTCAAGGTCAACAATCGGTATATCTGGCAAACCTTGATCGCTTGTTTTTCTTGAAGCACACTCCCCTGCTGAAGAGGCGGAAGTAGAAGCAGTAGTAGAAGCAGGAGCAGAAGTAGCGGCCGGAGTAATAAGTGAGGAGACTAATTTAAGTAGATTGGTATAAGAAGAACTGAGGTGAAAACTAGCAAGGGAATCTAAATCTACCTGATTTATTTCTAAACTAGTGTCTACTTTAAGAGTACTGCTACTGCTACTGCTGATGATAGCATTCTTCTTATCACTATTATATTTTTCAATTACCATTCTACTCAACTCTGGAGAAAGCGCCAACATTTCTTCCAAAAGAGGATAAAAATCTGATTTTTTATTCTTTATTATCGAGAGATAAAAATTATACAACTTACTAAAGGCCTCTTTATCACCTAATCCAACTTTAGCGATGGCCTTAATAGTAGTTATATCAATTTTGCTTAAATCAGTTGTTGGTAATGTCCTTGTATTAAAATCACTAACAAGTGAAGCTAAAAAATTTTTCATTTCTACATTTTCTATCGCTAGCTGCAAAACAGCCTCTCCGGTAACTTTCGGATGAACAAGTAATAATCTAGTTTTTTCATTATGATTATAACTATCAAGTGCTAATTGGATTACCAAGTTATTTGATGCGCTTGGGTCAACTCGAGAATCAGCAAGGAGAAGCTTCAATCCATCAGTCGAAGAGTATTTAACTGCTTCTTGAATGGCAAAATTGTCATCAAAGGTTGGATCAAGTGCTTTATTTGCTAACAATTGGCCCACTAGTTCCCTTTGTCCACCCATTACTGCAAATGCTATCGCAGCACTTTTGTCGTTAATTCGTTCATCTGCAAGAAGCATCTCTACAATTTTTTTATCACCTTTTCTCGCCGCCATTTCAAGTGCAAAATTATCTTCAATAACTCTAATAACTCTTAATCCACTTTTATCTTTAGATTTAATTGCATGCTCTTTGGATGGATCAATTCGTTTATCTTTAAGCAATTGTGCTACCAATTCAATGTGCCCACCAGCGGCCGCCCCGGCCAACGCTGCATTTTTATTAATTTGCTCACTTGCAAATAGCAACTCTTTCTCTCTCTTTTCTTTTTGAAGCGCTAACTCTTCTTTTCGTTGTTCTATCATTTTTCTTGCGTCAGCAATATTTTTTGGTTTTTTAACAAAAATTCCTTTTATAATATGATTCCCTTTTTCGAGGTGAACCTCACCATTTTCATCAATAACTGCAACATCTACCTCACCAAAGGTATTAAAAAAAGAGCCAACTCGTTTTTCTACCATCTTCTCTTTTGAGGCCGCCATTGGAAATCCTAAAAAATTGGCAACAGCATCTTTGTTACTATTAATGCTAATGGGTACAACATTATCGCCAATTAGAACATGTGGTTCGGTAATAAGAGTGATATTAAAATCTCTAGCATCTTGAATATCCGCCGACCGTGTTCGACTATTTCTACTTTCTAGCTCTTTGGCGGCCGCAAAAGCATCTGCCATAAGCTTTATATAAGCTTTATCAAACAGATAATTTTCCCCAGCGGTAGAATATGCCATGCATGTTCTATCATCTATTTCCTTTTGTTTAGCAATCTTTGCTTTTAATAGCAGATAAGAGTCGTATAACAACGACTCTTCTGCGCTAAGATGTTTTTGCAATATCTCTTCGAAACTTATACCAGTACCTTTTGATATACCTTTTAGAGGACTGATCACTGTTTCTTCAAATTTCTCAAGGATCTCTTGCCCCCCCTTAAGTGGATAAGTAAAGTTACTTTCGCTCCATTGTTTACGAAGTATTTCTAATCCTTTCTCTAGCTTTTTTTCGGCAGCTTTATCATCAACACTAGTACTAACACTTGTTGTTTTTATTGTTTTTGTTGTTTGTATTGCTTGTTCTATCGGTCTTGTTTGTACGACAGGATTTTCTGTATTTTGTGAATCAGTACTGATTGTTTTACTACTACTGGTTTTTGTAGTTGCTACTTGAGCTTGGTCTGCTTCGTGTTTCACTGTAGTCTCATTGGTCTTTGGGGCCGTTGTTGCTGGCCTTCTTTGAAGTAATACTACTCCTCCTCGCTCTGTCGATGCGTTTGCAATATTTTCAAAAGCAATTAAGGTTGAAAGCGATAGTAAAAATAAACAAAAAGATAATGTCCTATTAAATAAAATCATTCCTTTCATAATCATCATTCCTTTTTCTATTTCATTTAAAAATTCTAAATTAATATTTTTGATATCAATATTCCTCTATTTCTCTGCTTTACTTTTATTAACCAGGAAAAGAGTTGCATAAAATGCTTGATTCTCAATCCTGATCGCTATTCCAAGTACTATTCTAGCTGTGATTAGGAGAGAGTTTGCGTTATATATGATCCATACATTCCACAATCTCAACCGAATCAATCAGATAATTAAATTATATATTAGCTCAGTTATTCTTCCGGAATAAGATTTTTAATTATTTTGTTAGTCTGAAATCTCAATTGGTTATCTATTTGTAAAAGTGAGCTAAATAAAAAAAGCATGCCTAATTTTTGTGTGTTTCTATATTTTTTATGTGGTCGTTTAGGGATTGAGTCTAGTTAGTCAATAAGGGATATTGACCAACACAATGCTTATGTGACCTATGAAGACATTATGTCTTAATAAAATTACTTTTTTCTTATTTCATAAAAAAAAATTTAAATTTACTTAATTAACAACTGGATATTAACACTTAGTTACTAGACGTAATTTATAGATTTTTAGTAATTAAATCAGATGGCCAGCTATTTAATTCTCTAAAATCTTGAAATTTTATTTTTTTATATTCAATAATATTGTTTATTTTTTTGCGTGTGTTCTTATGTCTCTCTCTACATCGCCTTTTTCATTTCCTTTTCCGGGAGAGCAAGGAAGTACTTTGAAATCGTAATAGTCAGTAGCTTTAATAAAAATTAATCCACAAAAAATCGCACTGATCCTCATAAACATATGCTTCATGAGCGCTCAAGGGATTTGCACGCAGGCGACAATAACACTTGCGATATCAAATAGCAGAATTAGTTGCGGACCCATAATTTATTTTTGGTCAGATGGAGTTTTGGCGATCAAAAGATCGATCAATTTCATGATAAATAAAAATATTTTTTTGATTGCTTATGCTGCCTTAATAGGCAGCCCAAGGCTAAAGCAAGAAGGTTAAATAGCAGGTGCCCATTATCTTCCATATTAAAGATAAGATATATCTCACCTTCTAAAAGCAAAATAAAATATCATTTGTAAATTTGAATATAGTGACCGCTGGATATCTTGATTGGAAAAAAATTTGTGTGGCAAAAAGGCCGGTCATAAAATTGTCAAAATGATGAATAACTTTCACCCGGCCGTGCAAAGGATTTGCTTGAGCAAATTATAATTATTGATAATGGGTCCTTAAGGCATCTCTATCAAGATCAAATACTTTTAGAAGAAGGATTAAAATCGCTATCGTCCGGTGTGAGGAAACTTAGCGGATGAACCACTTAGCTTAAGCAATTCATAATAATATTGCCTGTGAACTTTAAAATACAAACTTAAATATAAAAGCAGATCATGTAGCACCTTTTGATCATAAAGTAATAAAGTGATAAGTAAACGACCTAACCGTCCATTGCCATCGAGGAAAGGATGGATTGTTTCAAACTGAACGTGCGCTAGCGCAACTTTAAGTAATATTGGAGTTGGACGTGGTTTATCATGGGGAAAATATTCCAATTCTCTCATTAAATCAAGAACCTTATCCGGAGGAGGGGGAACAAAAGCAGCATTTCCAGGCCTGGTACCGCCTATCCTAAAATAAGGTTTTAGTTTATTTTAGGATAATACATTATCATAAAATAAACAACACTCATACTTTAGGCCGACTCAGATTCAAAACTTTAATTCCAATAATTAAATTTGAAATGGCCAATAGAAAATATGTAATTATAATTGTTCTTGGATAGTAAGGAGCAGGAAGTGATGGTATTTGTAAGACCAATGCCCCTAAATAAATTGCAAGAACAGCGATGACCCAAATTATAAGATAAAGATTAAAATTGTCTTTGGTAAGACCAACATCAGCAGTTTTATTTTTATCTCTCTTTGAAAAACGTACGATAATCAAATAAATCAGTAAATATATTGACCAACAAATTGATATAGTAAATATGGTTATTGAAAATTCTGCAGGAGGAGGAAAAATTGAATTTGGATAATTAGTAAAAAGAGAGAAAAATGAATTACTAGAATTTATATTAGTATTATAACCTAAATATTGAATAACACTTTTTATTATGGTTCCTCCCAATAGAAGATGGGAAACTAATATTACTGAAAAAAGAATTATTGGAGCAATTAAATAGATTGTTTTTTGAAATAGTGATCTTATAAACTGCTTGATGCTATTTTTTTCATGTTTATACTCCCATGAAAAAAGATAAAAAACAATTATGATTATTCCAAATATTGTTAGAAAAAAAGTAATAAAATTGACCCTAGAGATTAGAACAAAACCTAATAGAGTTCCTATTAATACTAAAGATATTTTTTGAATTCTCAAATTGCTGAGTAAGTTTTGAGGCAATGTTGACAGTGGGATAATATAGATAAATGCTAATATTAGGAAAAACCATGCGGGTGGTTCAGAAAAAAGAAAATATGTCCACCTAGTAATAATACTGAAAATCCACACCTTGCCAAAGTAAACAAATGTTGTAACCAGAGATATTGAGAGTAGAAATTTACTAAAAAAATATTTTAATGAAGATGATGTCGTGGTAGATGCAGCTCTAGCAATAGAGATTAATACAATAGTAAATAATATGCTTACTAAACTTGCTCCTATTATATTTAAGAAATAAGATAAATAAATATCTCCATCTCCTAATAAATAATAAAAAAATGCTCGAAGATATGGGTAGAGAGGTTTTGATGCTGCTATAGATATTTCGGTGATAAACACTTTATTCCATAAAATATTTTTTCCAGCATGTGCATAGGTTATAGAATCATCTCCAGGATTAAACCAATGGATCTCATTAACAGCAGTAATTTGTTGTGTAGTTAAAAAGATTATATAGATGATTGGCAATATAGAAATTAAAAAAATAAAAGGAACTTTTATCTTTTCGAAGAAGGCCAAAAATAAATTTCGAACTTTTTCAAAGAAAAGTACCAGTAATGAAAAAAGTGGAATAATCGATATAATATGGAAAGTCGAAATATCATGCAAAGGAAATCGAGGCGTACGGTTGATAAATATCTCAACTAAATAGAAGTATAATCCTATAGAAAAAACAAATAGTACAGAGTTTGTAATAAAAACAATAAAACTAAAATTTCTAGATTTTTCCAAAGAACTAATTATGCGTTTGTTATTGTTAAAGAACGCAATTAAAAAAGCATTTATCAAACTGATAAATAAAAAAATCAAAATGAATAATAGTAATGCTTGTTCTGCAAATTTTAACGTTTTAAAAATATAATAACGGATAGGAGAATCTTTTTTAAGTAAAAACCATTCTAACGATAGAGGTGTTACTGATAGACCATCTTTATCTTCTACTATAAAGACACTAACCATAGAATAATGAATAGGGATGCTCTTCATCGACAAAGATTTGTTACAATCAGCAATACTACTATTTGTTGGACATTGATAATTACGATAGTGAAATTTCAAAGAGGTCATATCATTAATGGGGATATTCCAACTTCGAGAAGAGGGTTCACTTTTAAATTCTGCAGATGCCAAGACCATACCATTAGAAGATAATATCTCAAAATAACCGCTATAGTTTATTAGCAACTGTATTTCATTAGAAGAAGAATTTTTTTCAATTATTTTCAGCTCATTAATCATGAAAGGTGACAAAGTAAAAGTAGCATCGAAAGGACTTGCTCTGTTATATCTTAAATTTTCTCGAACTTTTCCTCTGCTTCCTTCCTTGCTATTATAAATACCAAATAATCCCGTATCTAAAATTGATATTCTCCACGGTCTATTTGGATGAAAAGTTAATTCTTCTTCGAAACGAGTAAAATTATCGGTATCAGTATTATTATCAGTATTATTTTTCCTATTATTTCTATTTGAAAATCCAAACCACTCATTAGAATTTACACACTTTAAACTATTTTCAATCTCCGGCAAAGTTAAACATACTCTTAAATTATTTTCTACAGGAAAAAATAATTTTGTAATAATTAAGGTAACTACAAGAACAACAGAGATCATTATATAATATTTACAAAATTTAGAGTGCAAAAATCGCTGGCCGGAGTTTTTTAGACAATCATCATTACATTCAAAAAAATTAATTTTTTTCAAATAATAAATAGTAAATAAAATTAGAGTGGATACTCCTAATAACATTAAGGTAACTAATTCTGCTATTTTGTTTAAAGGTATACCGTTAAGTATGAATGGAAAGGAAGAGGGTAATAAAAAATAGAATAGAAAAGAAGTTGCAAATATTATTAGTAATTTTTTATTAACATTATTTGTTTTGCTTAAGGATGGTTCTTTCATGTTTCACTCCGACATGAATTTACAAGATAGAGAAGATACAGTCCAGTTAATTTTTCCTTAAGATATTGTCTATATTTTTTAGTTCCGTCATTATCTCTAAAAACTCATTAGTGGGGATGGATGCTTTTTTATCAAAGAGAGAGATCTTTAATTGATGATGTTTAGGATCAGTAAAAAAAGAACCGCCTCCCTTTAATTTAATCGCTACAGAGTATTCCTTAAAGAGATCCTTTAACTTAGTTAATCTCTTGTAATAATCAAACCAGTTACTAGCACCACTAAGATAGATATCTGCTATTAATGATTGTTGAGCAGGATTATATTCATTAAATTTCATTTTATTGCATTTAAAAAAAGCAAATATATCACTCGTAATCTCATTAAAAAATCTATCTTTTGTTAGATGTTCGGCCAACAAAGGCCAATCCGCAGATTTTTCTTTGTTTTTTAAAAATTGCGCCAATGATAAAAACCCATCAGTCGAATTAACTTTTTTAAGCAATTCACTGGCAAGTTTTATTTTTAAATCTGGATTAAAAACATTGGCCGCCATCTCAAATAAAATTTTTCCATTTTCTAATGTTTTAAAAGATTTTATCTTCTTATATAAATTAGCGTGAGTTTCACTACATTCTGCAAATGAAGGTGATTTAAATAATTTTTCGATTTTATCGCTCTTGGGAAATCTGGAAATCTCCACAAAAGATTCAATATAACGATTAAATGCCTCTTTTCGATCTTCTTTAAATAAAAATTGAGCAAGTCCATAGCTTACTATTTCATCTATTAATTTATCATCTATCTTTTTGGAAAAGATGCTAAAACCTATTTCGGTGGAATAATCAATTTTACCTGCATGATCTTTAACCCATTTAGCGATTTCTACAAAGGATTGAGGTTTACTATTAATTATTTCTTTATAAAGAAGCATTATGTTTCTGGAAGTAAAAAGAGTTGGATTACTTGCTAGCAATTTTAAGTTTGCTCTAATAGAGCTAGTACTTAACTTACCCATTCCTTTTATATATTTTTCAAATATATCATTTCGAGTATCTTCTTTAAAAAAATGTGTTAAACCATTTTTTATAATTTTTGTAACCAGCTCAGCTTTTACTAAAGAAGGATCAATTAATTGAAATTCTTCTTTTACTAGATCGAGCTGTTTTTTTCTATTCTGCTCTAATAAATATTCTACGGCCTCCTCATATTTACTTTGGCGAATTAACTGTTTTATCTTTCTTATTATGGGCATTTCTTTTACATAAGAAACACTTAATAGCGGAGTTAATGAACTTCCCGGTTTCTCCACTGAAACAGTATCAAAAAAGCTTGCTTGTTTAGTATTTTCTTCATCAAATTTATAGTTGGATTCAAAATATTTTTTTAAATCTTCAGATGAAATATCAGGATTTTTTTTAATACCATCCATTAAAGAACTCATAAGTGTTTTTTGATCTTCTATTTGTTTTCTAGTCATTTCATAGATGTCTTTTATTGCATCGTCGTGCTTTCCTTCATCAATTAAATGTAAAAGAGCTTCTAGGTGAGTGCCTTCAATTCCGCCTTTCTTTAAATCCATAATCTCTTTCAAAGGAACATTACTACTTAAAATGCCATTTTCATAAAAACGTTTTCGATCAATTTTTTCTTTTAAATTATGCATTTGTGTTTTTAAGTTTTCCTTATATTTCGTCCCAATAGCTGAAATATAACTACTTGGCATAAAAACTCTTTCGGCAGCGTAAGAGCCCGCTGAAGTGATAATTGTAAAAAGGTCACTAATTAAGTCTCCTACTTGATATCTAGACCATAATTCCTCTACATTTTGTGATTTTTGTAAAACATCTGATCCTACGCTTTTGGGAACGGATTTCTCCAGTAAAGTTCCTACTAGTACTGATCCTGCTTTATGAATGGCCTCTAACTCTTTAAGGGAAGAATCTCTTTTAGCATTAAACTCTTTAATTTTTGTAAGTCCAACCTTAGTCTCAACATATCTCTTGTCCTTATCTTTATCCTTGTCTTTATCTTTATCCTTGTCTTTATCTTTATCCTTGTCTTTATCTTTACCATTATCTTCACAATATATGCTTTTTTTCCCTTCATCATATTTTACTACTATGTCTAATGGGGGGTTCTGATCTTTAATCAATTTCCCCAGCAAAGCCGTCATAAAAGACCCCATTATGGCATTCGATACATCTATCATAGAGCGAGGACCTTGTAGCGGACTCACACCCTCCTTATAAATTAAATCAATGACTTGTTTACTAAAGCTAATTTTTAATTCATTAAATTTGGATTTTGGGCCGCCAGTATTTTCAATCAATCTTTTCTTAAGAAGTTTTCCAAATACATCGACCCTCTTTTGAGACATCTCTATCCATTCCTTTTTTCCGAATGGTAAAATTAAACTCCAACGACTTTTAGATAATCTTGATGTATAGGCCTGAACATTAGGATCTCGATCTCTAAAAACTTCATCAAACCAGTCAGACATAATAGAACTTTTTAATCTTTCTTCAGTTCTAGTTCTTAAAGCATCAGGATCTGCATCTGGAATATCTTTAAACTCATTGTTTATCTTCTGAATAATATTTTGAGGATTTCCTGTAACAAAAATCATAATACGACCATAGTTTTTCCTAACACTAGGAGGAACTCTTCCTAAGTTTTTGTTCATGACATCTAAAAAAGCATCTGGAGCGGAGATAAATTTTTCAATCAGTTGTTTTACTCTTAATATCTTTCCATCGATTCCCAGATAAGCAGGATCGTTTATCATTAAAGGAAAGTTTTCTCTAACAGTTGAAATAGAATTAGCAATTGAATCGTTTAATGCGATTAATTTACTCTTAAAATCAGATATTTTGTTTTTAAGTTCAGTAGCATTTTTTTCCAAAGATTTTACGTTACCCTCTTTAGCTAGCAATTCTTCTTCCATCTTACTAAGTAGTTCTTTTTGCGATTCATCTGGAGCTTTACTTTCTTTGAGTGCGCTAGCAGCACTAATATTTTTTTTCTGTTCTTCGTATTTCTTTCTATATTCTATATAAGCATCACTTTCTTTCTTCCAACTCTTTTCTGCTAAAACTAAATTATCTTCATAAATTTTTAATACATCTTTATATT
>JADGAM010000279.1 GCA_015232015.1 Oligoflexia bacterium | reverse complement strand
AAATTGGCCTTGTTCAAAAACCAAATGATGTATTCACTCAAGAAATTTCTATGCATGCAAAGGCATCGGGATGGTTTCATATAGAAGACGTCTCTCTCTCTGCTGATAAGGCCTATAAAAATTTAACTGATGGTAAAATAGAAGCGCTTTTTATTCCTACCTCCCAAGGTCTTACTTACTCAAATGGAAGAGAAACACCTAAAGCGCAATTACTTTTAGATGCCACTGATATTTTACGCGCCAGAGGTGCTGAACGCTATCTCTTGTCAGTTATCTCATCAATGACAACTCAAAATCAAGCACTAACACAACCAATAGGCCGTTTCAAAAGTGACAGTTTCAAGGAAAAATTGAGTAAGCGCGGAGGCCTACTAGAAGTAGGCCGCACAAGCGAGCGAGATTTTGACGCCGAAAATGTCCTTTTGAAACGGCCTCTCATAGATGTAAAAACACTTTATAATCCTAGCTTAACTAGTGCCTTTCAAATGATCCCTGGTGTTTTATGTATGATCGTTTGCATTTTTACTATCGTTTTAACAAGCATGTCGATAACCAAAGAAAGGGAACGAGGTACCTTAGAAATGTTACTAGTTTCTCCTATTAAACCATTTGAAATTATAGCGGGAAAAAGCATTCCATATTTTTTAATTGGAATTACTAATATCTCAATTATCATTATAGTGGGAATGATTATTTTTAATATTCCTTTTAGAGGGTCATTTCTAATATATCTTTTAGGAGCATCAATATTTTTAGTTGCTACATTGGGAGTAGGAATTTTAATTTCCACATTGGCCAAAAGCCAACAACAGGCGATGATGGGTAGTTTTATTTTTCTTTTCCCTGCAATGCTCTTATCTGGAATTATGACTCCCATTTGCAATATGCCAGAGTTTTTACAAATACTCGCCAACCTTAATCCCTTAATGCATTTTGTATCGCTTTCAAGAAATATTATTATTAAAGGAGGAAGTGTTTTGGTTTTTTATAAGCATTTCTTAATACTGTTTTTACTTGCAACTGTTTTATTTTCAGTGGCAACCTATCGTTTTAGAAAAACTTTGTGATTGACATATTTGTCCTAGCAGGTAGGATTTATTTATTATGACTATGACAAATATATCACACCCAAATAATTTATGCGGTTATTCTCTTATAAAAAAAATTGGCGAAGGCGCCATGAGTGAAGTATTTTTGGCCCACCTAAAAAATGAATTACCAGAAAAATTAGAGGGAGATAACTCCGAAGTTAATGCTGTCGCAATAAAAATTCCCAGAGTATACATAAAAAATAAAAAAGAATATGTGAAAAGAATTCGTAAAGAAGCTGAGATTTTAAACTTATTAAGTGATCAACGAATTGTAAAATTAATCTCTGTGGAAGAAAAAAGCGACGGTAGCATTTATTTGATTCAAGAATTTGTTGATGGAAAAAATCTTGAAGAACTCTTAGTGAGCGACGTAAAAAAAGCACGCCCAGTTGTCGGTGCCACAATTATCTCAGAAATACTTTTAGGTCTAGAAGAGGCCCATCGACACAAAATCATTCACAGGGATTTAAAACCAGAAAACATCATGATTACCTCTGAAGGCAGGCTAAAAATAACTGACTTTGGTGTTTCCAAGAATATGGAAAATATAGACCACACTACAACTGGAATTATTATTGGTTCTCCCGCCTACATAAGCCCTGAGCAAATAAAAGGAAAAGAGATTGGCCCAGAGTCTGACCTTTTTACTTTAGGGGTAATATTATATCGTTACTCTACAGGTGAATTTCCCTTTCACGGTGATACCTGCTCTTCCCTACTACATAACATTTTAAATGCAGAGATAATTCCTGTTTCAAAATTAAACCCCAAGATCCATCCCCAGCTTGCAAAAATAATTGATAAGGCCTTAAAAAAAGATCCAGAAAAACGTTATCGCAGATCCTATGAATTTCGCTATGATTTAATGAAATATTTAGATCATATCGGGGCCATAAACCCAACTCACATTCTTAAACTTTACTATCAACAAAATCCTGAGATAGATTATTTTGCAGAAGATTCACTCTTAAATACTCTTATTGTGCGTGCTGAAAATGCTTTAAAAGATGGGGATACACAGTCAGGAATTACTTTAGTACAGCAAACACTCTCTATTGATCCTGAAAATCAGGATGCAAAAAAACTCTTATATAAATTTAAAAACAAATTTTCCGCTCCATTATCACTTTCATTAAAATTAACAACTCTAAGTCTTATTACGTTAATTATTGTAATAGTGATGGCACTATTTTATTTTTCACAATTACCCATCACTGATAAATCTAAAAAAATAAATCAGCAAGTGCAGCAAGTACAGCAAATGCCAGTAAAAAAAACATCTCCATCAAATCTCTCAACTATTATTACACCACTTTCATCATCATCATCATTATTATCATTATCACCATTATCAGCTACAACCACTAATAATTTATCTGCAATTACTAATAAAACAACACCTACTTTGAATAAAGTTGATCCAATAATTCACAAAACTAAAAATATAAAAAATTCTAAAAAAATTATAAAAACTACAACCACAGCTGAAACTACTACTACAACCACAGCTGTTGCAACCACAACTGATACAGATACTGGGCCAGTATCCACACCCGCACTACCTGCTGCTGCAGTATCTTGGATTGTAATTAATAATGATAATGATGTAGAAGTTAATATCGATGGGAAAAGATATGATAATACCTCAGGTAAACCTCTTGAAGTCTCTGTAGGCACACACTCTATTACCTTGAGAAAGGCCAACAATCCACCAATTACTAGCACCATTGAAACTATTGCAACCAAAACTACAATTATTAATGCTAAATAAATAAAATATGAATACTTCCACTTCCACATCCATTTCCGATAATACATCAACATTAATAATAATTAATAATCAAAAAAAAATTACTTCTATTCACAAAATTGAAAAACCAATCACTATTATTAGTGCAAATCTCGATAGCGATATTGTAATTAATGATCTTCCAAAAGCTGGTTTTTCAATTATAAGAGAGACCAATGGTTATAAATTACTTTCTATGTTTGAAAAACAAATTTCATCTGTACCTTGGAATAAACTTTTAAAAGAAATAACTATTTTTAAGTTAAACCAAATAACTATTGCTTTTTTTCCAAACATCATTATTGAATATCCACATACATCTTCTTCTAATGATCAAGATTTTACTTTTCATAATTTTAAAAATTCAATTTATATTCCTCAAGATCCAAAGGATAAAAATTTTCCAAGCAAACTATTGGAATTCTTACTTAATATTGTGGGCGCCAAAGAAGGTGCACTTTTTTATTATAATAATCTAGAAGAAGAGGTCCCCAAAGAATTGGCCTCTGGTAACTTCGATATAAATGATCAAACAATGTCTTTATTACAACGATATCTGAAGGATAATCAGTCGACTATTCAACAAATAAATTTTCAAACACATTCAATGTTATTTTCTAATAAGATTACTAATAATATTAGCGCTATGGATTTTATTTTGCTTAGAACCCCTTGCATAGATAAGGGAGAGGTTTTATTATATATTCCTAAACCAACTTCAAAATCAAAAAATATAAATCAACACTTAAACACAATTTTGTATTTATCATCCTATGCACTTTCTCTTCACGTAATATATCTTTATCATCAAAGTACATTAAAAAAAATCTCGCTTGAACAAAACTCTAAAGGACTTTATTGGGGACAAAACCCTAAAATGCTTCGGGTTAAACAATTGGCCGATCGCCTTGCCTCAACAGATCTTTCAATTTTAATTACCGGAGAAACTGGTGTTGGCAAAGAAGGTTTGGCCCAATATTTATTTCAAAAATGCCAGTCGCAAAAAAGTGAAATAACTACAAGTAAAAAAATTGTATCCGTAAATTGCGCTGCTATCCCTCTGGGATTGGCGGAAAGTATTTTATTTGGACACGTAAAAGGCGCCTTCACTCACGCTCATGTTAATCAAATTGGAAAATTTCAAGAGGCAAATAACGGCATATTGTTTTTAGACGAGGTTGCTGAATTAAACTTAGAAATTCAAGGAAAGCTTCTTCGTATTTTACAAGATGGAATAGTCACTCCAGTTGGTGGTAAAAGTGAAAAAATAAAAGTACGAGTTTTGACTGCTACTCATCAAGATTTATTTTCTTTAGTGAAACAAAAAAAATTTCGGGAGGATTTGTATTATCGTTTAAATGAGGCCACTCTACACATTCCTCCTTTAAGAGAACGAGTTGCAGACATTCTTCCTCTTTCTCATTATTTTTTAAATGAAACAATTATGGTCAATAATCTTTCTTCAATTTCTTTTGATAGAGAAGCTATTAATCTTCTTAATTCATACTCGTATCCTGGAAATATTCGTGAATTAAGATCGATAATAAGGAAAGTTACAATTTTAAATAACACTGGAATTATTAGCCCTTTGGAAATTGAAGAACATTTACTTACTGATAAAAAATCAATATCTTCTCCCAAAACAATAAACACCCATACAAGTAATCAAAATCAGGATCAGGATCAGGATCAGGGTCAAGACCAAGAAGATCAAGATGGGTCAATATTTGAAAATTGGCCTTTCCCTCACAATCTTGATGATGCTAAAAAAATATTTTTAAAAAATCAAATCGCTCATACTCTAAAAATTACTAATGATAATAAAACTAAGGCCGCTGAACTTTTAGGAATTACACCTCGATCATTGTTTAGATTATTATCAGAAAATAATATTGATAAAACAACTATCATTTAATCATTTAACATTGGTACTCTTAGAATTAGGCATGGTGATAGGCGAACTTGCTAAATTTTTTGATTTCAAAATCATCTTCACATAGGGAACTAACTTTTCAAAATATTTGTTTTTATCAAGAAAAAATACATTATCTAACCTTGCAAGTATTAACTTGGCCTCTTCACCATAGGCAGAAAGTAAAATGACTGGGGTTTGATGATTAGACCACTGATTCTCACGTATTTCATTTATAAAATCAGCACCAGTGGATTCTGGCATACGATGGTCGGTAATAATAATATCAAACAATTCCTTTGAAGCAATATAAAATGCCTCATTTCCATTTACTGCTGTTTTAATTTCACATTCTAGATTACTTTCAAGAAGATCAGTTACTAGGAATAGAATATCCGGTTCATCATCAGCAAG
>JADGAM010000278.1 GCA_015232015.1 Oligoflexia bacterium | reverse complement strand
CGAGAGGAAGAGGATGATTTGGATGTTTAAATGTTGTAAGTAAATTAGCAAGTAGTGGAGAGTTTGCTAATTCATCGTGAACTAATAAATCTTTTTCAGTGATACCATTTTCACCAATGGTAACAACCTTAGCTTCTGGGCCTGCTCCACCAGTTAGAAAAATCCCCTTGTTTTTATTTGTTCCAAAGATCATTGGCCTGCCATGTTCTATTCTAACGGTATGTTCATCTCTAATAGTGCGATCTGTATAAACGTTGTGAGTACCATCATTAAAAATAACACAATTTTGTAATATCTCCACGATCGAGATGCCTTTGTGTTCATATGCTCGCAGTAGAATATCTTGAATATGTTTTATGTCATTATCAATTGTGCGGGCAAAGAAGGTGGCACCACTTCCTATTGCGAGAGAGGCAGGAGAGAAAGGTTCTTCTGCAGTTCCATATGGAGAAGATTTGGTCACTAAACCATATTTGGAAGTAGGTGAGTATTGCCCTTTGGTAAGACCATAAATTTCATTGTTAAATATTATAATATTTCAATTAAGATTTCTTCTTATTGCATGGATAAAGTGATTACCTCCAATAGAAAGAGCATCACCATCTCCTGTTGTTATCCACACACTTAAATTTGGATTTTGAATTTTCACTCCCGAAGCAATCCCTATCGCTCTTCCGTGAATAGTGTGCATACCAAAGGTGTTGATATAATACGGAGAGCGTGAGGAGCAACCAATGCCAGAGATGCAACAGATGTCTTCTTTGCGTTTACCTAATTTGGCCAAAGTAGTTTGGATAGCATTTAATATGGAATAATTTCCACATCCAGGACACCAACGAACTTCTTGATTGCTGACAAAATCTTTTTTTGTATATGTTGGAACTTGGTTTTTTTGATTCATATTTTATTCCTTTTTTCTTTTCTTTTCTTTTCTTTTCTTTTCTTTTCTTTTCTTTTTTATAATCTTTCTAAATGATTATTAAATGCATTGACTAATTCGTGGATTTTAAATGGCCTACACTGTAACATATTAAATCCTTCAGCATTACAATGGAATTTAGCATTTATAATCGCACGTAGTTGTCCATGATTTAACTCAGGAATAATTATTTTTCTAAAACCTAATAAGATCTCTTGTAAATTTTTAGGAAATGGATTTATATATCTAAGGTTGACTAACGATATACGTTTTCCCTCTAGTTGAAGTTGTTTCACTGCTGAATGGGTTGAACCATAACTTCCACCCCAAGATAGCACAAGTAAATCTCCTGAGCTTTCACCTTCAATTTCTTGCAATGGAATATAGTTTTCAATTCTAGCTATTTTTTGAGCGCGTAATTCACTCATAAGTTCATGGTTTTGGGCATCATAACTAACAGTTCCTATTTCATTTAATTTTTCTAGGCCTCCTACTCTGTGTTCATATCCTGCCATTCCGGGAATGGCCCAAGAACGAACAAGAGTTACGGGATCACGTTTGTAAGGAAGATATTTCTCTCCTTCTGCTAGTTTATCTTTTACTAAGCGAGTTTCAATTTTATTATATTGATTTTTATCTGGAATTTTAAAAGGTTCTGCTCCATTTGCAATGAATCCGTCAGTTAGGAGTATAACTGGGGTCATATGTTGAAGTGCAATTCTTGCAGCTTCAAATGCCATATGAAAACAATCTTTGGGCGAAGATGCTGCTAACACTACTATTGGTGCTTCTCCATGACGCCCAAACATAGAAATGTTTAAATCAGATTGCTCGGATTTAGTTGGAAGTCCTGTGGAGGGTCCCCCTCTTTGTACGTCTACTATTACAAGAGGGATTTCAAGTATGGTTGCAAGTCCAATGGCCTCACTCTTTAGAGCAAGTCCTGGTCCTGAAGTTGTTGTGGCGGCAAGAGCTCCAGCATAGGATGCGCCTATAGAGGAGCACACAGCACATATTTCATCTTCTGCTTGAAAAGTTTTTACATTAAGATGTTTGTATTTCGATAGCTCATGTAAAATATCGGTTGCAGGTGTTATAGGATACGACCCTAAGAATAGATTAAGCCCAGCTGCTTCCGCTGCTTGCATAAGTCCGTAAGCAACTGCCGTATTACCATTGATTTGACGATAACGACCTGGTTCTATCTTTGCTTTTTCGATTTTAAATGTGGAGATAAAGGCCTCTAAGGTTTCACCAAAATTACGTCCGGCCTTTAATACTTTAATATTTGCTTCGACAGTATCGTTATTTCCTTTAGCAGAATTTTTAAGCCAGTTTATAGTGATATCAAGGTCGCGTCCATACATGAAGTAGATAATTCCAAGAGCATAAAAATTTTTACATCGAAGTTTTGTTTTTTGATCAATAGGAGAATCTTTTAATATTTCTAATGTTTGTTTGGTTATGGGTGCTTCAATTATTTGATATGATTTTAAGAGGTTTGTACCAATAGGGTTTGTAGTGTAACCGGCCTTGTTTAAATTTATTTCATCAAAGGTATCAATGTTTACAATTATTGTTCCGCCTTTTTTAACAGAATCTAAATTAACTTTTAAAGCAGCAGGATTCATTGCTACAAGAATATCTGGTTCATCACCTGGTGTATAAATTGGAACTGATCCAATATTTACTTGAAATCCTGAGACTCCAGAGATTGTCCCTATAGGTGCTCGAATGTCAGAGGGATAATCGGGAAAAGTTGAGATATCGTTTCCCATAGCAGCAGATGTATTAGAAAATTGAGTTCCCACCAACTGCATGCCATCGCCAGAATCGCCTGAAAAGCGAATGATTGCATTTTCAATTGTTCTCATTAGTGAATACCTTTATTTAAAGTGAATACCTTTTTTAAAATTGTTATTCTAATTCTAAATTCTGTTGTTAATTGTAAACTAGAAGAAAGCTAATTTTTGAATCGATTTGAATTGTTTAATTAAACACTTGCTTTGAATGCTTGACCAGGTCTGAATTTAGGAACAGTTTTTGCTTTAATACGAATTTTTTTACCGGTAGATGGATTCATTCCTATGCGAGCTGCTCTTCTAACTTTTGTAAATGTACCAAAACCTATTAATGATACATTATCACCTTTTTTAACTGCTCTTTTTATACAATCAAGCATTGTTCCAATAAAATGATCAGCGTCTTTCTTTACTAGGTGAGACAATTCTTTGTGCTTTAAAATCTCTTCTACATAATCTCTTATTTCTTCTGGGTCGAATGCTTGAGTTGGTTGAAAAACAGCATCGATTAACTCATCTATATTATTGCAAATAATTCCTGTTTTGTTATTTATCAATTCTGGAAGTGATCCGTAGGGGGTGCCTATGACTGGCAGACCTTGAGAAAATGCTTCAATAATTGCAATGCCAAAAGGTTCATGCCAGCGAACAGGAAATATTAATGCTGAACTTTGTCGCAATATTTTTATTTTATCATTTTGGTCAACCATGCCATATGAATGGGTGTATGATGATAACGAGAATACCCTACCTCCTGCAATGTGAAGATGTTTTTTTGCCATTT
Organism: Oligoflexia bacterium; assembly: GCA_015232015.1. Taxonomy (GTDB): domain Bacteria; phylum Bdellovibrionota; class Bacteriovoracia; order Bacteriovoracales; family Bacteriovoracaceae; genus JADFZW01. The sequence continues at coordinate 1,710 of JADGAM010000278.1, read as the reverse complement.
GAGTAGCAGTAACCGCACCCTTTACATTTTTTACTTTCCATTTTGCTTTTGCTAAAAAAGAAAAGTGATTCCAATAATTTTTATTTGAAGGATTTGCGTAAAACTTTTTGTCACTAAAATTTGGATGAGGATAATCTTCTAGATCAATTCCATTATAAACAAAATAATTTCCACTATGAATTTCAGCATGTTTTTTAGAGATAAAAGCAGTATTTTTTTTGAATTTCTCTCCTGGATGACCATTGCCTTCAATAGTTACGATGTAAGGGATATCGAGATCGAATTCAGGAGTATAAAAAAGATGTACAATATCTGTATCTGGAGGAATAAGTGGCCGCCAATCTTTTTGATTCTTAGCAATTAACTTAACTCCTAATTTTTCTAATTCAATTGATCTGATTGAACCAATTAACGATACCTTATGACCCAATTTAATCAATCGACGTATATGCCAAAAGATTATTCTTTCAGTACCTCCATATTTTTTTATTGGAAGTATTCCATCATGTTGAAATAGTATTTTCATCTAATATGTTTAAACTTGCTGCAAATGTGGTTAAAAATTAAAAATTATCTTATACAATGTTCATCTCAGTAAATCGAATTCTTTTGCTTTCTTTTTTGCTCTTTCGATATCAAGTTTAACAAAATCTATAGGGCCAGTTAGAGCAGTATACATATTGGCCAATTTTTCCGCTCCTGTAGAGGGATCTAAATTTTTGTTATCAGCGAGACACATTATTTTATAAGTAGTGTCACTGATTATTAGTGTGCGCTCTTTTTTGATTTCTTCTTTGATTTCTTCCCCACTACTGTTGTTATCAAGCGTGCTGTCTACGCTCATTCTCTAGGTTCTCCGAAATAATATAATAATTTTATTTTTAGTTTTAGTTTTTAGTTCAATTTAATGTTTAAATTTTTTTCGACTAACACTTAACATTTACTAGATCGCCAAGCGATGATTCATGATAACCTTTATCAATTCTTTGGACAAGGGCCCTAAATTGTTCAATTGAAATTCTTTGAATAAATTGGCCACTATCTTTTTTTAAAATGTTGATTTGAGTTAGAGCACGTGGATCTTCATGAACATTATGATCATCATGATTATCATAATGTTCATCTTCGGTAGAGTTGTTTACTAAAGAGAAAACAATGCCTTTATTTTTATAAAATTGATGATTATTCATTTTTGTTAAAATATAATTTATTTCATCATTATTATTATCATTATCCTTATGATGATTTACTATTTGATGATCTAAAGGATAATCAAGCATTTGTCCTCTAGATTTTGAGGAAGGTGATATGGATACAATCAACCCTTCGTCAGGATCTTTATGCTTTTTGTCCGAACCGTTTTGATTTTTCTTTTGCTTTTTTTCTTCATTTTCTTCAAAAGGTTTTTTGTAAGGAGAAGAGTTATTTGAGGTTATCTTAGGTATCATAAATTATTACCTCGAATAGAAGTCTTAAATAAACAGCAACTAACAACCAATAATCTGTTCGGCGTATAATGAATATTATTTAAATATTTTATTTTTAACTGATATAAAAACTCAAGGATTTATAAAATAGATGACTCTACTACATCTGCGCTAATTGCTAATTGCTAATTGCTAATTGATTACCCAAGTATCACCGGAAATTAAAACATCCCGAACTGTACGCTCGGCCTTACGTTTTTGTACATCTTCGATTTGTTTATAT
>JADGAM010000277.1 GCA_015232015.1 Oligoflexia bacterium | reverse complement strand
TTTATTGAGAGTGGTGCGAATATTGCGAATAATGTTACGATAAAAAATCTAGTCACAATATGGGAAGGGGTGACGATAGAAAATGATGTATTTGTTGGACCAAATGTTGTTTTTACAAATGATTTGCGTCCCAGATCACCAAGAAATGAGTGTGTTAAAAAAAGATATGAAGATAAAAATTGGTGTTTGAAAACAATTGTAAAAGAAGGTGCTTCTATAGGTGCTAATTCAACAATTGTAGCAGGAATTGAATTAGGAAGTTATTGTATGATAGGCGCTGGTTCCGTTGTAGTGAAAAATGTTAGACCATTTACATTAGTATTTGGTAATCCTGCGAGAGAAAGAGGAAATATTTGTCGTTGTGGAAATAAAATTATTTTTACTGGATTTGAAGCTATTTGTTCAGAGTGTGGAAGTGTTTATATGAAAATTAATGATGTGATAAATCTTAAAAAATAATTTTTGAAATTTATATTTATAAATGAAGAAATAATTCGAGATAGCATTAGATGAAAGTTCTTGTCGCTAGTTTTGCTTACAATGAAGGAGTAAAAATAGTTGAAACTATTAAAAGATTTCCTTCTGTTAATGAAAGAGATTATGATTTAATGGTTTGCGACGATGGTTCAACAGATGGATCTATAGAGTTATTAGAAAAATGTAATGTAAAATTTCTTCGTCATTCTTTTAATCAAGGCATTGGTAGAATGATGAAAGATTTTTTTGATTATGCCATCTCCAATTGCTATGATGTTGTTGTGATTCTTGCTGGAAATAACAAAGATGATCCATTAGAAATTCCTCGTTTATTGTCACCAATAATTAATGATGGATACGATTTTATTCAAGGATCAAGATATCTTAAAGGTGGAAATTTTGGTAATATGCCTCTGTATAGACAAGTTGCTACTAGGTTTATTCATCCACTAATGATGTCTTGTATTTCTAAAAGAAAAATTACTGATAGTACAAATGGTTTTAGGGCCATAAGAGTTTCATTGCTTAAGAACGAACAAATAAATTATCGCCAAGATTGGTTAGATAAATATGAGTTAGAACCATATCTTTTTTATAAGGCAATTAAGCTAGGGTATAAGATAAAAGAAGTTCCTGTAACAAAAATCTATCCTTCAAAGAAATTGGGTTATACTAAAATGCGTCCGATAACAGGTTGGTGGAGTATTATGCGGCCACTTATTTTATTAGGACTAGGAATTAAAAAGTAAAATTTTAAAATGTTTATGGAGGGAACGTGAGATTTACACTGATAAATCCAAGTAGGACATATTCTAATAATAATCCTTGGAGATTTATCATGGGTGTTGTTCCTCCTTTAGGAATAGCAAATCTTGCTGCAGTTTTGGAAACGGAAAAACATGAAGTTGATTTAATAGATGCTAATGTTTTCAAATATTCCCCAGAAGATGTTTGCGCAAGAATTTATCCGGATTCAGAATATATCGGAATTTCATCTTTTACCATTAACTATCCAAATGCCCTTGAATATGCGAAAGCAATTAGAAAAAAATTTCCAAAAAGTAAAATAATAATGGGAGGGGTTCATCCTTCTGTTTATCATGAAAATATAGTAGCTCAAGGGATAGCAGACTTAGTGATAAGAGGTGAAGGAGAGCTTCCAATATTGATGCTTGCTAGAAATACTCCACTACAAGAAATTTCAAATTTGACTTGGAAAAAAGGCAATGATGTTATAGTAAATCCTTCATCAAATCTATTCATCGATGCTAAGGATATGCCTTTACCAGCGTATCACAAACTACCAATGCATTTGTATCACTCATCAGCTGGTGCTGCAATAAGAACACCTTCGATCGGAGTTATTACTTCTAGGGGATGTCCTGGGGGATGTACATTTTGTTATTCAGGAATGTTTGGAAAAAAAGTTCGATATCAATCAGCAGATGTTGTTTTTAGACATATAAAACATTTAATTGATACTTATAATATTAAAGAAATATCTTTTTATGATGATTCTTTTACAACAAATAATAAAAGAATTTTTGAAATATGTGATTTAATTATTTCTAATAAATTGAAAATTAGTTGGTCTTGTTTTGCTCGAGTAGACTCTGTAAATGAAGAGCTTTTGAAAAAAATGAAATTGGCCGGTTGTCATCAAATAATGTATGGCTTTGAATCAGCAGATGAAGAAATTTTAAATTCGTTTAATAAACGAGCAGATGTAGATAAGGCAAAGAAAGCAATTCATGCAACAAATAGGGCAGGCATTGAAATACGTGGAGCTTATATGATGGGTGGCCCAGATGAAAAAGAGGAGCAGATACAAAAAACCATAAACTATTCTTTAAATTATAAAATTGATTATGCAGTTTTTAATATTACTACGCCTTTGCCTGGTACTAAGTTATTTGTTGATGTAATAAATGCTGGACACTTAAAAATGCCTAAAGATCATGAATGGGCAAAATTTGATTTGGCCACTCCCATAATGGAATTACCATTTTTACCTTCAAAGACTTTGGCAAAATATCATAAGCAAGCATATATCTCTTTTTATTTGCGACCAGTATATATTTTGCGAAGAGTTTTTTCTAAAAATGCTTGGTTGGCAATTTTTGTAGTAGTAAGACAACTCATTTTTGAAATTTTAACTAGAATTACAAAGAACAGGAAGAATAAGTGCAATGATTTTGAAAAATCAGTTTCTGCATATTCTTTAAAAACAGGTGAAGTATAAAATAAAAAAGCTATTATTTTGATATTGAAAGCGAGATTTAGTTAACATGAAAGATTTAAATAATAAGATAATAAATCCCATATTTTTTTGTTTGGCCCCGGCCATTTGTTTTTTAATAACCACTTATGTCGTAGTTACAAATTATGTGTTAGGTAACGATGATGTTGCATACATAAGATTATCGTATAATCTTTATTCGAAGTTTTTCTTTTCACTAGATGCAGTCAGCTATAATTTGATATACCCTCCAGTATATCCGGCCCTGTTAACGATGTTTAGATTTTTTATTAGTGATTATATTCTTATCACAAAACTTATTATTATTATTTTTTCATTACTAACACTTATAGTTCAGTATAGATTTTTAAAAAAATTACTTTCTTTAAATCAACAACAATCACTTTGTTTAAACATAATGATTTTTTTGATTCCTGCGTGGATGCTATATTCAATTGGATGGAATGAAGTAATATCTATTCCCTATTCATTTTTAGCATGGCTGGGAATTTCTTATAGCTATGAATATTTTCAGAATGAAAATCCAAGAGATGTTCTGATATCGTCCTCTCTTTTTTCAATTTCGTATTTAATAAGGCCAGAAGGGCTTGGTTTTTTAGCAATACTAGGGTTAGTAATAGTGTACAAAATTTTCAAGAATATACGTGTAGGAAAATTCGCTCCAAAAGATTTTAGTGGTATTATTAAACCTATTGCATTTTTTATAATTCCAATAATTGTGTTTGTTTTATCATATATAATTTTTTTAAAGACACAAACTGGTATATGGATGATAAGTATGAAAAGTCAAGCAGGGTTATCTCATGCAATAGGTACTTATCTCATTGATAAAAATGAATGGAAAATATTTTTATATTTAAAAGTTCTATTAAAAAACATTGAAACAATTCCAGACATACTTTCTTCATTTTTATTCATCAATCCAATGTATTATTTATTAATATTACTAGGGTTTGTGTATCAAAAAAAAGAACAAGTGATGCTTATTAAAAAAGCATTTTATCCAGTTATTTTTTTTGCACCAATTTTAATTTTTATTTCGATAAGTCAAATTTATAACACAAGATTTTTTATTCCAATATATCCTGTCCTGATAATTTTGGTTCTCAAAGGTTTTGAAAATATTATTTATTTTTTCAGAAGAATTAATTTACCTAAGGGTGTTCCTGAAATAATGATGATTGTATATCTAGTGTCTTTTACGTTGGTTGCCACAAAAAGACCATCTTATACTGGAAATATCTTAGAATTGAATACAATTGGTAGTTATTTAAAAGATAAATCTATAAAGTGTGATGAATTGTTTTCATCTAATCCATTGCTATTAAACAAGATTTTTATTTATCTTGGTCATCCTGATTATTTTATTTCCGATGAGCAGATAAAAAATTTTTCAATTGAAGGTAAAAAATATGCAGTGATTGATGTAAATTATAATCAGCAAATGATGCCAATTGGGAAACTTTTGGAAGATGAGATTCGTAATTTCCCAGTCCTTTCAAGAGTTAAACCAATTAAAACTTTTGAAAATAAGATTCAAGGACAATTACTTTTATATAAGGTTTTGTAAAAAATTATTTAGTTAGTTTGAATTTAAAATTTTAAGAAGGAGCTATCTATGACGACTATGAATGTACCTTTTGTTGATTTAAAAACACAATATCTTGCAATTAAAGAAGAAGTTCTTCCTGGTGTTCATAAAGTTTTTGAAAAGTGTAATTTCATTCTTGGAGAAGAAGTTGCTAATTTTGAAAACGATTTTGCTAAATTTATTGGTACAAAGTATGCTGTTGGAGTAGCAACAGGTACGGATGCTCTTCATCTCTCAGTTAGAGCTCTTGGCATTGGACCTGGCGATGAAGTGATTGTTCCAGCTAATACATTCATAGCTACTCCTTTAGGGGTAACTTTAACAGGTGCCACTCCGGTTCCATGTGATGTTGAAGAGAAGAATTTTCTTATTGACATTAATCAGATCGAAAAAAGAATTACTAAAAAAACAAAAGCGATTATTCCTGTTCATCTTTACGGAAGAATGCTTAATATGGATAGCTTAAAAGCTCTTGCAGACAAATATAATCTTCAAATTATTGAAGACGTTGCTCAGGCCCATGGTGCGGAATTAGATGGAAAAAAAGCAGGAACAGTAGGTAGAACTGGATGTTTTAGTTTTTTCCCTGGTAAAAATTTAGGAGCATATGGTGATGGAGGTATGGTAACAACTAACGAGAAAGAGCTTTACGATAATTTAATTTCTATTAGAAATTATGGTTCACCAAAAAAATATTATCATCCAATCATAGGGTTAAATAGTCGATTAGATACTGTTCAAGCAGTTGTTTTAGGTGTGAAGTTAAAACGATTGAATGATTATAATCAACGACGCTTCAACGCTGCTGTAAAATATAACAATGTTTTAGAGGGAATTGGAGACGTTGTAATTCCTCAAATACCAGAAAAAGGATCTCATGTATTTCATTTATATGTAATAAGAACTAAACACAGAGATGCATTA
>JADGAM010000276.1 GCA_015232015.1 Oligoflexia bacterium | reverse complement strand
CTCATTATGTGCTTCGGTTATCAGTGCTTTAATTTTTTTAAAACTATTATTTTTCAAAAAAAGTTTATTCAACTGTTTGCTCCAAAACGAGAAATCCAATTCAGAAGTTGATTTTGGAAGTGTGTTTAATTTATTTTTAGAAACGAAGTCAATTAATTCCAAAATATCATTCAAGCTGGCATCGGGATAATTATTTTTAAATTGTAGTAAAGAATGAGGTGAAGTTAGCTCTAGTTGTGTAGCTGTTTTTTGTAGAAAAAGAATGAAGCTAATAGGTGATTTTTTTGCTTCTGGAAATAATGTGATAATTTCATTGGTTAATCCTAAAACGTTTGCATCTAGACTTATGAATTCTGTAAATTGTTCTTTATTTGTAAATTCGAGTTTGTTGTCATTAATGATTTTGATTATATTATTTAAGGTAATCAAATCTATTGGTCTACTAAAATAAATATGGTGTTCATTTAGTATTCTTTCTGTTTCTGGAAGAGTGATCTCGAAGCTTTTAAGAGCACTTTCCAAATTTGAAATAACATTATCTCTGATTAGAGGGTATTTTTTTTTAAATTCCTTTTTTTCTTTACTGCTAAATGCTTGTAGATCATTAATACCGATTCCTGAAATTGAATAAATAATCAACAAAGAAAAAATGGTAAACAATAGACGTTTAATTAATAATTTATACATTTTAATACTCCTATGTTTATACATTATCATATGTTAGTTTTTTAGATAAATTTCTCTATGGAAACCATTGCCAAAACCATTGCCAAAGTGCCAACTATTATTGTTTCATACTTTAGTAATAAAAATAACAAAAATTTTCATTTAGTGATCTAAACTATCATAAATTAAAAAATTATTTTTATTATTTTCATTGTGAATAATATTTAACTGAAAATTATATACAACACGGGTATAATACAAACATGAATAAAATAATTTATATACTAATTAAAATACTTACTAATACTCACACGTTTACTAATAATATATTTATTAATAAAAACTATTTACTTCATTTTGTTTTATTAATTGTAACACAATTGATATTGTCAAATTGTTCAAACTCCAAGCAATCAGATTACTCATCATTGGCACCTTCACCTTCTTCTTCTCCTTCAATCTCTAATAACAATACTACCGCTTCCACTACCACTTCCACTACTACTACTGTTGAAAATAGTAGCAATAACAAAATTGTTAACTTTCAACTTTATTCTCTCAAAGAGTTAAATTTAGCGCGTACCAACCCAAAATTGTACGCTCAAACTAGATTAAAAAATGAATATTCAAATAATAAGGATAATGGGGCCTATCAGGAACTGCTTAATACTGAGGCCATGGATTCTTTAACTTTAGATGTGGCCCTCAATAATGCAGCTACAAACTACGCTATATTTTTAAATTCCCGGCAACTATTTGGGCACACATTTGATGGAACTCCCAGCGATCGCTGCTCCCGTGCGGGTTACAATGGTGGTTGTGCTGAAAATATAGCACAAGCATCTGGAGAAGATTGGAATGCCGATGTAGATTCACAAAAAGCGGCAATCAATTTCATTAAGATATTAATCATCGATTACGGTGTTAGCAATTACGGGCATAGAAGAATCATTTTGGATCCTAGTTATCGCAAAGTAGGAATAGGCCATAATAGCAATAGCAATCCCAATTCCACATATATTAATCTAACAGTACAAAACTTCGGACAAGATTAGGCCCCTAATAAATTTTAAGTAATCAGTCTCTAGCGCTTTCGGTGGCCAGCGGCCTATTATTCAACAAATGCAGATGCTAATTTTGTTATTAAAGCGAATCGTTGATAGGCCTCTAATTGAGATGAAGTTTGATATTCAACAGACAAATTTTCATTATTAAATTTATAATTTAAATCAAAACTTAATATGTCCATTAAATCTTGAAATGCATTTGGAAGATAGGAATTCCCCTCAAATTCAATAATAACTTTTAAAAGTTTTTCTTTAAAAATCAAGGGAGGAAGTTTTTTTTCTATATTTCTTTTAACAGCATTAAATGCTCCCGCTTCTAATTTTTTTGTTGCCTCATCTAGTGATAGCGATAAGCTACTATGACGATTTATGCTTTTTTTAACTTCTACAATTTCAATTTGAGGTAACTGCTCTTTTGCCTCTATCACTGCTTGATCATCGCCACTACAAAAAATAATAGGAACATTATAGTGACCTGCATACCATGCTGCAATTCCTGTTTCTGTTAAAGACATTCCATTAATTTTTACACTTCTTACTCCATAAGTATGAGATAAAACTCCTCGTAAATTAGTTGCACCAGAGTGGTATCCCACTAAAAATACTCCTGAATAAGAATCATCAACTGGATAAACCATATTGGTTGAACTATCCCAGCCTTGCAATAATTGTGCACGAGAATCTAATTTTGCTAAATCTAAATTTACTGCTTTTCCATGAGCATCTCTGACAATTACAATTGGATTTTTATCGGCCGAAAATATACCTTTAATTACTGCGTTCACATCACAGATCATGAAGTAACATGCTAAAGAGTATCTTGAACCATTGGAAGATGAAAACTCTCTATTTGCAACTCCAGTAATACCTTCAATATCAACAGAAATAAGATAACGATTCATACTATTCATACTATTAATGCTATTCATATTAAAACATCTCCTATTAAAACATCTCCTAGAATAAAATAATGTAATATATGCTACTTGAAATTTATTTTTATTTATAGTGATTTTTTGATTATTTTCTTGAAGCACTATGGTTTTTTTGTTATTAGGGTTGATCATTTTATTAATTTTACTACATGTAATTAGCAATTTTAAAAACTAATTTAACCCAAAGGACAAAAATTATGAAAAACCTTAATCAATGCTCACCTTCTCTTCTAATCGTACTTTCAATTACCATCTTACTTTCTTTTTTTACCGTATTTCTCTCGCTTTCTACAACAGCTAATGCTCGTATGTGCCAACCTGCTGGCGGTTATTGTAACAGAGATTTGATTTGTTGCCTTGGAACTTGTGAAGATAATAGGTGTGCTCCAGGCGTTGATTTTAGAGAGATGAGAGGATGTGTGGCGGAAGGATCACATTGCATGTCTAATCTTGATTGCTGTTCTAATGAATGTGAAAAGTTTTCTGAAGATTCTTCATCTGGAATCTGTTTATGATTAAATAAATTGGAGAAATGTTTGTGACTCTTACACAATTAGAATATTTATTGGCCGTTGATGAATTCCGTAGCTTCAGTAGAGCGGCAAAAGCAAACTCAGTAACTCAACCATCACTTAGTATGCAACTTCAAAAATTAGAGGATGAATTGGGAATAATTATTTTTGATCGATCAAAAACCCCTATCATACCTACTCTTGATGGTGAAGATATAATAAAGCAAGCAAGAACTGTTTTAAAAGAAGCTAAAAAAATTAACACTATTTTAGAGGAAAAAAAACGAGTTTTGGCCGGAGATTTTAAATTATCAATAATCCCTACGATTTCCCCTTATCTTACTCCATTATTTGCAAGCAAAATGAAAGATAAGTATCCAAAATTAAGACTTACAATAGAAGAGAATAAAACAGAAGATATTTTAAAAATGTTAGAAGATGATAAAATCGATGCTGGAATTATGGCCACTCCTCTACATCATAATAATTTCATTGAGAGAGTTTTATATTATGAACCATTTTGTGCTTTTGTTTCGCCAACACATTACTTATCTAAAAAGAGTAAAATTAATCCAGAGGATTTAAATTCAGCAGATATTTGGTTATTAAACAAAGGTAATTGCTTTCGAGATCAGGTAATAAATATCTGTTCTACTGATGAATCAAAAAGTAAAAAATTAACAGAAAAAAGATTATTATTTGAAAGTGGAAATTTTGATGCTTTAAAAAATATGGTTTTAAAGTGTGGGGGGCTAACTATTCTTCCTTGGTTATTAGTAAATGAGTTGCCTGAAGATCAACAAAAAACGTATGTAAAAAACTTTGCCAAACCTATCCCTACAAGAGAGATTTCTATTGTCTATGCTAGAAGTTTTCAAAAAGAGAGAATTATAAATTCACTTGAAGAAGGGATTTTAAATATTCTTCCTTCAGGAATACAATCTCTTAAAAAAAATAATTCCTTGATTGATATTATCGAACTAGGAGATTTATAGCTGCAATATCAAAATGATTAGGATTACCCTAATCATAAATCAATTGAAGATAAAGACAGTTACCAAATTGTTATGTTTACATTATAGTATTATAGCTCAGCATATGTGGACTATCATTCGAATGAATCTATATTTAAATTTAAAGGAGAAATACTATGCCTTTAATACAAGTGGTGATCATTTTGGTTGTTGTAGGGATAATTTTGTGGGTAATTAATAGCTACATTCCAATGCAATCTACAATAAAGAACATTCTCAATGCTGTGGTAGTTATTGCGGTTATACTCTGGCTACTCAGTGTTTTTGGATTAATAGGAGATATTTCAGCTATTCGTATTGGTAAGTAAAATTTATTTAATTTTCAGAAAGTTATCTACTTTCTTTACTCCGCCCAATTCTTCCACAGCTTTTTGTGCCAGATATTTATTCATTTCCCTCTTAACTGTACCAGTTAAAGTGACAACACCATTTTTAGTACTGACTTCGATGTCATCATTTTTGAGATAATTTCTAAATACAAATGAATCTTTGACCATAGTTTCAATTTGTTCATCCATTTTAGAAGCATACAAATTCATAGTTGTTAGAAATAAGTCGGAGATAAAGTATATTCCAAAAGCCAAAAAAACAATGGAGACGACTTTGAAAATAAAACGATTTAATGCTTTCATTTAATATATTATTATAATGGCCTTCGACCTGAAATAATTCTAATTAGAACCACAACTATGGCGATAACCAATAGTATGTGGATAAATCCACCAATAGTGTATCCGCTTACCAAACCGAGAAGCCATAAAACTATTAGAATTACAAAAATGGTCCACAACATCTGTTCCTCCTTGGTAGTTCTTTATTATTTGTCTTCTTTAGCAAGGATTGCAAATTAGAATCTTATAATAATTGTATGAAGATAATTGATTAACTTTTTATTGTAAAAAATTATTCTGTTGTTATTAGAGTAAACCTAATCTGTTATTTTTTAGTTGTTAGCATTGATCTGTTTTTAATATAATTTAGGTCAGATGAGGGCCATGATTATTAGTCAATGACTAAATAAAAATGAAAATAGTTGTACCAATACTTAAGATAGTGAATAATATTGGGTTTTAGAGGCCGTCTAAAAGACCTTAAAAAGCAATAGTAATTTATATGAT
>JADGAM010000275.1 GCA_015232015.1 Oligoflexia bacterium | reverse complement strand
TTGCAACTACAGAAAAACAAATTTTAAAAAATAAAAACATTATTCTTTTGGCACCATCACTAATACACAAACATCATGATGAATTTACAATAGGCTTTATCACCCAAAAAAGCAATCAATCAAAAAGTTATTTTTTTAATGCTTTTGTAACTTTCTTTATTGCTGATGATCGCTATCAAGATGATCCACTTTTAAAAACAGGAGTATTAGGCTTTAAAGGAGGATTGCTTCTCCCTACTAATCCATGGGTTCCTTTGCTTCTTAATTTATCATTTGGTTTTGCTAAGACTGCTGTTCAAAAAGATCCTTGGTTTGGGAAAAAATCTCAGACAGAAAAAAAGAAAGATATGTTGCTACTAGAAGGTGGATTTTTATATCACTACAAAATATTTTTTGTAAATGGCGTTTATCAAGCACATAATCTTAAAACAATGTCCCAAAAAATCATCTTATCTGCCGGGGTAAATTTCTAATGTTTAAAATTTTACTCTTAGTAATTATATGCTGTTTTTTTTACTCAACTATTATTCTCAGTAATGAGTCTGCACCACCATCAACTTCATTAATTACTGATACTCAAAGAGCAATTACCGAGCAATGGATTGATATTAATTATAATCTTGATCTCTTTTTTTCTGAACAACCATACTCTAAAACTGATAATAAAAGTTTAATATTGGCCTACTATGGTCTTTATAAGAAAGAAGGCGAACCTACATCCTATGATTATGATATTAGAGCAAGTTTTCATTTACCCCAAACCTCTGAACGTTTACGTTTAATCATTGAAAAAGAAAATGAAGATCTCACTCAATCGGGAAATTTGCAGGCCGGATATGGAACAGATAATACTGCACGCCCAAATGCTCGTGATAACATTGTAAAATCAAGTTTCATCGCAGGAATTTCTTATCTATTACCAAAGATCGATTTTGTTAAAATGTTTGTTAATACAGGTATGAGATTAGACTTACCACTAGATCCTTTTATAAAATTAAGCATACAAAAAAATATTGATACTAAATACATAAACATTTTTGCCTCTCAAAAATTTATACTTTACCGTCAAGATGGATTTCAAGAGTCCACTCAACTCTCCTTTCTAAGAAAATGGACATCCTCTTTTCAAACTGAATTAGTCAATACATTAAGTTGGACTGATAAATATGATCTTTTTTCCCTTAGAAACAATTTAATTTTTTATCAATCAATCAATGAAAAAAACTCTATCTCCTACAGTGCGGGTGCCAATGCTAGTTTCTCTCCAACATTTTATTATACTGGCTATGATACCTCTATAAATTATAGAAGATTGCTCTACCAGGATTGGCTATTTGGTGATCTCTCAATAGGTGCTGACTATTTAAAATCAGATAATTTCGATATGAAACTTTTTGTTCTTACTAAGGCCCAAGTATTTTTCCGTTAAGACCTGTATAATGTTCATCAATCGAATCTTACTTTAATTTTTTTTGCCAGAGCATATTCCTTTAACTCAACTCTCATTCTAGGATGATTTTTATAGAAATCTATAATTTCATTGTCGGTAGGAGAAAAATTAAAAAAATATTTCATAATAGTTTGCTTTATTATTGGTCTCATAATTTTTCTACATTTTTCTCTACCATCTCTATTTAATATGAAATTACATTGTATTATTGATACATATTCTGATGCTGTGTTGGTCTTTGTAATACCTTCACTTACTATATCTGAAATTATCTCCCATTTATTGGGAAAATTACTTGTTTCATATTCCAATATTTTCTCATTGTAAAATTTAATAGTTTTATTTCTTTTCATATTTTGTAATAAACTATAACACTGGCTTTTGATATTTAAAGCATTTGAAGAAAGTAAACATTCTCTAAGTTTTAAAAAATCAAACATCTCAGAAGCATTTAAAGAATAATTTTTTTCTCTATCAATAAGCTTATTGTTTTTATGAGAAATCATTTTCAAAGATACTTGTTTATTTTGATTTATTAAAAATTTATAAGAAGGAATTTCAGTTAATTCACTAAAATGGAATTCAAAGGTTTTATAAAAAACTCTGGTTCTATAAATTTCCAAACTTTCATTTATTTGAGTAGTAAGATTAGTAGCAAAATTTATATTCAACTTAACAAATTTATTTGAAATCTCTTGCGGAAATTTTTGCAATTCTCGTTCCTTATTAAAAAACTCTATAATCTTCGTATCCATAATATTTGCTATCACAATTTTTCCTGTTGGCGCTTTATCTTGATCAAGCTCAACATAAATGTCATCTAAATATGACTTAGTAAATAAAAGTCCATAAAAGACTGTAAACTCCGCTAAAGTCTTTGCTAATGGAATTATAAAATTATTATTCCAAAATTTCTCTACATGTTTAGCACTATTAATTTTTGTTATCTTTGCTGAAATTTTTTTCTCATAATTTAGAATTAAAATAGCAGGTAAATAATAATTTAATCGTTTACTAGTAAGTAAAGTAATATCTTTTACTACAAATGCAATACTACTATCCTTATCAAAATTAATTTGAATACCTAATGGATCTCTCATAATTAGTAAGTGATTTTTATTCTTAGTACTATTTTGTAAATTTGGAATTTTAATCACCTTTGCGGCCAATTGATTTATCTCTTTTGCATGAAGATATTGCTCACTATTATTTATTGATATCAACATAAAAATATATTTTGTTTGGGGGTCTTTTAAAAAAATCGAACCATCTACACCTATGATTCCTTTAAAATATTTTTTTGTGCTTGAATCATATCCATTTTTATTTAATAGCTCTTCAAGACTTAATTTTAAATTTGTTGAAGTATTTTTCGAAAATATCGGCCAACGTAAAAATTTTTCTACTTTTCCATTAACCATTTTTGTAAAAAAAATAGATTCTTTTATCTCTTTAGAGGCATCACTATCAAATGTATCACTAAGTAATTTCACAGGTATTTCGTAATGTTCGATCTCTTCTAGTTTCACTAAAGAATCCAGATTTGTATTAATTTTCCATTTTAAAGTTTCTGTAAAATAAGGATCATTGTTAGAAAAATCAGCAATTACATCATTTGCTAAAATAAAATCAATATAGCAAAAAACCACCCACAACATAGCTGCAATGATAATTGAGGTTTCAAAATATCTATATTTCCATTCATATTTATATTTATATTTATTAAGCATGTGGTAATCTTCGACAGAACTTAATATATACTTAAGTATTGGACTGTTTTTATCGACATTTAGTTTAATTTCGTATCTTTCTTGATAAATAAAATCCATAATAAATAATATGAATGAAAATATTTTTACATACAAACCTAAAGAAGAATTTTTCCATACACTCTCGCATGGTTTAGGGCTTTTTTTAGCAATTACTGGTGGAATTTTTCTACTTTTTTTTACAATACAAAGTGGAAAGATTTTAAATATTTCTGGAAGTATTATATATATAATTCCTTTAATTTTACTCTACACCTCTTCCACTTTTTATCATGGAAGTAAAAATCCAAGTATAAAAAAGAAATTTAAACTGTTTGATCACTTGGCCATCTATTTATTTATTTGCGGTACATATGCTCCTTTTTGTTTCACCCTATTTCCTAGACCACAAGGAATTATTATTTTTTCCATTGTAATGACTTCATCGGTATTGGGAACTATCTATGAGCTTTTCTTTATTGGTAAAAGCAAGATTATCTCATCAATAATTTATGTAGTAACAGGTATCCCTGCAATATTTATTATCAAATCTATTTGGACACTCTCCTCTGCTCAGCTTTTTAGCTGTATAATACTTGGTGGCATCGCTTATGTTATTGGAGTAATATTTTATGTGTCCAAAAAAATTCCATACAATCATGTTATCTGGCACATATTTGTTTTGATCGGCAGCGTGTTCCACTTTGTTGCAGTCTTTTTACAACTAGGAATGGAATGATATTAAGGGCCTATCCTAAGTCAATTTACTTTCTTGGCGACCCTTAGAGAGGCCAAAATCGATCCGCCTATTGACATCGTTAATACCAATAGGGAAATGGATGTCGGAATTTTATAGGTGTGAACTAAAAGAAGTTTAACTCCAATAAAAAGTAAAACTATTGCTAGGCCATATTGAAGATATTTAAAAAGCGGCATAATTCCTGCTAAAGCAAAATACATTGATCGTAACCCCAATATCGCAAAAATATTTGATGTATAAACAATAAATGAGTCAGTAGTAATTGCAAGTATTGCAGGAACAGAATCAACCGCAAAAACAATATCAAAGACATCAATAACAATTAATACTAAAAAAAGTGGAGTAAAAAGATATTTTTTATCAACTTTAACTAGAAATTTTTCTTCATGAAATTGATCGGTGAACGGTAATAATTTTTTGGCCCATCTCACAGCAATGTTATTTTTAATATCATTTTCACACTCACTACCTTCTTCTTTCTGTTGAAAAAATAATTTTATCCCAGTGATTACTAAAAATGCTCCAAATACATACATAATCCATTCAAATTTATGCACTAAGGCCACACCAGCTAATATAAATACTGCCCTCATTAAAACAGCACCTATAATGCCCCAGAGTAAAACTCGATGCTGATATTTATTAGGTACTTTAAAAACTGTAAAAATAAGTAAGAATACAAATAAATTATCTACACTAAGAGATATCTCGATTAAATATCCTGTGAAAAAATCTGTGGCGGCGGCAGCTCCCTTATAAAAGTATACCCCAATATTAAAAATTAGGGCCATAGCGATATAAAATGCACTCAATTTCAAAGATTTTCTCAAACTTATCGCTTGATTTTTTTTACAAAATAAAAACAAATCACACACCAATAGTAAAATAACCAAAACGTGAAATAAAATCCAACTTAAATAATTGTACAAGCTCATTTTAAAAAAATTTTCCTCTTAAATAATATAAACGATTAATAAACTTAAATAGTAGATTAAATAAAATTAATTGACAATAACTCTTTCAATATGCATAAAATAGTATTTAAGTAATGTTCGCATAGTTATTATATAGTCATTATATAATCATTCTTAAAAATATTTATGTGGAAAAAAATTATAAATTCAAAGAAAAAAATTTTATTGTTCAATTTATTTTTCTACGTCTCCTTACTTTTGTTTTTTATATCCATTAATAAATCTGCTCTTTGTGAAAACACACCCACTCAATTAAATCAACTTAATCAATTAAATTTTACTGACGAAATCAAAGATTTAGAAAAATTTGAAAATAATAGTGATGAATTAGAAAAACTAGAATCCTTAGATATCTCCTATCCATTAAATAACGATGGTACTGCTTATCATAAAGTATATAATGATTCCTATGATCTTGTTTGGAAAGCACTCCTCCGAGAA
>JADGAM010000274.1 GCA_015232015.1 Oligoflexia bacterium | reverse complement strand
TTGAAGCATAAGTTTTTCTAGAAGATGAAGAAATTCTTGTTGTGATTTTTTATCAAGTCCTGCATTTGGTTCATCTAAAATTAAAACTTCTGGTTTCATGGCCATGATTCCTGCGATACAAGCACGCTTTTTTTGACCGTAACTTAGAGAGTGAACAAGGCGATCGGAAAAATCTTTTAGTCCGGTTATCTCTAAAGCATAATCTACTCTTTCTTTTACGGTTTTTTTATCAAGTTTTAAATTCATAGGGCCAAAAGAAATATCTTCTCTAACAGATGCTGAAATTAGTTGAGAATCTGGATCTTGAAATAACACTCCTATATGTGTTCGAATTTGCCTTAACGCTTTTGAATTGTATTCAAGAGGCACACCATTAAATACTACTTCTCCAGAGGAAGGACGGTAAAGTCCATTTAGTAGCATAAATAAAGTTGATTTTCCAGCACCATTGGCACCAAGGATAACATGACGTTTTCCTCTGGTAAATTTCATGTTTACTTTTTCTAATGCCAATATATTATCAGGATAAGAGTAGCTAACTTCATGGGTTTCAATAATTATATCATTCATGCTTAGACTCCAATACTTTTAGAGGCAGGTAAGAATGTTAATGATAAAATCATAAATATCAAACCCAGGATTATAGATAAAATTAGGTTGCTAGTTGAAAGTTTGTGTTCAAATGAAAGAAGACGTATTTCATCATTATATGCACGAGAAAGAATACACATCCATGAGGAATGAGAACGCTTTATGGATTTAGTTAAAATTCCAACTATGAGTAAAGCACATGAACGAAAAGAAGATGTAATGCCATTATATCCAAGTCGAGAAACTTGTGCTTGATGTATGTGCATACTTGTATCTAAAATAATAAAAATTGCTCGATAACAAAGCACTAATAATTCCAATAAAATTGCAGGAATTTTGATGGCCCTTAAAAATTGAATAATATCTGTAAGTGGAGTAGTAAGAGTAAGCAGCAATAAAGAAGTCGTACAACCAAAAAATTTTGCAAGTACGTGAGTTGCAGTAACTATTCCTACAGATGAAAGTGAAAATTGAATTTGTAAAATATTAGAGATTGCTGAGGGCCAACTAAAAGTTATGATTATCGATAAACATCCTAATAAAACAAACCCCAAAGGGATAATCAATAATTTTACCCAAAGTTTCAGTTTTATTTTTGCAAAAATGGCCGCCACAATTGTTATGAATATAGCTACAATCAAAGGTGGGTATGGAGATTTTGCAATCAATGAAGATAGCATACATAAAGTAACAAATATTATCTTTTCTGCTGGATGAATAAATCGCCAATGATTGCTGTATGAAAGTTCATTAATTAACAACATTTTGAGATCCCATTTTCTTTCTTAAATTTTTTTTAGTTCTAGCAACTCCAAAGAAGTATCCGATAAATCCTGCTCCTAAGGCCGCTTGTAAAGCAAAAAGCAGCGATGCAATTTCACTACTGGCGGGTTTCATAATTGATGAAAACCAAGGTTTGTAGTTTGGGGATATTTCAGTGATTAATGTTTTTGCCTCATCATCAGTACCAGTAAAAGTACCAGTAAAAGTACTAGTAAAGATTTCTACTTGATGACCATTAATATCAGCTTGTGGAGGTTTAACCAGAACAAGAGGGATTAACCATCATCTTTTCTACTCACGATATCGACTTAGCATATAGTTGGACCGATACAATGTATGCTCTTCACTCAGGAAAAGTAGTTGCTAATTGTAATAATAGTGATCTTAATAATGACCTTAATAATGATCTTAATTTTGCAGAAGAATTTTCAAAACTTACAAACTACGATTTTATTCTTCCTCAAGTAATCCAATTGTCTTCTCAACTAAAGAAATTAGGAGTTGTTCCTCAAAACAACAAAGATCCTCGAGACCTTAGAGACCTTAATAAGCTTATTGAAGCAATGATTGCAATCACTCCACTTTAGAAGGCCCTTAAAAAAGGCCCTTAAAATTTCACTTTCAATTTTTGGGTCGCAGACCTCGTTGATCTCGTTGATCTCTTAGTTAGTCACTGTCGCTTTCGCGCCAGCGACTAGTTAGAGAAACCCTAATTAAGCTTAATATAAATTGATAAAAATTTGCTTGTGTTATAACTTTTTTTAAATTTAAAGATAGCGAGAATTCAAAACGTCAACAAAGGAGTTATGTAATGATTCAAGGTAGTGGAAACAAATTGTGGAAGAAATATCGGTTAGTGCCTTTAGTTGCTTCTATAGCTTTAATTCTTTTTTTTATGGGAATAATAACTACAAGAATTGTAGTTGCTCAAGAATTATATAATTATAATTACACCGAAGAATTCACTCTACCCTTCATAAAAATATTTACGGATAGAGGAGAGCTTATTAATAAAAAAAATTCTATATTAGGCATTTTGTCGATGTCCCTCCCCGACCCATTACCGTTAGAAGAACCAAAAAATGATCCAAGTGAAAAAGTAAAAGAAAAAAATATAAAAATACAACTTCATGGACAATTTTCTTTAGCATATAAGCAAAAACCTTATGAAGTTAACTTTATCGATGAACAAAAAGAAACGATATCCATACCATTTTTTAATCTACCTGCTGGAGAGGAATGGATATTTCATGCTCCCTATGTAGATCGCTCACTTATGCGTAACGCTTTAGCTTATCGCTTAGGAAGAGAAATAGGGGCCTCTAATAACTATACTTCATTTGCTCCTCGAAGTTTTTATACTGAACTATCAATTAATGATGGTTATAAGGGATTATATTTAGTGGTAGAAAGAAATGAACAAGGTAAGAATAGAGTTAACATTCCTAAGACAGAATTAAGTAAACCAGATCAAGTTTCATTTCTTTTAGAAGTTTCAAGCAAGAAAGGAGACTTCCGAACCAAATATGGCACTGATATAAAATATCGTTATCCTAAAACAAGTGAATTTGAAAAGTGGGATAAAGAAAATCCAGCTGCTTCAAACTTAATTAAAAATAATATTAAAGCAAAAATTGATGCCTTTGAAGATGCTCTAGGTGGCATTAATTTTAAAGATCCAAAGATTGGGTACTCAGCTTTTATCAACGTTGATAGTTTTGTGGATTATATTATTATACAAGAAGTAACTAAAAATGTAGATGGCTATAGACGTAGTACATGGTTCCATGCAAGTGATGGAGATAAGATAACCATGGGCCCAATTTGGGATTTCGATGCGGCCTTTGGCAATTTGAATTTTTATACAATGAGCTTAAAGTCGGGTTGGGTTGTACATAAAAAGCATTTCATCGATGGATATAGACCGGCCTTCTGGTTTCAACGTTTATTAAAAGATCCTGCATTCATTGAACGAGTGGTTAAACGTTATCGCTTTTTACGTATGCCTGGACAAGCTCTAAGTTCTGAGCATATTCAAAATACTATAAGCGAATTTGTCTCTATTATAGGAGATGCAGGTCTACGCCAAGAAAGAAGATGGAAAAATACGTATACCAATCCTATTCATTCAATCTTTTTACATGCGCGACCTTGGTCAAGAACATTTCATGGGAATGTTAAGCAAATAAAAAAATGGACAAGCAAACGATTAAATTGGATAGATAATCATATAGAAAAAATTGGTTATGTTGATATAAACAATGATCTGAATTAATTTAGGCCCTATCCTAACTTGATTAGAGATAAGTTATACCGCCCTTTCTATTTTATTTTTTGGCCATTTCATCGAGTTCTTCCAGCATAGGAAGCTGGATGGATTCAGAATATTCTTGAATATCGACATCTAATTTTTTTTGACGTTCTCTTAATTCTTTGAGTTCTTTTAGTTCCTCGAGTGGTTTTTCTTTTTTTACAGTAGGCACTTTTGGATGTGTGGATTTAAATTCTTCTAATTTTACTGTTTGTGCTTCCCTTATTTTTTTGGATGACGAGGTTGGAGTAACTTTAGTTAAATCAATTCCAAAAGGATTATGCTCCTTGATTAATCCGTTAATTTCAAGGGCGCTCTTATTAGTAAGCGGCCACTTTTCTCCTTGATAAGTAAGCTCCCTCCTTGATGAATTTACTTGAACCTCTTTATTTAGTCTCTGAATAAGATAAAAGATAACCGGATCTTCTAAACGAGAACGGTATTCAATTGCTGCTTCCGGGGTCCTTGACGTCTCATTTGTTGTACTTTCAATATTTTTCCTCTTATACTTATCAGAGGTAAACTTGAGATTAAATTTCCCGGTATAACGATTTTCTCCTTTACCTAACCATTGAGGAGATTGATTAGTCTGACTTACCGGACGATTAAACATACCATAGAATGGAAACCACACTCCCCGGTTTTGAGAAAAGTTTCCGCTTGATAAATAGAATGGTATATATGATTCGTCAGTACCCTTTAAGGTCTTATAACTTAGCCCCTTAACTTTAACCATAATTATTGGTCTACTCTCATTGCTTCCTTCGGCATCGAGAACCCCAATCACTGAAATATCCAACGGATTTTTATTTATTTTTCCTTTCACTTCTACATCAGGACTTTCTAGTTCCTCTTCTTTTTTTTTCAGAAGTTGATTTAATCGCGATTCCTGGTTTTGTTTTTCAATGATTTTTTTACAGAGCTGTTCACAAGCATCTTCTTTGGTATATATCTCCAACTTTTCTTGACAATCACCTTTTGATCTTAAGCAATCGGCAATAAATTCATTCCTTTTTTTAAAATAGTTTTCAACCTCCGAAGAATCAGACTCATCCAGACCTGCGATTGGTGGTTGTGGAGGTACTGTATATTCCACGCATTTTTTATTACTCTTACTGCAATACCATTTCTTAATTTCCTCCATCTTGGCAGATGGAGAAACATCACAAAAAAATGATTGATTGTCCTTTTTTATTCTCTCAATCTCTTCAGTTATATGATAAATAAGACCTGTAAGTGTTTTCTCCTCAACTTCTTGATCTGCATACAGACCAGAATTAGGAATAATGCTAATAATGCTTACAATTACGCTGATGATTAGTAATTGAAAAAAACTGACTGATTTCGTAGTTAATTCTATATATTTATCTTCGTTTTTTATATTTTTCTATCTCCTAATAATTTTTAAAAACCATCATAATCACCATGACACTTAATTCTTATTACTTATTCAAATATTAATTATGATGCATTTTGAAGGAGATTCAAGTAGGTAGAAAAAACACACGTACATACGCGACCTTGGACAAGCAAACTATTAAGGGTGTGCTGGCGACAAATTCTATCTTATTGAAATTATAAATACTATTCAAAATGAAAATTTTATTTTATATAAGTTCCAATGATGAGCAAAATAATAAAAACAATTCAGGCCTACTACCATTATCTTAATTTAGCGTTGATTGAGATAT
>JADGAM010000273.1 GCA_015232015.1 Oligoflexia bacterium | reverse complement strand
TAATATCATTTAATCGACTATCACTGATACTCATTACACCTGCATAGAGGTTGCTACTATTAATGATTAATCCACTTATAAAGCTAATTGCTAATGATACTATTACTAATGCTAAAGTTCTTTTTATATGTTTATATTTCATGGGTGACTTCCTTCCAATTACTTTGGTTGTACTTCATTGCTTTTTGCAATTTGTGGCATACAGTAGTTTAAAATATTCAAATTGATAGGCGAATATAGTTTCCTATCCAACTCCTGACAATTTTCATCTTGATAATAAGGAAATGCCGAAAATTTCTCATTCTTTTGTATTACGGAAAAACATCTAATGGAAAGCTCAATAATTTTGTCATGAGCTCCTTGCAACAGGGTAATGGTTCTGTCAAGCTCTTTATAAAAAAATAATCCATTTCTTTGTGCTTCCACACTTTCTTTATCATTAAGTTTTATAAAATAAATTTTTTCCAGTTTATTTAAATCCCCATCGGTTATCCAATTATAGAGTAGTTCCGATCTGCAACTCTTAGAGGTATAAATATTAGCAAGATAGTAGCGTCTGACTCGCATAACTTGAGCAATAAAATCTGCATTTTGTTCTTGATAGACTTTGGCCAACCATGGTTCTACAATATCGCCATACCTATTGGAAGTGACAACTGCCCCAAGACTATTTTGAAAATCTATCTCTTCAGTCCAAGGTGCCAACTCCATTGAGATAACTCTTCCCACATCAGAAGCTTGCATGGCCTTTAAAGCATTATTAATGGATGCTCTAAAAGTTTGAATATCTACTGCAAGCAAGCCATTTAATAATTCTGGGTTTAATCCTATTCCGGAAATAAACACGCGCAGATACTTACTGCTGGCATCTCTATTAAATGTACCATCGCTATCTTCACCGACTGTTTCACTTCCCTGAAATCCATGCATCTTTCTCTCTAATCTAAGCCGAAACTCAGAGGCATCTTGTCCTTCAGTGGTTTCAAAACGAAGTAGTGCATAGAAACTGGAGACTCTTGTCAAGGAACGGACATAATATGGGCCACAAGCTGCAAAAAAGCCAATAACATCTTGTTTAGATCCGGCAGTTAATAGCTCTTTGGCCGCAGGACTTAGGCCAGAACCCTGCTCATTAATGGCAGAATAGTATTTCTTTAATTGAATTTTTGCTAGAATCCAGGTTTTTGATTTACTATTTCGCCCTTCTAATTTTTGGTAGGTCTGATATTTTGATTCCACAAACTGTTTTACAACTTGATCTTCGCGGTTGATACTAAAGTTATATTTTATAAACCAACTATCATTGATCTCTTCGTACTGATACTCAAAATCAGCAGAGGATTTTGTGGTTGCAATGTTTGAAAAACACTGTGATTGAAATGTATTGGTCGATGGTGAATACCCTCTTCCAATATTAGGAGTAATGGTTAAATCATCCAAACGAGAATCTGAAATAGTCATAATTCCCGCTAAAACATTAAAGGATAGTACTGTCAGTAATAATAATAACAATAATAACGTTAGGACCTTCCACATTCTCGTTTGCATGATATTCATTCCTTGTTACTTAATCTTTTACTTTTTACTGTTTTTTAATTTTACCCTATAAATTTTGACAGTTCAGAGAACCAAAATCTGGATCAGCTATCTCAATTTTTGTTCCTATTACCTTGACATTGTTATAGATAACATTATTGAGCGCATAATTTCTTGAAGTTATATAACAAAGTTTCAAAATCTCTCCTCCTTCATATTTAGGAAAGCCCCAAGCATATACTAGTTTGAGAGTTTCAAAGTTGGCATTATCAACTGAGCCGTTCCTTGTATTAAAATATAGGGGAAAGTCTCCTGCAATATCAGAGTCATATTTTCTTCCACTGATATCTAAAAATCCCAATTGGTCTCCAATGGCCCTTCCCATATCTATTATTTCTTTTGTTTCCAGACTATACCCTGTGTTTTGTATATTTTGCCTGCTAATATTTAGATAAGTGATTTTTTTATTGTAAACCATTGTTGAAAAAAGCTCAGATGTTACACTAAAATCTT
Organism: Oligoflexia bacterium; assembly: GCA_015232015.1. GTDB lineage: Bacteria > Bdellovibrionota > Bacteriovoracia > Bacteriovoracales > Bacteriovoracaceae > JADFZW01. The sequence continues at coordinate 3,356 of JADGAM010000273.1, read as the reverse complement.
TGAGAGCAATAATTTTCAAATCTTTATAAAACTCCTCTACATTTCCACGGTCAGCAGCTAAAACAGCAGAAAATTGCAGACAAAAAACAATTGACAACATAAATGCAAATTTTTTTTTCATAACTTCATCCTCTCTTATATTTTAATAGTGACCATTTATAACTTTTTAATATTAAACCAACGATTTGCTATTTTTATAATTTTATTATTACTAAAGTTTCTTTTATTTTTGAAATCTGCCAGATCGTTATCCGCAATTGGTCTGGCCAAAAAGATGTTCACTTTATTTTCTCTTAAGATCTTTACCACCTCTAACGACAACTCTGTTTCTTTAGAAATTATCAATGTCTTTAATTTCTTTAACTGCAGTAGTATTGTATGATTTTCTTTATCTATCTTGCTACCAACAATATTTAAATGCTCCAAATTTTCAAGTGCTAATAGCAATTTAAATCCGACATTCAATAATTCCCGATCATTTTTAAAGGAAAGATCTAATTGTTTTGTGCTTTTTAAATAGAAAAATTGATGATCAATATCTAAATCAAATAACCATCGATGTAATTTTTGAAATGCTTCACCATAAACGTTCTCTGTTCTTAAAGTCTCATCTTTAGGAATATAGGCAATCTGTGAAATTCTATATCCTTTATAATTAAGATTTCTATTATCAGTATCAAAATTGGTTCTGGTAAATTTAATCTCAATAGGTAATTTATTTGTTCTAAAGTCTACCCAGAAATTGCTTCTTCTTTTGCCAGCTCCAAAGAGTGAAGATTCATAATCCGGTTTGCCGGCACTATCTTCAGACTTCAAGATAAAAGAATCGTTTGGTCCAAAATCTATATACTCAAAAAATAGTTTTCCCCAGTGGATATCTTCCGAATGCTGACACTTATTTTCCTCAAATAATTCTTTAGATATCTTTGGTGGATTTTTTTCATCTATAATATTATAACCAAAATACTCATCATTTTTTAAAGGTTTTAATAATTCACAATACCAAAATGGTGGAGTCACCGTATAGGTGATTGCATGAGCAACAAGACTACTCTCTTTCTCAGGGACTACTATCCTGCCTACGGATAAATTATTATCAATTTCCTTGATATCTAGAAGTTTTGATTTTTTTAAGTATTGCTCTCCATTTATCATTGCTGACCAATCGCTGGTATCTTTATCTTTATAAGTAAAACCCCAGAAAATCTTTTCATCTTTTGATACAAATGTTAAAGCATTTACATCATCATAAATACCATAATTTTTAATTTTGCCACTCTTCCCCTCAGCAATCAAGACACCCTTTTTCTCTCTTTTGTCCTTATAAACCATTCCACCCATCATGCCATCGGATGTAATAGTAAAAGAAGAGATCTCTAAAAATGATCCTAAACTTAATACTTCTTTATCAGCAAATAATCCTTTAAAAATTCTTGGCTCACTTGAAATTTTCTTTTTTGAAGACTCATTCCAAAATTCACCAATAAATCCCCAAAGACCTTTTTGATTATCTGCAAATTTTAAATTAACTATTTTACTATATATACTATCGCTTTCAATTTTTTCTTTCTCTTCTCTTTTATAGATCCAAATATCCCAAGGATCATCTTTGCTATTTCTCTTGGCATATCCGACAATCTCCCCAGTTGGAGAAAAAGAAGGGGCGGTTATAAGATCACTGGTGGTAGATGCCGGAGTTAAAACTTCACCTTTTTCTGTATTACAATCAGTAATTTCTGGTTTAGCATTAAAGCTTAAATAGACTCCAGAATATTTTACCTTGTCGATAAGTTTTTTATATTTAAATCCCCACTTGGAGTTATTATCCCTGGAAAAAGATAACCCCTCTATTGATGAAAATTTACACTTTTTAATATGCTCTTCGTTAAAGCTAGGATTATTTGATTTAATAAAGGTCCAGGAATTTCCAGATTCTCCAGAATCTTCTACTTCACCGGGAACAGTCAGTACAACTCCAAAAATATGTTTGCCCATATAAATGATATTATCACTGGCCTTAGGTAAATTATTTCCAACTACTGTAAAACCTCCCTGTTCATTAACGCTATCAATGATTTTTCCATTATTTGTCAAATAAACATAGTACTGTTTATCAATTTTATAAAAGAAAGCAATATCTTTACCGTCTGGTGAAAATACAAAGTCACTAACTTCAATTACTTTTTTCTTATCCAAATTTAATTTTCTTCCATCAATTATAACATCCCAGTAAGTTTTATCTTTATAAGCAAATGCCCATTTATCACCATAGGGAGCAAAAGCAGGTTCTTTGACCTCTTCTAGGCCATTACCATCCTCACCAGTATAATCAGTATAATCCTTTTTTAAAAACCATTTTGCTCCAGGGGTTTTGCTATAAAGCCAGGCCCAGTGACCATTTTGTGGAGATAGAAATGGTCCAAGAAATTTTTTTCCACTATCATCATATAAATAATCACCTTCAAATGTTTGTACTCTGTCTAAAATAGAACTATTGTAAATTTTAATTTGGATATTTTTATTTTCCCCTGCTGCTGCAGTTTTTGTATATTTTATGGCCCATGTTTTTCCATCATTAGAAAGAGCAAATTTTACATTATCATTGGTAATAGCTGCCGAATCTCCAGGGTCATTTAGATCCACCTTTCCCTTGCTTTCCAGCACCAAAAAATCTGCTGGCCCTGAGTTTGGTGCCGCAACTACCATTACAGGAATAGTAAGTACAAACATCAATGTGACAATTAACTTTTTACACAATCCATTCATCACAAACTCCTTAATTTTTATTTTTTAACTATCTACATTTTCTTTTTTTATTTATTTAAATATTGCAAACATTGATCTTCATTTTTTTTATCACACAGAGACCATTTTTCTAACCAGTTCTTATCAGCAGAAAGATTATTCTTTTTATAATATTCCTGCCAGCTAGCAAGCTCAATTTTCAAAGGAACTACAAATTGCAAATCACTGTTGTCTTTGAGCATTTTCACTATTAAATCTTTTTGTTGCAGATACTGCTGCAAATTTTTAATCTCCAAGTTCTTAACAAGTTCATTATTTATTCCTACAAAATCAAGCTTCACTTCAATATTTTTATAATTTTCAGGCGATGGGAAAAATGATTTTAAATCGCTCTTGTTTACTCTTGGATCTAGCAGTTTTTTTAACCAATCGAGTTGCAATTTAAAATTTGCTTTATTACTGTTTGCAATATTTTCCGGCAGCTTAATCAAGGTCAAGATAAAACCTCTTTTATGGGAAAAAGCTTTTATATAGTGGGTACCACATCTATTAAAAAATTCCATCATATCGTAGTTGAAACTGTCTCCTTCGAAATTTTCTACAATTTCAGG
>JADGAM010000272.1 GCA_015232015.1 Oligoflexia bacterium | reverse complement strand
AAATATATAAGAAATTTTTCAAAAGAATGTAATTAGGTTCAAATTGTTCTCTAAAACCTCTGATTATTAAATTTAACCACAGTTTTTTTAAGCCTAATCTTTTTTAAAAGTTATAACTCAAAAACGTAGAGATAATTATGTTAATTAATTTTGGTAAAATCAATTAGTTTGTATTCTTTGGAGGTAGTCCACTCTTATATGACCTTTCTGTTCAATTAAAAAATAGGAATGTAGGTATTTTTGTTGTCTCTAGCAAAAGGCATTTGAATTCCATAATAACTGAAAATAAGAATTTAAAAATTCTGCTAGAAGCTAACGAAATAAACTATATTGAAGCTGAAAAACATTTAACTTTTGACTCTATTAAAACTTTTGTTGATGAATATACGCTAGGTATTTCTTTTGGAGCTGCTTGGATTTTTAATTGTGAATTCATTAAAAATTTTGATAATCGCCTACTTAACTGTCATAGTACACGATTGCCCCAATATCGGGGAGGTGGTGATATGAGTTGGGCCATACTTCGTGGTGAACGAATAGGAGCTAGTCTTCTACATCTAATTGATTGTGGCATTGACACTGGAAACATAATTAAATACAAGGAATACATTCCCCCCACCATGAAAAAACCTGTTGATTTTGAACAATATACATTTGAGCAAAATAAAATTTTATTTTCAGATTTTTTCAAAGAATTAGAAGATATCCTTTAGAACTTGTGGTTTTCGAATATGACACATTCACTGCAAATAAAAAATGGCTCCTTACCTCCTCTCTGACCATTTTAGCATGTATCGCAAAATGGTCTTGACTATTTCACGATACATGCTAAAATGGTCAGAAAAATAAACACCAAAGTACAAAAATATTTGCCAGAGGTAAATGATGAGCAATTCACTCGGTCATTCACTCGCTGATAAGCGACAGCGCTATATAACTAGCGCTATAGCTACAGCTCTCCGATAAATTCCCACAATTTTCTCTGATAAAATCCACATCTTAAATTTTTCATTTCAAACAGTGACGAAATTGTTTTTTATTTTATGAGAGGAATTAAACCTATAATGCTACAACAAATTTTATATGCCATTTGGGGAATCGTAAAAAATCCCAGGGGGTTTTAGGGGGACAGAGTCACCCTAAAGCTAAAAAAGCCTACTAATAAATAAAAAGGGGATGAAACTTATCGCTTCATCCCCCTCATGCCACTCGGGCCTGACCGGCCGTTTTGAGTTTCGTCCCCGAATTGCTCGTAATCCTCCGGCCAAGATGATTATTTAATCAAAATAGATTAGTCTTCCGTATTGTGATTCAGTGGTTAGTGTTTTGATTGAGAGAATAAAATCCAAGTACTCTATTGCTGATAGGTCGCTTTCGTTGTTATCTCCCAGTAGAGTATATAGATTATTAATTTCATCAGAGCTGATCAAGTAAAATTTATCTTCTGTTGTTATCATGTCTTTTCCGTTTATCAAAAATATCAATCCACTTCGGGATCTTTTCTAATGTTCTTACAGTTTTTAAAATTAATAATATGACCGTTATCAGTTAAACGACTAAGAAGCCCGTCAGTAAGTTGTTTATTGTTAAAGATGGTATCCCACTCCGCAAGCCCCAATACCGTCGTAATGATTGTACATGATTTATTATATCTCTTTTGAATAAGAGAATAAAAAAGACCCATCCCAACTTTATCGGCCTCAATATAACAAAGATCATCAACGACTAAGCAACGATAACTAGTACCCTTCCCAGTAAGTTCTTTCACCTAATTTAACATTTATTCATAACTGCGGCGTGGCCTTTCGTAAATTTTATGCCATCATCCTCTTCTAGGGAGGGTGTTTTATGTTATCTAATGAAGATAGAAATAAAATTTCATCAATAATAAAAAAAGGAACTTCGGCCAGAGAAATTTCAAGGGCCCATGCACTCAATTTGAGAGATAAAGGTTATACAGTTATTGAAGTCTCAGACATATTAGAGATCACGCCAAGAACTGTAATTAATATTACAACTAATTATGCAGACGGCGGTTTAGATCAAGCTATAAAGGATGATCCTAGAACTGGTGCTCCTATAAAATTTGATGAAAGAACCAAAAGTATTATTGTAGCACTTGTTTGCAGTAATCCACCAGAAGGTTTTGATCGATGGACTCTTGAATTAATAAAAGAGTATAGTGAAAAGCAAGGTATTGTTGATAGCATAGGATTGGAAACTGTTCGAATGATATTGCAAGAACACGATTTAAAACCATGGCAAGAAAAGATGTGGTGTATTCCTAAATTAGATGAAGAATTTATAACAAGAATGGAAGATGTTCTTGATGTCTATGAAAAAGAATATGATCCCAAGTTCCCAGTAATCTGTCTTGATGAAAAACCGATTGCTTTGTTTGCCGACAAAAGAGATCCAATTCTTATGGAACCAGGAAGTCCTCTAAAAAGGGATTACGAATATGAAAGGAATGGCACTGCAAATGTCTTTTGTGCTGTAGAACCGCTCGTTGGTAGTTATTTAAATAAAGTAACTGAAAACAGAAAAGCATGTGAGTTTGCAAAATTTATTTTATCAATTGAAAATAAATATTCGGATGCCACGAAAATCACTCTTGTAATGGACAATTTGAATATTCATTTTAAAAGTTCACTTATTAGTTTCTATGGTGAAGAAGAAGGAAATCGTCTTTGGAATCGTTTTGATGTTCATTATACTCCCAAACATGGAAGTTGGTTAAATCAAGCTGAAATTGCTATAGGAATGTATTCAAGGCAATGCTTAGGTAAATCGAGAATTGGAGATATTGATACTCTCAGGAAAAAAACCAAAGCGTGGAATAAAATTATAAATAAAAAGCAGGTGACTATTAAATGGAAATTCACAAAGGAAAAAGCAAAGGAAAAATTCTCATATTAGGTGAAAGGACTTACTGGGAAGGGTACTAGTATATTTTTTTATCACCTTTTTAGTGGATCTATCTGCTATTGAACTTAAAAGTTCTTCCATCAATGAGTTGAATTCAACGAAGTGACCAGAATATCCTTGATTAAGACTATGACGAAGAATACTAGAAGATAACCCAGTTTTTCCAGTTCCTGCTGGTCCTACAAAAATAATATTTCTATTTTTTTCAAGGTAATCGAGAGAGTCATATCGCTGAAGCAATCTTTTTTTATTAAGATGTGGTTGTTCATTAAAAGGGTAAGTATCTATTGTAAATTCATTAGGAATCTTGGCCCGTTTAATTCTGTTTGTTGTCGTAACTTCTACTTTATGCTCATACTCTTTTTTTATGATATCAAATAAAAATTTATCATAACTCAAATTATTTTTTTCTGCTTCAGTAATAACATCATCCCAATATTCCAATAGATATCCCAATTTTAAATTTATTAACATCTCTTTAGTTTTTGTGTTCATTACTTACTCCAGATTCTTTTGAGAATCATCATAGTTGTAGTTAGTAAAATCAGGTTCTTTACCATAGAGAATCTCTTCTCCATCTGGTGGGAGATTGAAATCATCGATAACAACTTCATCTTTATTCATCAAATAAACTGCGATTCTTTCCAATGTGGACTTTTTGCTTACTTTATATTGCAAGGCCCTTTCTATAACCTGTTTAAAAAGTAGTGGAGTTAAATTTTTATAAAGGTGGTAAAGCTGGCGAATAAATTGATATTTGCTTTGTGGCCCCAGTGGTAGCAAAACTAAAGATAGATATTCATTTACAAGCGGATCCTTTCTCAATTCATGCTCTTCTTCATTAGGAGGAACAGTAGTCTTCTTTGGACGATAAGGAATGTTCATTCCCTTCGGTCTGAATTTTTTTTGTCGAGTTCCATAAGGGGGAAGTGGGTATTCACTAACAATTTTTCGCTTATGATAAATTTTTAAATGGTCCAAAAACTCTAAAACTGTTACTTCCATATTTCGTTGGAGGCCCACCCAGTAAAGGTTTGTACCGAGGAGAATATATCCTTCTTGATCAATGACTCTGCTAAGCTGTTGATAGGGTGCCATTACATATGGAGGCATTGGGGACATATAATTTTTTTCATGCTCAAATCGATCAAATGGAATTATCTTCTGCTTATTCATCTTCTTCGATCGATATTCGCACCAAGTGAGGGCCTGACGATTAATATCTTCTAGAGATGTAAATTCTCTACCTGGAAAAAAATTTGTTTCAATAGTCCAAAAGCTTCGTTCAACACCGGCCTTTCTATCGGAATGATTAATTTCATGGGCGTACCATTCAAACTGAAGGCCTTTGGCAAAATCTATCATCTCCCTATTAAAAACAGCATTCTTACCACTTCCACGATCAATCACTAAACTTGTATTATCAACAATACATTTTTTAGGAACATATCCAAAATGCTTTATGGCCTGGTAAAAAAAACACTTCATTTTAAATCGATTAAATGAGGGATAGAATTGTAGATAATTTATTTTACTATAGCGATAATGTAGTGATGATGCTTGTAAAGTTGTTCTCACTCCTCCTATGTCTAATTTATATGGAGAAAGATCATGTTGAAACTCTTCACCTGCTTCATCTGGTACAGACGTAGCAAATGATTTTTTACTCCCCTTTAAACCAAGCTCCCTAAGTTTTCGCATGAGTGTGGAATAACCAATTTTAATTCCCATTTTCCCTAATTCTTCATGTGTTCTTTCACCATAACCAGCGCATTTATTAAAAATTTTACGGATAAGTTCATCATCTAACTCAAGCTTATCCTCTCTTGTTTTTTGTTCACAATTACCATCTCTGCTGATAATATTAGACACTGTCTTGCGATCAATATTTAGTAGCTTTGCTATCTTTGTGTCTTGAACGCCTTCCCTATGAAGCTCCATCACCGCCTTTACTTTTTCCTGGTTGATCATCTTTACTCTCCTGAATAAAATTATTTAAAACAAGATTGAACTTGTTCTGTTTACTCAGAATCCCTTCTGCTATTATTCCTGCCGTGGAGAAAAAATTACTATTGATAGTTTTTAAATGAGGAAGTTTGAAAATGAGTCGACCAATATATTTTTGGACCATCTCTAAATCTCTCAGTACTTGTTTTTCTTCTTCATTATAATCATAATTGTTTTCTTGAAACTCTCTCATTTTGTTTATCGACCAACTTAAATTTCCATTTTCGATCTGCGATCTAATATTGTCTCCACCTTTAAAATAACCATGGGCCAAAAGATCAATATCTCTTACACTCAGGTTTTTATTTGATACTGCCTCTACAAATTGATCGATTTCTTTATTCGTTATCTTCATCAAACGTTTGAACTGGTGCAGAGTTCCCATTGCTACCCAAACAGGAAATTGCCCTAAGAAAATTTTTTTCTCAAGAAGTGGTGTTAGCTCCTTAAGTGGTGTCAACCTTGCGCTTACCCAGCCCTTGCTTTTATT
>JADGAM010000271.1:1047-5430 GCA_015232015.1 Oligoflexia bacterium | reverse complement strand
TGAGAGAAACACCTGGTCCTAACAAATGCGTTCCTGTAATATTTTTATCTGGTTATATAGAAGAGGCAAAAGTCGGAACTGAAACTTTAGAAAATGTTTACTTTATCGATAAGGTAAACTATTTCAATAAACTTATCCCTTATCTCACAATGATTCTTGGCCACTAAAAACAACTCGATCGCGCAGACGTAGCAAATTCAAACCTTGACATAAAAAATATAACATTCATTTTATGTGTAAAGACGCAACTTTTTTAAAAAGGAAATTTATATATGTATCAATTTGATTCTATAACTCAAGGATCTATTAATATCGCACAAACTGAAGCATTAAAGAGAAAAAATTTAGAGCTCTATCCAGAGCATCTCTTGCTAGGATTAATAAAAAATCCTGCAACATACAGTTCAAGAGTTTTAAAAAAATATCTAGATGAAATTAATAAATTGATCGATAGTCTTCCGCAAAGTAGCAATAATATTTCCTTAGAAAATTTAAGGGCCAACTACTCTTTTTCAGAGTGGTTAACCAATGCTTCATCTCATGCAACTGAAAGCGGTCGTCAAGAAATTTTAGAAAGAGACCTCCTGCGCTTTCTACCTAAATTTGTTCCTAAATTAAAAATTGATTATAATGACTTAAATAATTTACAAAAAAATAATGAGGAAGAAAAAGAAGAGGTTCCACAATTTTTGACTAACTTAAATGAATTAGCAGAACAAGGAAAGCTAGACCCTGTCATTGGGAGAACAAAAGAAATTAGAGCGCTAATGGAAATTCTAGGCCGCAGAAATAAAAATAATCCAGTACTTGTGGGTGGTGCGGGAGTAGGAAAAACTGTGATTGTTGAAGGCCTTGCTGAAATGATTGTAAAAGGCAAAGTTCCAGATATGCTTAAAGGAAAAACTATTTATGCTTTAAGCATGGGTGCTTTAATGGCCGGAACTAAATTTCGAGGAGAATTTGAAGAACGAATTGTAAAATTATTAAAGTTTATAAAAGATAATCATGGAGAATTTATTTTATTTATCGATGAGATTCACTTACTTGTAGGGGCCGGCAAAACTGAAGGTGCCATGGACGCTGCCAATTTGCTAAAACCTGCTCTCGCTCGAGGAGAATTGCATTGTATTGGTGCCACTACTCCCGAAGAATATCAAAAATATATTTTAAGTGACTCTGCTCTTGATAGGCGCTTTCGTAGTATTCCTGTTAATGAACCTAGCAAAGAAGATACAATAGAAATTCTTATGGGAATAAAAGAAAAACAAGAGATACATCATGGAGTTAAAATTTCAGATGAGGCCATTTATCAAGCAGTGGTCTTATCAGATCAATATATCACTGATAAAAATTTACCAGATAAAGCAATTGATCTTATCGATGAAGCATCGGCGGCCTTAAAACTAAGCACGCAAGCAATGCCGGCCCACTTAGTAGAATTAGAGTCTGAAATTCGCTCTAAAATAATTCTCTCACAAGTTGAAAAAAGCAATAAAGATATTTTAGCTGAGATTAAAATCTTACAACAAAAATTTAATGAGGGAAAAAAGTTATGGGAAGAAGATGTCTTATCACTTAAAAAAGTATCCGGACTTAAAAATCAACTCGATCGTTTAAAATTTGACTTAGAAACTGCTGAAAGAAAACAAAACTACGAAGAGGCCTCACGAATAAAATACTCCCTACTTCCTCAAATAGAAAAAGAGTTAGCAAAGTATTCTCATGGACAAACTTTACTTGTAGAACATATTGCTCAAGTAATTTCAAGGCAAACTGGAATTCCCTTAGAAAAAATTTTAAAATCAAAACAAGAAAGAGTGCTTGAGCTTGCTCCCTATTTAAAAACTAGAATTTTTGGTCAAGATGAAGTTATTGATGAAATTTGTGAAATTTTAATGGCCGCTCATGCAGGACTAACGGACGTTACTCGTCCTCTTGGTTCTTTCATGTTACTAGGTCCCACAGGAGTAGGTAAAACTGAGACTGTAAAAGGAGTTGCTCAATTTTTATTTAATAGTGAAAAAAATATAATTCGCCTTGATATGAGTGAATTTTCTGAAAAACATTCCGTTGCAAAATTAATTGGTGCTCCTGCTGGATATATTGGTTATGACGATGGCGGAGTTTTAACTGAAGCTGTTAGGAAACACCCATACTCTGTAATATTATTTGATGAGATTGAAAAAGCACATCTAGATTTTTCAGATATTTTATTGCAGATTTTAGATGATGGAAGGCTTACCGATAACAAAGGTCGAACCATTAACTTTAAAAATACAATTATATTTATGACTTCAAATAGTAAAAATATTTACCAAGATTTCAAATCCGAGGTTTTGGGACGAATAGATGAGATATTATATTTTAAACCACTAAAAGAAGGGGTAATTCGTCAATTAATAAACAAACAACTTCACCTCTTGAATGAACGTCTTCGCTCTAAAAAAGTAGAAGTTGCTTTAGATGAAAGCGTTTATAAAATTATTGAAGAAAATGGTTACATTCCTGAATTTGGCGCTCGTCCACTACAATCTGTATTTAATAAATTTATCGTGCGTCCTCTTTCAGAAAAAATTATTCGCGGCCAAAATTTAAGTGGGGTAATTACTCTTAGATGGGGTGACGGCCACATTATTTTCAATTAATTTTATCTTTCAATGATTCAAAAAGTAAAGTAATAGGTAAGTCGGGATTTTTTCTTCTATCATAACTTCCAAAGTGAACTTGTTTCCATTTTTCGGCATTGATATTGTATGATAGTGTATCTTTGTTGCAAACAACAAAAGTATAAAATTTATTTACGAGTAATTTACATTACTATTGTTTTTGCAGATATCGTTCGCATTTTGTAAAACAAAGTTAAAATCAAAAATTTTATAAATCAATTCCTATGAAATGAAAGCAGTTTCGGCCGAGGCCAGGGGACCCCAAGGTCGAAACGCTGTCAATAATATTGCGATGTCAGCGCTTAGCGACAGGAAGTCGCGATCGCGCAGACGAGCAGACGAGCAGATTCATAGCGCTGAAAAAAAGTTTTTAAAAAACATTACAAGCATAATCGAATATGTTTAGATTTGCTTAGGAAAAGTTTATTACCAATGTGAATTGTACACAAGATATTAAAGCTACTAAAATTATAAAGTTATATTGTCATACTAGAGGGGGGTAAAAATTTGAATGCAAATGATATTTATTTTAGAAAAAATATCTATAGCAAAAGTAACAATGAAATTTATAATGAGTTAACACACATTACACACGATGGTGGTCACAATGTGTATGATCTTAATCAAGAACAAAAATTTGATCTTTCACTTTTTGCTGACGATAAAATAGCACCAGGCCTTTTTAAACCCGATCAAAGTAACCCTCAAAAATTTTATGCAAACTCGTTAACAATACGGGCCCTTAAAAAAAATATTTTATTGGCCGGAGAAGACTTTGATGAGTTCGCAGAAATTTATGTTTGTGAAAAATGCAACAAAGAATTGGATCTACAATTTTGGCATTTTTGTCCATTTTGCGAGACACAATTTAGAGCTCAAATTTAGAATTAAAGTAAATTTAGAATTAAAAACCAGGAAACGTTCCTGAATAAACTTTATGGGTGCTTCCTACATTCATAAATATCCCATCATATTCAATACTCTCACTCTTAATGAGATCATCACAAACGTTTTGTTGTAAAATCAAATTTTTTACTAGATGCTCTTTATAGTAGTAATCTGCATGTAGTTGAATAATGTACATGCCTTTAATATTTTCATTCGAATAAATCTTAACTAAATTAAGGTATTCATCTTTCAAAATCTCTACACACTTTTCAACAATCGCGCTGTTTTCTACATATTCTTTAGAAAGATTTAAAATAAGTTTACCAGGTTTTTGGCCTATACAAGCGCCCTTTTGTAATTCATGATTAGGATATATTTTATCGATCTTAAATGAAGCAAAGTTACCAATTCCAATATTTGAAATTTTTTTTCCACTCTTTGAATTTAAAACATTAATACCGTTACTACTATTACTATTTTCATTGCTTTTTTCTACAATGCTTAAATGAGCGCAAAGCTTAACCTCTCCTCCATATAAATTAAGTAAAAACATCATACCATCATAACTACATTTTACATATAAATCATATGGTACTTCTGAAAAATCACTTATACCTACTTTTTTTATCGTACTCTCTAAATTGCGATGTAGATCATTAAAACTTGCTTTTTCTAAGACGTATGATCTCTCCTGCGGAAATGATACAATTTTAATACCCTCAAAATCATCTTCAGAAAAAAAAGTTTCTCCATTTTCCGAACCTACCCAACAATTTCCTCCCTCGAGTGATTCTATAGTGAGAGTACGTGCATATGTTTTTGTTATATT
>JADGAM010000271.1:0-1028 GCA_015232015.1 Oligoflexia bacterium | reverse complement strand
GAACAAAAATAAAAATAAAAATAAAAATCTACCTATAAATGATCTATTTATATTAGAAAGAATATAAGCAAAATTTTTTTTAAAGTGATCTATAATATTATTAAGATTATTCATATTATTATCCTCATAATTAGAAAAAATAAAAATAAATTTTCTACAAACCGATCGGTTTTTTTTCTATCATCTTTAAAATAATATTTAAGTAATATTTAAGTAATCTTTTTTTTGAATTTACAATACTCTGACGTATAAAGATTTTCATGTCTTAAGACGATATTTAAATATAAAACAAATTATATTATATCGATATGTACAATATTTTTTATTGGGTTTTTAGTAGTATTAAAGAAGAGAATTAAATATATGGAAGAAGCTAATCAACAACCAAAACAAGCTAACCCGTCAGTAACAAAACAAGTTACCGTTATCAATAAAAAAAATCCAGTATGGAAATTACTAGATGACCTTTCTCTTAAGAAAGGAATTACAGAAATAACTATCAATTCTCCTACCAATATCTTTGTTGAAAAAGAGGGTCGTTTTTTTTTACTCGACTTAAAATTATCCTGTGATGATATTTATGAATTTAGTAAAGAACTAGCAGCATTCAATAACAAGAAATTTGACGAAGAAAATCCCATTTTAGATGGCAATCTTCCTGATGGCAGTAGAGTTAACATTATTCATCCTCCATTTGTAAAACCAACTCCGGTTATTACCATTAGAAAATATTTAAATAATATTCTTTCTTTCAACGATTCTCCTAATATATTTGGCCTTAATGAAAAATGGATAATGTTTATAAAGGCGGCGATCAAAGCAAAAGTAAATATAATCGTATCCGGTGGTACAGGAGCTGGAAAAACCACTATGTTAAATCTTCTATTACAAGAAATTCCAAAAGAAGAGCGGGTTATAACTATAGAAGACACTAGAGAATTAAATTTTAAAATTCCAAATTTAGTTCATCTGATTGCTGGCAATAATACTATGTTAAATAAAAGTGTAACTCTTACAATAAGAGATTT
>JADGAM010000270.1:509-5440 GCA_015232015.1 Oligoflexia bacterium | reverse complement strand
AAAAAAGAGACCAGAAATTTTGGTTATCTTTTTTCAATAGTTTTTTTAATTATTCTCTCTTTGAACTATCACTCCACCCATATTATTTCTAATCTAACCTATACCTTCGCAGGTATTTGCTTTACCTTTTTCTTTTTGGCCTTATTATTTCCTATATCATTAAAACCAATATATCGACTTTGGATGACCTTTGGAAAAATGCTTGGCTGGATAAATATGAACATTCTTCTGGCAATGATCTTCTACATTCTTCTTACACCTTTTAGTTTGATTTCTAAAATGTTTCGAGAAGATCCTTTGTGCTTAAAATTAGATCGTAATACCAAAACATATTTATCAAAAATGCATATAAGCAGATTATACAAAAAACAATTTTAAAATATTGGTTTTAAGTTTAAGGGAGTACAAAATGAGTTCAGGTAGAATAACATTACTAAGAGAGTTTTGGGATTTCTTAAAAGTAAGAAAAAAATTATGGTTATTTCCAATTGTATTTACACTTCTATTGCTCGGTATTTTAATTGTACTTGCTGAAGGTAGTGCTGTTGCTCCTTTTATCTATACACTATTCTAGATTTTAATACCTACAAACTTAAAATTAAAATTAAATTACCTCATGCATGTGCTTACTAATAAAAAACTTTTAAAAGTAACAAGAATTATTGCCCGCTTAAATGTTGGTGGGCCTGCTAAACATTGTATTTGGTTGCTTGGGCTTGATGATTGTTGTTACAAATATGGCGACAATAACAGTCATAACAGTAACAACACACAAACTTACTCATATAATTCTCAATTGCTCTATGGGAAAGTTGAAAATTATGAAGACGAACTGTCTTTTAATTTCGCAAATTTTGATTTACAAAAATTAAAAAGTAAAATTAGATTGATACGTGGATTAAAGCGCACAATTGGCATTAGTGATATAATTGTATTCTCTTCAATCCTTTATAATTTATTTCTATTTAAACCAGACATCATTCATACTCACACCTCTAAGGCGGGACTTCATGGCCGAATAGCTGCTTTTGTTTATAATATTGTGAAAAAAATTTGCGGCAAGAAAAAATCAAAAGTAGTGCATACTTTTCATGGTCACACCTTACATGGGTATTTTTCACCATGGAAAGAATGGATATTTCGTGGTATCGAAAAAATTTTAGGTCGATTTTGCACAGATCGAATCGTTGTTATATCCTCACAGCAATACAATGAAATTTGCCTGCAATATAAAATTGCACCACCTCAGAGATTTAAAATAATTCCTTTAGGGTTTGACACTAACTTATTTTCAGAAAAAATATTATCATTACATAGAGGAGAATTCCGTAAAGAATTAGGTCTTCCTTCATCATGGAAAATTGTGGCCTTAGTTTCTAGAGTGGCACTCATTAAGAATCATCAGCTGTTTATAAATGTTTGTGATCAATATCTAAAAAAATTTGATAGAAACATTTGTTTTGTGATTGTTGGCGGTGGAGATTTTGCTTTAATTGAATCTCTAAAAAGACAAATTAAAGAAAAGCAGTTAAATAAACATGTATTGTTTTGTGGAAATCGATCTGATTTAGCAAGAGTCTATGCTGATATCGATTGTATGGCCTTGACCTCTCTTAACGAAGGTACCCCTCTCTCGTTACTGGAAGCTTTCGCCGCTAAAATACCTTGTATCTCTACACGAGTGGGAGGAATTCCCGATATTTTTGGTGAAACAGAAAATAATAATTGTGAAGACAATTTTAAAAGAGGGGTTTCCATAAATAATTTCGATATTGATCAATATGTTGATGAACTGAACAAATTGCTTAGTGATCAAATTTATAGAGGAAAAATTATTGATTCTGCTTATAAATATGTCTTGAAAAATCATTCGATTGAATCATTACTTAATAGTATAAATATATTGTATCAAGAATTATATCACTAAAAGTGAGGGGTCAAACAAAATATGAACGACAATGAAACTATAAATATAAGTCAAAACATAGAACAACCTTTCCAATATAAAAGAGGAGGACTTCAAAAAAATAATTACCTTCTTGATGAAACAACTGAGTGGCCATGCCCTCTCTGTAATCCTAATTCACAACATCCAAATCAGGACAAGCACCTAAAAACTGAACGAGGAGTCTTAGGAGTTGTTAAGTGCAAAAAATGTTCTTTAATAAGAATAAATCCACGACTTACTAATCCCGATGCTGTCTATCATGGAAAGGAGAAAGATTATTTTGAGGAATTTAAATTAATTATCGAGGGTAAAAAAGAACACCATCGAGATCGTAATTACCTCGAAGATTTAAATACAATATCAAAGTACAAACCTGGCCATGCTGAATTTCTAGATATTGGTACAAATACTGGAAGTTTCCTTCGGCTTGCAAGAAATAGGAAATGGAATCTTACAGGAATTGAGCCTTCTAAAAGCTTAAGTAATTTAGCTAAAGAGTGGTGGGGATTAAACATCATTAATAGTTTTCTTGAAAATGCAGAACTGCCTACAAATCATTATGATATTGTTACAATGACAGATGTCTTTGAACACATAGTAAATCCAAATGAGTTACTACAAAAAGTATCTAGCATAATCAAAAAAGATGGGATCTTATTTATTAAAGTTCCTAATGGTAAATTTAATTTATTCAAACATGTAGTTAGAAAAAAAGTTTTAGGTCGAGAAGGGACAAATGATTACGATGCTTATGAACATGTTTGTCATTATTCAGATACAACTTTAAAACAAATTCTGAAAAAAAATAATTTTAACGTTTTAGAATGTAAAATTGCACTTCCTGTTCAAATACCCATGTGGCATGAACATGTAGGTCAATATTATCAGTACAAAGCACCTTTCTTTTTAGATTGGAAGGGATCTTTGGGAAGATCTGCTTTATATCATTTGTCTAAAATTGAACGCATTATGTGTTGTGGGCGAATTGGTCACCTGGCACCTAATATAATATGCATCGCAAGGCCTTCAAAATAAACTACAATTTTCTTATAATAGAAGCAGAAGAGATGTTATTGAAATGATGATTTGGATGATTTGATTCAAATTTTCCATTGCCATGATCATGATCATGGTCAACTAAACTATTTCTTGTATCTAAAATAATCTTGGAATTATTCGCAATAGAAGTATAATCAAATGAAGAATGGTCTACCAACAAGACAACACAATCAAATGTCTGAAGAATTTTTGGTGAAATTTCCAAAGAATTAATTCTTCTTATACTTTCATGTTTATCAGAACCAGATAATTCACCATGATAGTATTCAAAGCTCGGCACATGTGGATCATGATAATGAACATCCGCCTTATATTCTTCTTTTAAAATTTTATAAATTTCTAATCCTGGCGACTCCCTAACATCGTCAATGTCTTTCTTATAACTCATACCCAGTAACAATACCTTCGATCCATTTAAGCACTTTTTATTATCGTTCATTATTCGATGAAGTTTGTTGACAGTGAACCTTGGCATGTTACCGTTAATGTCAGATGCTAGTTCAATAAAGCGATTGTAAAAATCGTAGCTCTTGGCCTTCCAAGATAAGTAGAGTGGATCAAGAGGAATACAGTGCCCACCAATTCCTGGACCTGGGTAAAAGGGCATGAAACCAAAAGGTTTTGTTTTAGCGGCGTCTATTACTCTCCAAACATCAATATCCATTCGATCGCACATCAGTAACAGTTCGTTTACTAAAGCAATGTTAACGGCCCTAAAAGTATTTTCTAACAACTTAACCATCTCTGCTTCTTCGGAAGAACCCACTGGTACAATTGTTTCAATTACGTTTGCATACAAAGAAGAAACTATTTCTGTGCATCTGCTCGTTATACCACCAATAACTTTGGGTGTATTTTTTGTATGATATTTAGGATTACCTGGATCAACTCTTTCAGGGGAAAATGCTACATAAATATTTTCACCGGCCTCAAGATATTTATATTCTGAACGAAGGCGATCGTAAATTAATTCGCGAGTTGTGCCAGGATAAGTAGTGCTTTCTAAAATAATTGCATAATTCTTGCGGTCACGTAAAACTGGAATTAAGCTGTCCATAGAGGATACAATAAAAGAGATGTCTGGATCCTTAGTTTTTCTAAGGGGAGTAGGAACTGTGATACTAATTGTATCTGCACTTTTCAAGAGTTCATAGCTGGAAGAAACGCGAAAATTACCTCTTCTAATTATATATTCTTGAACATCCGAGCTTTTCACATCTAGAATATACGATTCCCCTTTCTTAAGTTGCTCTATCTTGGATTCACAAATATCAACACCCAGTACCTCGTATCCTGCTTTTGCAAATTCGATTGCTAGAGGTAACCCCACATAACCAAGACCAATTATTCCAACTTTTATTTCTTTTGTCTTAATTTTTTCTAAAAACTTTATATCCAAAATTATGTCCCTCCAAGATCACTACATTAATTTACATTTATGCTAGTTTATTCCTAATTAACTAAAAAAGTAAAGATTCTACTATTAATTAAGATAAATAGAATTATTTTTGTCACATTGACCAAACAGTAACTATAAAAATATAATTGAAATTGAAAAAATAACTATTTTTATATTTATTTATTATTAACTATTCGTATTCATCTTTGTCTTTTGGAGAAATTAATGAGCAATAAAAATTTAATTAATAAAGAATTAAATAAAGAATTAACTAAAGAATTAAAAATGGTGATGCCTGTCTATAACGAGGAAGGTGCGGTGGGCGAAGTTATAAAAAAGTGGGCGTTAAAATTTCAAGAATTAAAAATCGACTATGAAATACATGTTTACAACGATGGATCAAGGGACAATACAG
The DNA here is from genome assembly GCA_015232015.1 of Oligoflexia bacterium. Taxonomy (GTDB): domain Bacteria; phylum Bdellovibrionota; class Bacteriovoracia; order Bacteriovoracales; family Bacteriovoracaceae; genus JADFZW01. The sequence goes on along the minus strand of JADGAM010000270.1, from coordinate 619 downwards.
GCAATATTTTAGATAAAATAAAAGCAAATAATCCTCTGATGAACTTAATTATTCATCACAAAATTAATAGTGGACATGGACCGACTATTTTGCAAGGTTATGGAGAATGT
>JADGAM010000270.1:0-483 GCA_015232015.1 Oligoflexia bacterium | reverse complement strand
ATGTACTTGTACTTCAGAATGTGCCTCACCCCCTAATACTTCTACTACCTCTAATAATGCGGCAACTTGGATTTTTCAAACTGATTCTGACGATGAAACATCACCTGCTGATTTTATAAAATTATGGGAGAAGCGAGAGAGTTTTGATTTTTTAATTGGCATAAGGAGCGGAGAAGCAAGCAGTAAGCGACCAATAGCGAGAAAAATTATTAGTTTTGTATCGAGAATTGTGGTTTGGTCACTCTATGGGAGGGGAGTTAGCGATATTAATACTCCTTTTAGACTCATGCGTGTTGAAAAATTTAAAAAATTTTTTGATCTTATTCCAAGTGATACGTTTGCTCCCAATGTGATTTTGTCAGGTATTGCTTGCAAAAATAATTTTAGAATTTTTGAAACTAATATTACAACTCAAAATCGCAAAACCGGTGAAGTGTCTATTAAGAAATGGAAACTCTTTAAGGCCGCATGTAAATCATTTTG
>JADGAM010000026.1 GCA_015232015.1 Oligoflexia bacterium | reverse complement strand
TGGTAACTGGTCAAGGCCCTGAGGAAATTTTGATTCAGTTTCAGAGGAAAGAGGAGGCTTGCTTCCTGCAAGCCGCACGAATGACGAGGAAAATGGATCAAAATTTACCAGGGACCTGACCAGTTACAATTTTCTTTAAATATTCCTCAATACGTCTATCTATCATATTAGCTGGCGACATAATAAATAGACAAGTAGGATCTCCTTTTGCAACACAAGAAATTTCCTTTGCATCTAGCTCAAGATTGAAACTGTGAGAGCTCCATCCCGCAGAATAACCAGCAGAAAAAACACAAACAGGTTTGGTAACCTTTTTACTATACTTTATTGTAAGTTCAGATTCAAAGGTATTAGGATGTTCATATAAAAGAAAATAATTTTCGTCTGGTGTGGGGGAACTTTCAGGAAAAATATTTACAAAACCCCATCCTGCATGACTAAAATGCACCGGACCTGCTGATAGTTTTTGAATAGGATCTTTTAAATTCATCTTCTCTGCGAATTTTACTGCATCACTTTTCCCAATGGTTTTGGCCAGTTCATAGAGAAATTTATTAGTAACTTCTTCTCCAAACTGATCATTTAAACTTTCTTTTAAATTGAAAAATATTGATTCACCTCTCATTAAAATATAGCGATCATTGTCTATGGTGATTACACCTTTGGTTGGAGTATATTTGATATCAGAAAAATATTTGCCAACTACTTCTTCTGCATTTGCAAAAATTGCTTCAAAGTGGGGGGGAACATTTACTGTTTTTAACATGAGAACTCCTTGTCAATGTTAATTAAATTACCCTAAACGACGTTACAAATTATCAAAAATTATTGATAATATTATTATCAATAATTTTATCATAAATTTTTGATAAATTTTTAAGATTATTTAGTTTGATACATTGTTAATTAATTATATTAATTTATAATTATATTTGAACAAACAATAAAAACAGACTGCTCCAATATTAAATATTTTGTTTTAGAAAACTATGAGTGGACAAACCAAAGCAATAATTTTTAGTGACAGTAAGGAAGAAGATCTTCTCCTATATTCAATAGAAACAACTTATAATTTTGAAGTTTGTATAGCAAAAACTTGGGATCAATTCCAACAAAGTATTTCCCATGATGTATATCAACTGATTGTTTTATCAATAGAAGGGGATAAAGAAATTCTACAAAAAATTAATGATTTTTTTTCAACTCAAAAGAATGAAAATAAACCAATAAATTCAGTTTTGATAGTTATAGGAAAATATGATCAAGATGACGATAATTTAAAAAATATGCGTTCCTTTGGTATTTCAATGCTTGTTCAAAACACGTTTGTTGTAATGGAGATTAACAAATTTATTATGCAAAATTTTGTAAGAGATGATACATACGTTGAAAATGAATTCTCTCCAATTTTATTAAAAACTCTTATGCGTTTTAAGATACTTTCCTTTCCTGCTTATATAAAACTTAAAACTCGCTATTTGAAAGTTCTTTCGCAAGGAGATGCTTTTTATTCGGATGATTTAACTAAATATCATAGTAAAGGAATAACTCATTTGTATATTAAGAAAAAAACTTCTAGATGGATATTAGAGGAATTAGATAATCACATGCAAATTATTAAGGAAAACTCAAATGGTCAATTTGATATAGTTGTTCCAGCATCTGAGATGCCAAAAGAAATATTTGATGATAACATAATAAAATATTATTCCAAACCTGTGGCAGTACCGACAAATCCCTTGTCTATACCTAAAAAGGAAGAATTGACATTGGCAGATGAATTTAAATTAACAAGCGACAATGATGTTATAAGTTGTTCAATAGGAAAGCCCTTCCAATTACAAGACCATCAATATGAAGAGATTAAAAGTAATTTAAATAATATTGTTAAAGTTGTTATGAAAAATCCTGAGATATACAAATTGTTAAAGATGCTAAAAATTAATCGCAATAAAATTGAATATTATACAGCTCATATTGGCAGTCTAATTAATGTTTGTACGGCAATAGCTGTGAATGTAGATTGGAAAACAGAGCGAACTATTGAAAAATTGGTATATGCTTGTTACTTTCACGATGCAGGATTATCTGAAAGACCAGAACTAGCTTCAATTAAAACTGAAAATGAGGCAAAAGAAAAAAAACTTTCTGACGATGAAATTAAATTATTTCTTTCTCATCCTAGCAAAATTGCAAATCTTTTAAAAGGAGCTGATAGTTTTCCAGATGATGTCCACGTAATTGTAGAACAACATCATGAAAGTCCTACTGGTGATGGATTTCCAAAAAAACTGGGTTCCACAAGAATTATTCCTTTATCGGCCTTATTTATACTTTCTCATGGCTTTGTTGATTATATGATTGAGAATGAAAATTGGAATATTACTGATTTTATTGTAATTGCTAAAAAAAATTACCCTGGGAATGCCTTTCGTAAAATTATTCAATCACTAGAGTTAACAAAAAGTTAAATGTAGGATTTTAAGGAAAAAAACGGGCATTCTGAAAAAAAGAATAAAAAAGAATAAGTTTGACAAAAGATTTTGCCCAAAGTATTTCTGATTGATGTTTAGACTATTAATTACCATCACACTTATTTCAATTATTTTCCTAAATCAATCTTGCTTAAAAAAACAAGATGAATCTCCCTCCTCCTCAGAATTTTTAAATGCACAAAAGATGAAAATTATTGCTGCCATAAACAGCAAAGATAGTGATCAGGCATTAAAACTCATCTCTGAATTAAATGAAGAGCAACAGCTTGATAATGAAATAAAATATTTAAAAGCAGAAGTTTATGCTATCAAGGCCAACATCGATGTTTACTCACTATTTCCCATCATAAAATTAAAGCTCTTCGAATTCGCTCTCACCGAATGGAATGATATTAGAAAATACTCTGAAAAACAGCGAGCTGGCCTTGGCGACATCGTTGGTGCAAATCTTACCGATGAACGTCTTGACCAGTTAAGTGAAGAAATGGAAAGAATAAAAAAATTACCCCCCGGAGAAGTAACTTTTACTGTGGCCGATGTAAAATACCATTTATATGCTAATAGATATTGCGATTTAACTTTTAGATATAACTCTCCTTTATTCATTGAAGAAGACTATTCTTGGAGCTATTACGAAGCTATAGTAAATTCAGAGGAAGAATGCAAAGAAAAGGCCTCTAAATTACCGCACATAATTACTAAAGAGCCTGGCTCCCTTTATTTTGCTCAAGAGAGAGTTAAATATAATGCAATTGATTTAATTAACAATAAAATTACTAAAACTTACAAACGAAGATCTCAAGAGCAATATATTCAAATTATTTGGGCCGTATATGATTCTATGCCTATTATTAACTCTTCTCCGCTCTTAAGTAGTGAAAATCGAAACTTCGTTTTAGATTCCTTAAAATTACTAAAAGAAGTTAAAACCCAATTACCCAATGAAGATCGAATTGGAAAAGATGCTCGCCAACATATGATTTTACTCTCTGGCTTTATAATAATTGAGGCCATAAAATCTTCTATTGATTTTAATAAAGTAGAAAAACCCTCGGACATTATTTGTAATATAATTCCTATTAACGTTGTAGCTAATTACCCACAATCTATTTTGGCCGCAAGATACCTTCTAGAAATTTCTCAAGAGACTGGATTTTTAAGTTTAAAACAGGAGCTATTTGATCGATTAATCCCCTTAGTAAAAAATGCTCCTAATGAACTTTCCGCAGAAGAAAAGAAAGAAACCATGGATGAGCTGTCCAAAATAAAAAGCGAATTTGGTTGTTAATGAAGTTAATGAAATTAATGAAATTGCTTCTTAACAGTATTACAATTAAACTATTTTTCTTTATAATAGTTATTTTATTACTAATACCAAAACAACTTTTTGCTTTTGAAGTCACTCATCAAATACGACCTGGCAGTGTCTTTGAAACAACTGCCTTAAACAATGCTTGCTCTACTATGAAGGGTTCGCTCTTTTCTAGTAGATGTAATCCTGCACTTTTTGAAACTTCTAAAGAACAAGGTATTTATTTATCTCTTGTATCTAAGGCAGAAGGAGATTCTATAGATAATGGACGTGATCTTATCTTTAAACCCATTACCGAAGAAGTTATTAGACGTTTGTTACAAGAGAGAAACTTTAACTCGTTTACGTTTAATGGCGAGGTAGTCTTTAAAAATAGATTTTTTGAATTATCTTACTCCCCCTACTATCTATTAGCAGATCTATACATCTTTAATCCAGCATTTTTAGAAGTATCAATTCACCTAGCAAATATAGAAACTTTACGTTTAACTCATGGTCGAGGAATATTAAAATATTCACCATTTAAAGATAGTGGCAATGATTTACAGTTTAACCTTTCTTTAGGTTCTAGCTTATTTTATTATGAACATAGCTTTGAGAATATCATCATCTCCCTCTATGATTTGTCTTATAAGAAGGCCACCGAATTAATAACATTTAAAACTATTTATGGAACAGCTGCAGATGTTGGTTTATTTCTAGATAATAACAATAAATATATTCCTACAATTTCAGCACAAGTTAAAAATATAAATAGCAAAATTAATGAAGGCAAAAAAGATGCTAATTCTAAATCCTCATTATACCAATCAACACTTTTGCTTTTTGATACCTATTCTTCTATTGGTATAGGAAAAAACTTTAATACAATATTAGGAGGATTTAACCTAGACATTGAATTGCCTTTTACAAGTTTCTATCAAGAATTGGTTGCTGAACAAATCACTCTCGGATGCAAATATTCTCTATCTCTCTTTTCCTTATTCTTTGGACTTGCAAAATATTATCAAAATATCGGACTTCGTTTTGATTCTTCTAATTTTAATATTGGAATTATTTATGCCAGAGAAGAAGATATGGGAAAACTACAACCTAAATTAGAACAAACGATTTATTTAGGAGTGGATATAATTTTATGATAAAGATGAAGTTGAAGATAATAATTATATTTGTATCTATATCTTGCAATATTAGTGCTGAGACTATTGAGAACAATACTATCAACATTACCAACACCCCCACTGATTCCAAAATTGACTCCACAAATTTTTTTGTTCAACAAAATGCTAACATAGAAAAAAAATACTTGTTTAACCCTTATGAAAAGATTATCTCTGGAGTTGCTGCTTTTCTTATAGGTAATATTGGTTACTATACCTCCTCTAGTTCTGTTTTAAAGGTGGCCTACACTGGTATTCAAACAGTGGGGATTATAAATATCAGTAGAAGTATTTATGCTGCCAACTCACCATCTCTTGAAAAAAGTTTTTATAACCTAATGACCAACCCAACGGTAGAAAGTTATTCTAAAAAAGATTTATCAATTAATCTTTTACAAATTTTTGCTCAAGAAGAACGAGCTAAAAGAGTTGCTTTATTTTATGGTTCAACATTTATCACCGCTCAATATGCAATAAATGCTTTTGTATATAAATCACCTGGTAATTTAAAAAATATTTATATCTTTCTCGGTGGAGTTAATGCCCTTGTGGCCATTTACTCTGCTTTTTATAAAGGAAATTACGAAAAGTATTATTATGGTAATTCTATCGATATCAAACCTTTTATATCTACCACTCTCAACTTTAATTCAAATTCAAATTCAAATTCAAATAATAACCTTACTACTGGAATCGTACTTAATACTAAGTTTTAATTTCCTTCTAAATTTTTAGAAAGAAACTGTATATCCTACAAAAGTTTGAACTCCGGACATATTTGTTTGTAAGTCTTTATGGTCATATTCTAATTCCTGATCTTTTTCATACTGAGTGATACTATCACCGGCCGGAATTCCCTTGGCCAATGATACTATATTACGTTCTAAAAAGAGAACGCGTGCTCCTGCCTCCAAGATTAGACAATGAGGTAACATACAAAATTCCACTCCTAAACCACCCACATAACCCAAATTGGAACCTTTGGCCTCAACATCAAAAGTTGATTCTGTGATTTGAGTAGTAAGTTTACCCCAGACTACACCGGCCTGAAAAAATAAACGAATAAAATTACTTTCTAATGGATATAGTTTTATAAGAGCGGCAATTGTATATCCACTGGTTCCATATTCATAACTTCCTTCGTAAATGGTTCCAGTTCCACCTGTTCCTTTTTCTTTTTGATAAAAAAAACTTGGTCTAAATTGAAATGCAACTACCGAATTAGGAACTCTTTTTTGTAAAATAACTCCTCCTTCCCATCCGCCCTCTAGTGTTCCCGTTGATATGCCGTTAGCTCTAGCATTAGCACGAGTTCTTAGAGCATTCAGATCATTTTGTTGACTTCTGGTCACACCACCAATAAGGCCTAAACTTGTTGTTCCTGTTTGTTGAGAAACTAAAGCGAAAAGATTTTCATCTACTAGGAAAAAGTTAACAAAAGTTATTCCTATCAATAATGAGAATGTTGAACGTAAATGTAATGAAGATAAAAATTTAGTTATACTTAAAAAAATTTTCACTAAATACTCCAAAGACAATTTAAAAATAGTAATAAGAATTATATTGGTATTTTATTGCATATTACTTTTATTATACGGTCTTTTTGAAAAAATAGAGTTATAAAATTCATTGCACGCCCGGCGGTATTATTAAAAATAATAATAATTATTATAATAAAATGTTTGATTAATGCCTATATGGGTGATAAATTCCCTAAATAACTAATTTATTCAATAAATAAAAGTTATAAAAATGGGTAATTTTTTAAAAATCGTTAAATCAAGAAGGAGAAAACAAATGAGAAAATGGAATATTTCAAGTTTATTTTTTTTAAGTTTTATTTTATTGCTTTTAAACAATGACTATTTACTTGCATACACAAAACCTGATCGAACCCTAACCCCAGGTTCATTGTGCGAATCTAGTTCTGCCGATTTTATTGGCCATTTTTATAAAGCAGAAATTGCAAAATGTAAGAGGAATGTTTCTTCACAGAAAAAATCAGAAGTAGCAGAGAAATACGATATTCCTAGATCTGAATGGAATAATTATGAATTTGATCATTATATTCCTCTCAATGCTGGAGGATCTAATGATATTAGCAACATTTGGCCACAACCCCTTGATGAGGCAAAAGAAAAAAATGTTGTAGAACTAAAAGTCTATAATGGACTTCAAGGCGGCACTATGAACCAAGAAGAGGCAGTTAATGAAATTGAAAATTGGTTTTTTCCATCTCAAGAGTAAAATCAAAATCAAAATCAAAATCAAAATTAATAAAACGATTATCCGCTATTTTAAATAATTTTTCATTCTGTCTTTAATACTTTTTCATTTATTCCTATTTATGAATTTATTAAAATTGTGTAAAAACTTTTAATAAATTTAATTTGAATTTAATTTAAAAAAAATATAAATTGCTCTCCAATAATCGATTATATTTAGCACTTAGATTATCGCAGACTAATTCAGTCAGGAGAACTTATTTATGAAAAATTTACCAAAAATTTTTGTCCTTCAATTTATCTTTTTCACCTTGTTTATCTTTTTCAACCTAATATTCATTCTATCAATTTCTTCTCTATCTTTTGCATAATAATCACTTTCAAAAATGTCTTCATGGAAAGGCATTTGTTATACAGCATGTGGAAGCTCCAATAGAGGAGAAGTTTTTAATGATATAAAATTATTATCTGAATTAACTAACACTATTAGAACTTACAGTACTGATGATTGTGGAAAAGCAGAAGACACATTAGATGCTGCTAAATCATTAGGAATGAAAGTCTATTTAGGTTTATGGGTGGGTAGAAATGGTCTAGGAAATGAGATGAATAATTTGATCAAATTAGCAACGGCCAGAAAGTTAGATAATGTTGAGGCGGTAATTGTTGGTTGTGAAACACAATATCGAGGTGATGTAAGTGAAGAAGTGTTAATTCAATTAATAAATCAAGTGAAAAATTATCTAACATCAGTTGGTTATAGAAATATATTAATTACCACTGCTGATACTCGCAATAAATGGACTCCACGTTTGATTTCAGCTGTGGATTTAGTTCTCTCTCACATGCATCCATATTGGGAATCTACTGTTGTTGATAATGCTATTGATAGTGTTGTGGCCTATTCCTATGCTATGAAAAGTTATCTTGGTAATAAACCATTTATTTTAGCAGAGACTGGTTGGCCAGATGCAGGTGGAAATCATGGAAGTGCAATTGCTAATGAAGAAGCACAAAAAACATATTATGTGAAATTAAAATGTGCGGCCAAAAAACATAAAATGGATACTTTTTATTTTGAAGCATTTGATTCATTTTTCAAATATAATTCATTAGAAGTAGAAAAACATTGGGGATTATTTAATAGCAAACGTATTTTAAAAGATCATATTAGAGCTGCTATGAATGTTAAATGCCCTGAGGATTCAGTTGCTATAGGTACTCCAACTCCAATTGCTGAAGGGCCTACTCCTCCCACTCCTCCTGTTTCATCTAATACTGAATGCGTATACGATGCTGATTCACAGAGTGTAACGGTAAAAAATATTTCAAAAAATGTTGCCTGTGTTGTTCATCCACAGAGTGCTCAAAAGAGTGATGTAGATAGTGCAACTCAACGGCAATTAAAATTTTTACATGTTAATTCAAAGGATACTTTTGTCTTGCTCTTTTCTGAAAGAGGTTGCCAAGGACCACTGATTGGCAACATTCGATGCGTACCAATCAAATCAAAATTATCTAAGCAGTACTAAACTCGATTTTTTTATTTAAAAGCCCTAAGCACATCTATACATACTAATATATCACAATGTACTTTTCCGTTATTTATGATGATAAAGAAGATCTCTAATTTGATTATCCAACGTCAAGGAGTAAAACCGTGAAATATTTATTAATAGTATCGCTTTGCCTTTTTTTTGCCTTATCAAACAAAGCACACTCTGATTGCAAAAATGTATTAGAGCTTAAATATGTTTCATCTTTTGAAAAAATCTGGGATGATACAAGAAGTGGGGCAATTTTTAATGTTGCTATTTATAAACCCATTGCGCCTGCTGGATATTTTCCTCTAGCTTACATAGCTTTTGGTCCCTATGAATATCCAACAAAAGTTGAAGATCGAGCGGTACTTGTAGCTAGAAGTGATGATCCAACAGCATTACGACAACCCAAAGATTATAAATTTATCGGTGATGATAGTAATAGTGGCGCTTATAAAGATCTTTCTTGGTGGCAACCAATACCTGAACCAGGATATAAATGTCTGGGAAGCGTTTTTGTTCCTTATCATGGAAAACCATCTGCCGATAGTATTATGTGCGTAAGAGAGGATTTAACTGTGCCTGCTTCCACAGGAAAATTTCTTTATGCAGACAGAGCATCAGGAGGAAATTATGATCTTACTATTTTTGAAGTTGTACCTTATTCAGAATTACCTAGTTACAACGTAGGCGCAATTGTTGCTTACCCTGGACATGTGAGAGGCTCACCTCCAAAATATCCTAGCAGAAATAGTAATTTCCCGTTGTATACACTGAAGGCCATGAAAACAGCAGAAGATAATCAAGACCAATGTGCTTTGACATCGCCATCGACATCGCCACCGACATCGCCACCGACATCGAAGTTAACTTATGCAGATATTCAAAAAATTATTGAAAAAGAAGGACCCATTCTTTATCTGCATCCACAAGAAATTTATTTTCCCTCAACAGTTGAATACTTTTTAGATAATGCTATTTTAATAAAAGATAACTTTAGAAAAGTTATTGATTACAACTCGTTTCCTATAGAAGTGCAAAAGCTAGGAAACGATTCCAATCTTTTTCTAGATGTGAACGATCCAAAAATTCTTTTGGGAAATTTATCAAGCGCTAAATCTTATCTTTTTATAAAAAATGTTTCCAATCAATTTACTGATTTACAATTTTGGTTTTTTTATCCCCATAATGGCAAACCATTTATAAGCTATCGCGCTTACATAAAGTTACTCCAAAGCTCTTATGATCGCTATGTAGGAGCTGTTAATAACGGTGAACATGTTGGTGATTGGGAGCACGTTACTTTGAGAGTTGAGAATAAGATTAAAAAAGTAGTGGCCAGTGCGTTTACATCTCATGGAGATACAGTATGGTATCGCAAAGATAGCGGTAATAGTAGCGATAGTGATGAACACCTCAAAGTATACTCAGCATTACATATGCATGGTAATTATCCCGAGGCCCAACAGTATTACGAATTAGCATCTTGGAATGATAGTAAGTTTGTGGAATTTGCTCTCTATAGTAAAAATAATTGTGGCCAAGGAATAAGTTGGAGTGCCTTTAAAAATTATCAACTCCTTTCATTTGATAGTGAAAAGAGTAAAAATTTTTCCTGGGTTGACTACAAAGGAAATTGGGGACCAAAACAACTTAAAAAGGATTCTATTCCTTTCCAAATTGCGGGAATTACTTTTTATACATTTAACTATGAAAGTATGAGCGAAGGACCTGCAGGTCCCAATGCATATTCATATGAATGATATATGAATTTATTGACATACTACTTTCAAAGTGCCAGAAAAAGTACACACTTTTTTAAAAAAATTTATTAAAAATCTACACTATCTACTTATCTATCATAATGAAATTATGGGCCTTAAGATTATTATAAAAAAATAAGTTTATTCAAAATTATTCTTTTACTAGAAAATCAATAAATAGTGTTTTTCAATCTAAAAATTATAAGCTTAAAACAATGCACTTGGAAATTTGTTTCAAGAATATATAGGAGTATTAACTAATGAAAATCTCTCGGCGATTATTTTTTAAAAAGAATATTTCTTCTTTGTTATTTTTTCAGTTTATAGGATTAATGATTTTGTTTACAATTTTTACTGCTTGTGGAAATAAGAATCCAGGAAATAACCCAATATCACCAACTCCTGAAGCATCACCAAATGCTGGAACTCCTTCCCCTGATGAAAATGATTGGAACAAAAAATATGTAGGAGATGCAGAACCTGAAGGCATTGGCTGTTCTATTTATAGTCAATATAAAATTAATGAAATTACTCAAAAAGGAGTAGTCTCTTTTTCCATTGAAGTTACTAATGATTATCCTTACAATGCGACTGTCTCTTTATACAATCCTGAATCTCCATCTAAAGTAAATATTAGTAAAAATCTGGGAGCAAATGAAGTATCTAATCTTGCTATTTCTCAGGTTAACAATACTTGGGGAATTAGGGTTTTCTTTAATAATAATATGAGTTCTTGTGTGTTTCCTTTGGCAGAAGTAGGAAGAGTTGAAAATGGAGTATTAAAAGTTACAACTTCTAATATATACCACCATGTAATGCCATCAGATCCTCTTTTGGGTTCTAATTACTATGAAATGCCATGTTCAGTTTACACTAAGGAAACAGTTTCCGAATTACGAAAAGGAGATCTTAGTATTGGAACTATTAAGGTAATTAATGATTATCAAGAGGATGTTACAATTTCTCTCTATGATTCTAATACTCCTCAAAATATTTATTCTACTTCGGCAATTATGGCGGGCAGTAATCTTATTTTAAAAAAAGTTGATGATCAGAATGAAAACGTGAAAGTAGTAAGTGATTGGGGAATTAGAATTTCTTTTGCGAATGGAACTAAATCTTGTATTTATCCCATTCAAGATCTGGCATCAGCAGAGAATAACGCTTTTGAAATAAAGGCCTCCAATATTTATAAACATATTTTTGCCAATTCCTCCTCTTCGGGAGAAACATGCAAAAGTATAGAGCAGATGTTTCTTGGATTTGGAGATCATTCAGGATTAAATCCCGGAGTAAATATAGGACCACTTTCCATAACCAATGGCCATCCATCCGAAGAAGTAACAATTAATATTTATAGTCCCTATGCTAACTTTCCTCTATTACCCATGGTAACCATGAAAATACAACCGGGAAAGACAGTTTCTTACGTATCAAATATGGGGGCAAATTCTGTTCGTGGTGATTTTGGAATTGAGGTATCATTTGGGATAAATCAAAAATCGTGTGCACATTTTATTAAAGATGTTGCCCGCTATGAAACTGGAGCATTTTCAACCAATACTTTTGATATTTTCAATGGAGGAGTAGGTTCATCTTTTGAATTTTCTTCTAATGCAGTTAATTTATCCCCTCCTATTAGCTCTTCTTCTGATAAAATCAGAATGGCCGATGCCAAGCTTACTTTTTCTTGGCCCAAAATGCCGAAGTGTTTTAAATTCGATAGTACTTATGTTAAGGCCGTCCGGGCAAAGACCAACAACAACATCGTTAGAGGAAAATTAAAAATCAATAATAATTTTCTCTACATGATTAGTTTGCAATTATATTCTCCAGATGCTCCAGAGAAGAAATTTAAATCGAAACTGATAGGATCACGCTCAGGATCAATCATCTTAAACGATATGGTGGTAGGAAATGATTGGGGTATCCAGGTAATACAAAAGGCCGGTGGTTGGAGCAAAGATGTGGTCTCTTGTGTTTATCCAATTCACGATGTTGCCTATTTTAAGGATGGTCTATGGCATGTGAATGCCACCGATATTAATAATAATACTAAAACTTCCCCTGTACCATCTAGAAACAATGTTGGTAAAACTCCTCGGGCCGAAGATTGCTCAATATATCTGGGAGGTAGACCAACTCCTCGCAGTGCTATAAATCCCAATGCTCGTATTTGGGTTAAAAACGATTATAGTCTTACAAGAGTTATATTTACTCTCTTTAGTCCAGATAATCCTAACAAGGCCTTCAAAGAATGGGCCATAGGTCCTAATAGTAGATATATACTACGAGATAATTCTTACGATAGAAATTCTTTACAGCCGTCTATTGTTGATGCTGATTGGGGAGTACAAATTACTTTTATCGACGGAATAAAATCATGTATTCGCAAGATTGGCGAAGTGGCCACTATTAATCCAGATACTAAAGAATGGAATTTAAATATCAATGATGTGTATAGGGGAAGAGCATCAAATGGTCTTGCTACTGTCGCTTGTCGCCCATATGATGAAGCTTTAGTTAAAGCGGTTAGTGAAACCTCTCCAGTTGTGACCTCACCACTAATCGTTTATAATAATTTAGGTTCCTCTCTTAATCTTAAACTATACCAACCCAAGACACCAGCAATTCCTTTCGGAACATGGGTAAACTTTCCAGTCTCCGCTAATCAAGTGGTTAATGAATCGTTTAATCATCCTTTAGTTGTAGGTGGTGATTGGGGGGTACAAGTAGTTTTAACTACAGGCCTTCAATCATGTATCTTCCCTATCGCTGATATTGCCACCTACATGAATGGTCACTACGTACTCATGGCCGCCAGTCTTTTTGGAGGTAACAAATACATGCCTGGCAAAGAAGTAGTCACTGAAACTGGTGGTATTGCTAAACCTGACCCTCACAGAATTACTGTAATAAAATATAGTGATCCAGGTATCGGTGCTTTATATATGCAACTAAGAATTCCTTTAAATTTTCCTATTGTTAATACCCTCACCTATGCAAAGGTAGGTTATACTATAGGTGATAAAATCTATCATGATACAGTTGCTATTACTCCTCAAATGTATACTGATGCAAAATCGGCCCTGCTTATTCCAATTGATCTTCCTATGAGTGCTACTCCAACCAGTGACTTGACTGATGTAAATGTTTCTCTTTATGCTGGAGAAATAATTACTGTTCCTGATTTGCTTTCACCAGCACCACCAATGGATAAGAATTGGATTTTAGCTTATTACAGCAGTAACGTAGAAGTAATTCCACAAGCAGTTCTATTGAATACCCCGGTAATGGATATTATAAAAAAGGATGCTGAACAATACCAAAATTTTATAAGTAAACTTGAAGGGGAACTGGCCAGCAGATTTGGAAAAGGAAACCGGAGGCGCGCAAGAATTACTGATATTGCGACTCTTACTAATGGCGATTATGAGATCAGAGCAATCATTACTCATGCCCATGAACCAAGCTCAGCACAAAAAACTATAAATATCGTGATATTTATGGGTGCACTCATTCCCTGGGATGGAAGTTACAGCGTAGAGAGTAGCCTGACTTTCAAAGTTCCCAAGCAATTATTCGATTCAAGGGATTTAGTAAACACCCAACGTATATCGACCGATAAAGTTTGTCTTATGGTAGACATCCCTGTATTGGGAAAAGAGGAAATATGTAATCCAGTTAGAGATATTATTGATTCACCTCTTACCTTCCTTACAAAACCAATCACTAAACCAACAATTGTTCCGGCGTGTGCTTTGGGATATTCAACACTGGCAGGAATTCGTATAATGCAAAATATTTTAGGTGATTCTCTAACCGATGATGCAAAAAGATTATTACGTCCTTATTTTGGATCATTAGTGGATGAAGTAGTTGTTCACTATGATGCCAATCTTAGCCCCATTGATGACACCAGCTTTTTAAATGTAGGAGCACAAGCTTTTCCTGGACATGTATACTTTAAAAATATCAGTAAACCTTTACTGCAAATGAATACTGCTTACCTTAATACCTTTATTGATAGTCTAACCACCGTTGCTCATGAGCTGAAACATATTGCTCAATGGAAGCAATTCCCATCCGATTATTCTTGGTATGTGGCCTACTGTAATGCCTTTGCAGAACACTTAAGCTATGAGGATAATGTTTATGAGAAAGAAGCAGTTAATTATTCAAATATGATTGCTAATGAAGTTTGTACGGCCATGAATGGATACATGTATCCTTCATATGGATGTCAGAGAAAACCACAATAATTAAGTAGGAAAGTGATTAGCGATATTCACAATCCATTAAACGGTGATCAAATAAATCTTTAAATCGCTTTTTTTCAAAAATACTATTATCTTCTGGTAGTGAGAGCAGTATTCTTAAATATTTTTCAAGTGTTTGTTCTACGCTAAAAGCATCGCTTTCTTGAAAAACGTTTGTAAAATATTCTTGATAGTGTTTTTCATAAGATAATAATTCCATCCAGACACTGAGAGGGGTCTTGGCCAAAAATTTTTCTTGTTTTAACAAAGATTCAATATCGGTAGTAGAAATATCTTTGAGAGGTGTATTTCCTCCATTAAATCTTATTTTCCAGTAGACTTTGTAAAAATCCTTGATCATCTCAAGTGAAGTTGGCCATGTGGCCCAAGAAATTTTCATGCGTTTAGGAAGATCTATTGGTTTCGATTCTTTTAATAAACTACCTCCTATCTGATAACGCTCCCAAAATTTTTTTGCTAATTCTCTCTCGTTGCTACCCTCTTTTGCAAATCCCTCAGGAGGGGCCCATTCTTCTAACCATTGTTGATTTTTTTTACGAAATGCTTTTTGATCATGGACATCAGGACGAGCAGCAATTAATGGATCGGCTTCTAATTTAGGTTCTTCTAAATAATAACACGATTGAGTCACATTTTTACAATACCATAAGGCCCATAACCACTGCTCTGAATGACGAATTTCATGGGTAAAAGTATTAAATAAATTAAGTAAAAACTCCTTACCCTGTAATTGTTCTTTACTGATGGTATAAAGTGGAAAATCAAAGGGAGCGTATGATAGTTGAAAACTTTTGTCTATAAAGGCCGCTCCACTCATATAAGTACTGGGTGCCAAAATCATTTCTGGTAATCGATGTTTTTTATCTGTGGCAATTTGTAGTCTAATAGTATTTTTAATCTCATCTAAAAATATTTTTTGTTGTTTTATCATTGAATTAAGATTATTGCGAAAAAAATTACTAAATTCCATTTGATTAAATTTAAGACCAATAATTGCTTTGAGTGGTGCTAGGTATATTTTTAAATTTCCTCTGCTTCCTATAGATACCTCTGAAAGATTGACTTCCATAGTAGTTTGATCAAAATATCTATTCTTATCAGTATCCAATGATTCAACTACTAAGGGCATACAATTTAAAAAAAGTTTAGCAAAATTGGAATTGAAAAGTTGAGAGTTATTTGAATAAATTTTATTTCTCACAATACCATCGCTTTGTAGATAGGTAAGTAACAAATCTCTTTGTTTCCAAGAAAGCTGTTGTAAAATTTGTTCAAATTGTTCTTGCGAAAGAAAATCACCTTTTTTTAACAATATTTTTTTACCATTACTCATAATAAAATTAACGTTGCCAGATCTGGCCAAAAAAAGGCAGCCTTTTTTTTGTAACAACATCTCCAATTGTTCACCGCTTAGATGTAAATAATCGGCCAAGATCATTAGTGGCCTTGAATAATTATCAAAAGCTTTGCTGCTTAAAAATTGCTGATATTTAAAGTATAGCTCTTTTGCTAGATTTTCACTATTGCTTGCTATTCCAAATTTTGGGATGTGGGTTTCTATTTTACTTTCTGTTTGCGCCTGCACTTTAAGGTTACTCAGTCCCAGTAGTAACAAAAATGAAAATGAAAATAAAAACAATAAGAAGAGATATATTCTTAAATGGTAAAACATAAAAAAGCTCTCCTTATTTTAGTGAGTAAGTTCCAAATCAATAACCAAATTTCTAATTTTTTCGTGAGAAGATTTTTTGGCATCCTTGAAAACAGTTTTAACCTGCTCAGGATAGTGAGTGTAGAGATCATTCATTATCCGTAAACTTTTTTCTTGAATAGAAGGGTTTGCGTTTTTCGAAAAAAGATTAATTAGCAAAGATAATTTTTTCTCACTGACTGGTTGAAAAGAGAGTGCTTGAAGTGCTTGATCCAAAACTTGCGGGGATTTATCATTGCTGATTGTAGCACTTATTAAATTAAGGCCGTTCTCCCCTGGAATAAATCGTAAACCATATACTGCCAGTGCTCGAATTTCCTCATTTTTATCTGAAAGATACTTTTGCAACGTACTTAATGATTGTTCTATACCGGTATTACCTAGTGCCGTTAATATAGTAAGTTTTTCTCTATCACTTTGAGCTTTTTCTAATTCTCGAATCAATTCAGAGGTACTCTCGGCCGCAAGTTGAGGAGCAGATGACTGAGCATTATTGGCCAGCAGTCCAAGACCTAAGGCACTTAAAGACTTAATATGATATTCTGAAGCGGAGGTAGAATGAAAAAGATTAACAAGGAACCTTTGTTGTTCACTGGTAGGATTTTTAAGTTCTGCTAATGTAATAATCGCCTGTTCCATCAAGATTTTATTGCCAATATTACTATTGATAAGATTCATAAGCCCATCTTGTGCATCTTCGGCATTCATGCGATTAAGGGAACCAATTAAAAACGCGACCTTTTCTTGATACTTTAGATCGTTAGGGTCTAGTCCCGAAACAACATCTAAAATTTTTTCATATTCTTTGGGAGACAACTCTAATATGGCCCTGAGGATACCAAAATAATTAAATACCTTCTGGCCATCTTTTGCAAAATCAACAGTCTCTAACTTATTAATGATTCCTTCCGTAGTCATTTGAGCAATCAATCTCTTTAACATATTTTGACGTTGTTCAGAGGATATCTCTCCACCTACGATTGCCGTTTGTAAAAGTTTTTTTTGTTCAGATTCTATTTTTAAATTATCAAATGTAATAGCGGAAAAGTTTTTTTGCCATTGTTTGAGTAGAGTAATTTTTGTTTTTATTTGTGAAGAGATCTCTACATTTAGTGTTCTTATCCTATGTGATTCAAACTCATTGATAGAAACAAAATTACCTTTAGAAGGATCATATACTATCTTATTAAATGATGATGGTTCTAAGCTAATTTCTTGGGAGGGAAGATCTTCGATTTTATCCGATATAACCATGCCTCGATCATCCATTTCAAAATGCTTATAATAAAGTTTTTGCTTTTTTATCTCTAGCAAATTAGCACTACTACTATTATCACTATTGTCAACATCCCTATCGCCAACATCCTTATTGCCATTACCATCATTTGCAGTGAGTGAGTAAGTTGCTTTAAAAGGACCCGTCATATTTTTTTCATGTGTTACCCAACTGGACACTGATGCGACCTTTTGAGGTAAAACTATCTGAGTGGAAAGAGCTATAGCTTTTATAATATTGGCGGCCTCGGCAGAATATTCTTTAGCAACATAAAACTCCTTAAACTGTCTAGAGCTGTTTATTAAAACAAAAATCTCTTTTGAAAGTTGGCGTTCTAGGTTTTGTGATATCTCCATTTCTTGTTTGTTTAAATTTTTCCCCCATTCCAATTTAACTTTATCAAAAGCAAAACTAACTAAAATAGAGTCTCCTTTGATATCGTGAATTCGTTCTAAAAGATCTCCTTTAATATTGATCTCTTGTATTTGTTCACCTGCCGCCGAAGAAGAGGAGATGGAAGACGCCTTATTACCTTGATTTTTTGAATGAATGCGAACAGTGGTCTTTTGCTCAACCTGATAAAGATTATGAGTAAAGAAATTAAATCTGTATGTAATTTCATGTCCCGCAATTTTTAAAATTTTATTGTCAGTGGAAGAAGGTGATAAGAAATCAGACAGTGATGATGGATGCGTTTTAAATACAAAAATTATTACAGTAGCAATAAGTGCTACTGTAATAATTATAATAAGTGATAAAAAGATTTTTTTTACCATAAAAATATCTCTAATAAATAGTTTGAGAATAATAATAATATAAAAACATTATTCTCAAACTATTATATCAAATAACTATATATTTACTGTTATATTTTGATCTATAAGTTTCCAGGTCTTTTCGAAACCATTCCAACTAAAAATTGTTTTACTCCACTTTTTCCAACCACCCCATAATTTCCTAATTTTTGCGTATACACTAATCTTTCCATCAAGTGATTTTAGTTCATTCTGAACTTTTAGATTAGTCTGTAATTTTTGAGTAGCAGGAGTATAGCTAATAGTTAACTGAGTAGGAATGCTATCTTTAATAATACGAACCTGCCCCTCAATACCTGCTCGTGCTAACCATATATCGATAGCGGCATCAGCTTTTCCATAAGAATCAACATATGGGGTAGCAGATCCACTTATGGTTAAATCATTAGGAGAGGTAATTGCCAAATTGGCACCGAGTGCTCCACCAACCGCACCACCTACAGATACTGGAAGTGGCCCAACCCAAAAACGTTGACGTTTGCTAAACTCATCTTGATAGCGAAGGTTAGTATTTAATGCTGGAGTACTGCTTTCCCACTTAACCTTTCCCAAAACAGAAAGTTTAGAATGAGAAGCACCTGTTCCTCTCTTGATATTACTATCGAAATCTACAAGAGCGACTTTTTGGCCAAAAACATGTCCGCCGGCACCAAACGCAATTGTTGAACGTCTTTCTATTCTAGAGCCATAATTTTCCAAACTCGCCTCTATATAAGCAGCAAATAGACTGGTATTACCCCAAACCTGATCGTAGGATGCCTTGAGGGAACTAGGTTGACTTGGACGAGTAACAGGTATTGGATTAATACGAATAGGAAGAAGAGGAATGGCCACCAGACGATTAAATTGCAATGTCAAATTACGTGACACTTGAATATCTTGGGGGATTTCAACCACTTCTATTTCTTGATTTAGTTCTTGGTCAAAAGCTTTTTTCTCTTGAACTGCTGTTACCAAATTAAGTTTTCTGATATTAGAAAGTTCTGCTGGGGCCAAACGACTGGTTTCTACAGCGAAACTATTTTTTTGTTCAGAGGTAAACTTATTAAGTTCGTTCCATAACTCTTTACCAGTCATTTCTTTCTGACCATCAATATTCCCATCTTTATCATAAAGACCAAGTGTAAAATGGGTATCAGGACCAAATGCCTCTGGTGCTACCGATGGCAAATGTCTGCTAATTGGTCTTACAACAATAGGTTTAGCTATAATTGGTTTAAATTCAAGGTGATTAATTGGAATTATCGGAACAATGGTGGCAATTGGAATTATAGGTCTTATAGGCCTTATAGGATCAATCCTTAAAACAGGATTATCAGCTAAAACAGAAAATGATGATGCTGAAGAAAAAAGTAGTGAAAGTAGTGCTACTTTTACTGATTTGCTATTACTAAATAACATTTAGGTACCTCCTGAAAATTTTTAAAAATTTATTTAATTGTTTTATTTCTATTACTTATAAATCTGTTACTATCTGAGTTGCTTATTAGGGGCCGTAGGCCGTAGACCCCTTAGTTTTCGATTTCTAAGTCTCTGATATAAAATATTTGCAAAATGTTTGCCAAATTTTTTGACGGGCCTTAAGGAATGGGAACTTAATAAATGTTTAAAGTTTAAAGCATTTATTTATTTTCAGTTGAAAATTTGTATAAGCTTTCAAGGGCCGCAAATCTACCAGTAAAAGGCGCTTTTTCTTGAACCCAAAGAAAATCTGGATAATCTTTTGAAATCCATTTTCCACCAATAATATTTTTATTAGCATCTAATTCTAAAATATAAGTATATTCTTTATCAATGCGGAAATCTTCTCTTCCTGGTTTGTTTTGAGGATAGAAATTAGGGTCGATTTCATCAGTGTATGTAATGGTTGTATGAATCACGGACTCCTCTACAGTACCAATAGCAGCATCAGTTGTTGGCATTTGAGATCTAATTACATTACTTCTAAAAGCATATACTGGTTGATTCCAAACTTGGTAATCCGTTGAGCGATCGATAACAAAAGCACGTCCTAAAATTCCTAAGCGGTTTGCCATTATTACATGAAAGGCACCAGCATTGATATCAAGACAATTATCCTTTCTACTATCTGACGTATGAATTGTTAGACGTTGATTACAACGATTGCCCGCCATATATGTTTTTCCAGAATTATAGTTTCCTTGTAATAGTGATAAAAGCCCTTTTATATCAGATGATCCAAATGGAAGTTTAATGCCATCTGCACTTGTAACAGTTACAGCGTTTGGCTCTTTGAATAAATAAGAGGCCGGTGCCCAACCATGACAGATTCCATTCCATCCAGGAGAGAGAATGCTGGTACGTTTTTTCTCGGACTTAGTTAAGGCATAATTGAAATCCCCTACAAAGATATCGTACTTCTCTGCTGGAGATAATTTTGCAATTTCACCTTGAGACATTTTTAAAATTTTATTTTTACTTGGGGAAATTAAATAGAAAGCACCAGCTGCTGTTTGCCATCTATTTGCAAGACCTTTGCTATTACTTGGCCAATAAGTATCAGTCCATGGTTTATAAGAAGTGGAACCGCTTAATGGAAGTTGATCAAAATTATATTGAAAAATCCCAGATGGTGTTTCAGTTTCAGCATTTACATTTTTTGGATCGTTTGAAGGATTCCAGGCAGGCATTGCTAGGAGATTTAGAGAAGGAAGAAATGTTAATAGTAATAATAATGGTAATAATAATGGCAATGTTAATAGATGTTTCATCAAAATTGGCCCCTTGTTAGTTAAAGTGTGTGCTTCTATTTTTACGGTCTGGTCCATTTATCATGTTAAAAATAATAAAGCAACGATTCAAAAAAAATAAAGCGTAGTGTAACAAAGCAACCTTCCAAAAATAATTTTAATAATTTTAATAATTTTCCATTTCTTAGAGCATGTTGGGGGGTGGAATAAAAAAAATAAATAAAAGCATTGGTAAATATGTTTTTTAGGAATAAAGAATAATGATGAATATATTGAATACATTGAATATATTGAATATATTATGATCTTCAATAAGGAAATTTATTATGATTAAGCACTATGAAAATTTAACCAATATTACAAAAATAATTAACTTCACACTTACTATATGTGTGTTGATATTTATCGAATTTGTATTAGTTAGTTGTAACTCTAATCGCGGAATCTCAAGTAACGGAAGTAGCAATAGCAATTCATCTGGTGATAATAATGGTGATAAAGTGAATATTGTCAGTAGTTGCATTGTTGGAGGAGATGTAATTGATTCAATTGATCCATGTTTTCCAAATGAGCTATCCTGGAAGAATGTAGTAGCAATATTAAATTATAAAAACAGAATTTGTACGGGAGTTTTAATAGGAAAAAAGACTGTTTTAACAGCAGCACATTGTTTGTATGATAAGGAAAGTGATCTTGATGATTTTATTGCCCACACAAAAGTATATGTCGGCGGTAAAGATGTGCTTAATTACTATGAAGACGATTGGAGTGAAATTGTTAGTGCAAAAAAACATTTTTCCTTTGGAGATTTTACAGACGAGAGTTTAAACAAAATCAATTTCTATGATGGAAATCAACGTGATATTGGATATATTATTTTAAAAGATGAACTACAAATTCCTGATTCTGAGATAGTAAAATTATTATCGTTAAAAGAATTAGAAAGCATTTTCCCAAAAAATAACAATAAAAATAAAATAGCAAATTTAAAAGCAAGAATCGTTGGCCTTGGAGCAAACGGAAATACAACTAACAACCAAGAAAATCGCAAGTACAAGGTTACAACTTCTTTAAGAAATTATAATTATCAAAATTCAAAGATATATGTAGGGGAAGAAAAAAAAGGAATCTGTGCTGGTGACAGTGGCGCACCTTTGTTAATAAAAATAACTTCTGGTGAATGGAGAATAATAGGGATTTCTTCTGCAGGTCCTCTTGATTGCGATAAAGTCTCTTCTACAATATGGGACGTTTTCACACTAATGACAGATGATGTGCTTAAATGGTTACAAATAAATAACGTCTATTAAATATAATTTAATCATACCTTTAAAAAAAGTCACACTATCATTTAAATTTAATTTATTTTCTAAAAGATAAGTAATTAATACTAAACGTTTAATAAAAATAATTCAAAAGATTTGAAATTGTAGAGCACATACTTGTTACAATAGTATTGTGAAAATAGATTTATTTTAAAAAATCCAAAAAGGAATAAGAAAGGAATAAGAAATGATTACTTCAAGAAAAAATTATTTATTAATTCTCATTACATTGTTTATTCAGCTTACATTTTTTAATATAAATTCAATTTTTGCTAGTGATGAAAAATTTAATGAACTTATAGAAAAATATAAAGCTTCCATTACAAAATTGAGAGAAGATAAAAGTAGTGAAGGACAAAGTAGATTAATTGCTCAGCAAAAAGTTTTAAATTTATTTCAAAATATTCAAGATAAGAAAACAATACAAGAATTTCAAGATAATTTAAAGGCAAAGGGACAAGTAAGCGCTACTTTTAATCTTGATCAATTAACAAAAGTTATAAAAATCCCTCTAGCATTTAAATTAGTTCAATTATCAGACAGGGATAGTAGTGATAGTAAGGAGCCTCTACCAGACTACGATGAAATAATTCAAAAATTTGATCAGTTAAGAGGTTTAAGTCAAAGTAAAAAGAAAAAAGTACAAGCTAAAATACAAGCTGCAGAGGCAAAAACCACAACGGAGAAAGAAGTTCTAGCAGTAGAAAGAGTGCCCACAGTAAAAAAAGAAACAAGAGGGTTACATCAAATTGCAGATACAACTTTTTTTACTGATTTAGCTGATACAATTGAAAGCAATAAAGCGGATTTTATGAAAATATTAACTAAATTGGATAATTATCCTGGAGCTCAATATGAGATTACTCAGGTGTTAAAAACTCTTCGAGGAGTCAAAGCTCATGAATGGCCTTATTTGCAACAAATTGAAGGAATGAATAATATTGCAATTTATGGTTCTAGAAATATTCCATTATACACTACAATTATGCATGCATTGATACCAGCAGTAGCAGTAAAAAATGTTTGGTTTAGAACTCCTGATAAAAGTAGAGAAATTTATATCGAGCTCTTTGAAAAAATAAAGTCATTAATGCCTAAATATGATTTATCAAATGTACATTTGTTGACAGAGAAAAAAGATGTTATTTATGAGGCATTTCAAGATAAATATATTTTAGGATTTAACAGTAAAGGTATTAAATTTGATAAAGATAGAAATCCCGCAGATGCAGTGATTTTTATTGGTAGTCCCGATACTGCAAATAAAATCATGAGTGAAATTGAGAGTAGATTAAAATCAAATAAAGATCTGAAACAATTTAAACAAATCTTTTTGAAGTTTGGATCAGGATTAAACCCTGTTATTGTAACTGAACAGGCCAAGAATCAACTTGATCGTGCAGTTGAAGGAGTCATAGATGCATTAAGAATAAATAATTCACAAGATTGTATTGCTCCAAAGTTCTATGCTGTTCACGATACAATGTATGAGGATTTTGTCGCAAAATTAATGAAAAGTGTAAAGTCATTGCGTTTTGGGGAACAAGATAGTGCGCATTCTGATTATTCTAAATTAAGTTTCACAGAAGATTTTAAATCGCTTATTGCATTTAGAGATAAATATAAAGATTATTTATTGAATAAGGATGCAAAAATTGATGAAGCAAAAAAAATTGTTGATCCACATGTTTTTTCATTTCCATTTTCAATGTTTAAAAATGAAGATGATAAGAAAGAAGATGATAAGAAAAAAGTTGAATTAGTTGAACTAGGAGATCATTATGCTCCATTTGTAATTTTATTTAAATACGACAATGGTAAAGAAGAAGAAAATGCAGACTCAAAAGAACCAGCATCACTAAAAACAATTAAAAAAATTGCAAATGATGAGAGGGTAAGAGGGCGAGCAATGTATGCTTCTCTTTATGGTGATTCAAGTTCAACAGATATGTGGAAGTTAAGAAAGCAATTTGAAGATAATTTTCATTCTACAGTAGTTAATATGAGTGTATATGATGAAGAGAGTGGAAATTTTCCTTTTGGTGGTTATGGAGGTACGGCCTCTTCGGTTAAATTTATACACAAAGAAGAAAAAGGTGAAATAGTAAGTACTACAAGCGATAGACCACTTCTTTTTTCAAAAGAAGCGGCCAGATTTTTTACAAAGGGAAAACCGGAACCAGAGATTTCAAGAGGTCGTTTCAAAAGTGACAGTTTCAAGGAAAAATTGAGCGAGCGCGGAGGTTTACTACAAGTAAGCCGCACAAGCGAGCGAGATTTTGACGCCGAAAATGTACTTTTGAAACGGCCTCAAAGTGAAAAAACAAATACTGAAAAAGTTGGTGTTGGTGTAAGGGTAGATGTTTTAGAACCTGAAATGAAAAGTGATCCTAAATATGTTAGTATTACAAAAAAAGTTATTAAAGATGCGCTTGATTTATCGAAGCAAAAAAATATTTCAAGTAATTGGAAAATGTTAATACAACCTCAAAGAGAAGTAAGGGCCCATGGCCTAGATGCTATAAGAAAAGTTATAAAAAAAGATGGATTAACTTTTGTAGTTAACTGTAAGTGGTTTCATATTACTCATGAAGAAATTGAAAAAATGTATGGTGGAAAAGTAATTTGTTGGGATGAAGATTGGAAACTAGGAACTAAATTTACTACTATAAAAGGAGTGGCACTTCATAATGCAGGAATAGGTGCTGAAATTAGTTCATTAAATAAATTTAGAGGAGAAATAAATCCTCATCTTGGATATGGAATGCTACCTACAATGTTGGAAGATAGAACAATTGAATTTCAAACTACAGAATCCATTTGGCCTCATATAATGCCAAGATCAATAACCTATGACGAATTAATTGAAAAAGATATAATCAAAGAAGAAATTGAAGAATTAAGAATAAAAATTCAAAAAACATTATTAGCTAAACAAATAGACAATGAAACTAAAAAAGCACTAAGAAGCGATTTAAAATTATTAGTTGAAAATACATTAAACAGTATACAAAAATATTATCCTGCAGGTGCATTTGCAAAAAATTATAATGAATCAACAACTGGAGATCTTGGAAATCAAATAAAAACATTTCATTTTAATAGTGATAATATTGTAGATCAATATATGAATGATGTATTTTCTCAAAACAGTGATGGATTTACTTTTTATCATACTGGTACTAAATTTATTAACAAATTAATTAATGATCCAGATGATATTTTATTTCAAGAAAGAGTAAAAATTGCTCAAAGTGATTTAGGTTTTAATAGAGAAATTAGAGTTGATTATATGGATGGAGAACCAGTAAGTGCACGAGGGCGCTACAGTCATGAGTATAGTAGAGAAGATGAAGAAGAGGCCATGATTGTATTAAAAAAGTTTTTTGAACGGGCCCCTGAGGAATTTCAGCATTTATCAGGAGGAGCAGATTTAGCAAAATTAGAAGATGGTAGATGGGTGATTATTGAATTTAATACTGGAGCAAATAGTGGCTCGGTTATACCATTTATATTCCCTATTGAGACCAATAAATTTGTTTCCAAATTACAAGAAAAAAATACTCCATTTATTGAGGAATTAGAGACAGTATTTAAATCTAGCATTAAGGAGCAACGAGCATATTTAAAATCATACACTACTGAAGAAGAAAGATGGCAAAAATTTTCTTTAAAAGATATTTCTCAAGCAGAAATAGGAAAATATTTTAGAGATAGATATTTAGATGAGTGGAGAAAAGACCCTACTATGAAAAACGCTGATGAAACATTAGTAAAAATCAAAGCATTATTTGATGGAATGGGAACAAAATATAATAGAGATTTTCCATTATTAGTTAGAGGAGCAGAAAACTATTTAAATGCTAAGAAAGAACAAATGTAAGTTGTAAGTGGTCAGCGAGTTTTGACCAATACACTACGAAAGTATATTGTAGTCAATATACTACTACGAAATGCTGTAAAATATTGATCACAGAATAATTAAATGAATTTTATTGAATGAGTATCATTGAGTATCATCGAATATTATCGCATCGAGTATCATCGAGTATTATCGGTTAGGAGTTTCCGGGGGAATTTTTTTCAGAGGTAAAGTGGTAAAATGACTCAATCCAAATTTCTTAAACTTTCAATGCTTAAACCTGGAGATTGGATGCTCAAATCGGAAAGTTATTATGTCCCCACTCCTATTAGGTTCCATTCCTTAAGAGGTTCCCTAAATATCGTTTAATAAATATTGACGGACATTTACTTAATAAATAAATTTAATTTACTTATTAAATAAACATACAGGATAAAAAATTAGTGACTTCTTTAAAAGCAATGATATTAAAAACAGTTTCTAAACCAGAATTACTGTTGATATTTTTACTTCAAGCAATTGTTATTTTTATTAATAGTGATTTTATTCCAATATGGGATAGTACAATTTATATCCAAAATTGTATTCAACCGGCCATAACTGCTAATAATTTTATTATTAAACATTTTTCATGTTTCGGTCACACTTCTTATGCTTTTGTTCTATTAATTACAGCTGTTTTATATTTTACAAAATTAAGATTCTATAACGTTCATTACTTAATTGGATTTTTTTACATTTTATCGACTAGATGTTTTTATAAGATACTTTGTTTTTATGTAAATGAAAAAAAGTATCGGGTAGAGATATTTTTAGCAACACTTATATACGCTTTTTGCCCTCTGATATGGGCATTGGTTTTTAATTTTAATTTAGATATTGGAGTATTGTTTTTTAGTATCTTATTTTTCTATTCCTTGATTTATCAAAAAAAATGGCAATCACTTTTTTATTCTATTTTTTTAATTTTTAGCAAGGGAAATGGAATTTGTGTTTTTGTTGCAATTTTGTTTTGGTACTCATTGAGTGAGTTCTTTAAGATGCGTACTTCTTATCGTACTTTCTATAAAGATAAAGGTACTTTATTTAACATTAAACATATAGTGAATAACTTTTTTTATAGATTTTATCCTTTAATTTTACCTGTAGCATTGCTAATTTGGGATTACATTTATATTAGTAGTACTAAAAAATATGTGGGCGGTTGGGACTCTCTTGTCTCTAACAGTTTTAGTTTATCAAGCATATTTAATATTCTATTAAGTTTTAATTTTAATGATCCCTATTTAAAATCATTTTTGGCCAATATTTTTATTTTAAATTTTAATTGGTTATTGTGGGGAATAATTATTTTTTTACTCTTAATTAAAATTAAAATTAAAAACCGTGAAAAAATAAAATCAGTAATACTCCATGATTATTTTTTTCTTTTAGCAATTTTATTAAGTATGGTTTATATAACAACAAGGATTTTGACCTTTAGTAATCCTCGTTATGTCTCTGTTGTATCTCCTTTTTTGATTTTAGTGTTTTCTTTAAGTATTATTCTTTTTACAAAAAAACGATTAATAAGAATTTTTGTTCTTTCAGGTTTTGTCATTCTAAATTTTTGTTCAAACATATGGACTATAGATCCCTTATCAAAAAAGATTTATGGTACTTTTGAATATGGCAACCATACTATGCTAAATATGACTAAAATAAGCGGTGAGTGTTGTGGAAGTGGCAGAGATCAACTTGTATATAATATGCAATATCTCTTTTTGCAAAAGTTAGTGTATAAACTATATACTCATTTTTTAGAAATTCATAATTACGCTACAACAATTACAGGGGATCCTATTTTTACCAGTATTCATGCCCTTGGTGCATTTCATTTCTCATTAAATATTAGACGCAAATTAGTTTTATGGAATGGTACTTTAAGTGACATGAATTGGGAGTTGCCAATGTATGCTGGAATAAAAGATTTAGAGAAAGTTTTAAATATGGGTAATAAAAAAAGTTTTTATTACCTATCCTATCCCAATTATATTAATGATGATAATGAAACACTCACCTATTTAAATAAAAAATATCATTTAAAATCTACTAAGGTTTTTGAAAACTACGGATACACATCTACTCTCTATAATTTTAATTAGTCACTGTCGCTTTCGCGCCAGTGACTAATTAGGACCTGGAAAAAAGTAACTTAGTGGTTCATCATTAAAATTAAAATAATCGCATAGTAACTAACCTCTACGACTATAACGGATATCGCAAATTTTTAATGTTCCATCAGGTGTTGATATGATTAAGTTCCCATTCCTAAAGTAATTGACCGAGTATTTCACTATTTTATGCTAGTATATAGCGAATTTGAAAAGGCAGCGACAACACCCATTGCCTAATGTAACTAGGCGGGATTACTTCTTCGACTAAGTGGTAGCTGTGTCTTAATCTAAATGGCTATGCATCTGAAACAAATGCTGTTAAAATTATTCCTAATTATTACCATAGACACTTCACACTTTTGGATATGAAAAATATGAAAATGGCCATTGGTTATAGTGACTTCAAAGAAATCATTGATCAAAAATTTGATTTTGTTGATAAGAGTTTATTTATTAAAGAGTTTATTGATGATACTTCCGCCAAAGTATCAGTGATCACACGTCCACGTAGGTTTGGAAAAACTTTAAATCTATCTATGCTAAGGTATTTCTTGGCCGGAGAAGTTGGAGGAGAATCAACCAAGGGATTGTTTGATAATCTTAAAATTGCTAATTGTGGTAATGATATAAATGGTGTTAGCTACCTTTCATATCAAGGAAAACATCCGGTTATTTTTCTGACATTTAAAGATGTAAAAGAAACTTCCTATGCCAAGTTTTTAAATGAATTATGTAAACTCATTCAAGATCTCTTTCAAGAACATCGATATCTGATGAAATCAAATCAATTAGAAATTGATGAAAAAAACATTATTCAAAAATTACTGGAGGGTGATATAGAAGAAGGAGACTTAAAGTCTTCTCTGAAACGGCTCAGTAAATACCTCTTTAAACATCACGGTCAGAAGGTTTACATCTTGCTCGATGAATACGATACCCCTATCCAAACAAGCTATATAGATGGTTATTATGACGAAATGATAAAACTAATACAAGGAATGTTAGGTGCTGCTTTAAAAGATAACCAGTCTCTAAATCGATCAGTAATCACTGGAGTGATGAGGATAGCAAAGGAAAGCTTATTTTCAGATCTTAACAATGTTAGAATTTATTCTGTATCACAATCTAAATATAGTCAGTACTTTGGATTTACCGAAGAAGAAATTGCTGATTTGTTACAAAAAGCAGGAATGAGTGATCGTACTTTAGTTGTTAAAGAATGGTATAATGGATATAGATTTGCGGGAACAATTGTTTACAATCCATGGTCAATTGTTAACTTTATTGAAAATAATGAATTACGTCCATATTGGGTTAACACAGGCAAAAACGATTTAATTAGAGACTTGGTGATCAATTCTAGTAGCGAGTTCAAAACATCTCTTGAAAAGTTATTGACTGGAGAACGTTGCGAACAACTAATTGATGAGCATGTAGTTTTTGCTGACCTCAAACAAAATCCAGGAGCAGCGTGGAGCTTATTAGTTAGTGCTGGATATCTTAATGTTGTCTCCTCTATAATACATGAAGACGGAACGGTTTGCATTCTGGAAATTCCAAATAAAGAAATTTATGGCGTGTATAGAAGTATGATTAAGAGCTGGTTGTCCAGTGCTAGAGGTATTAATTGGTACAATGGATTTCTTAATAACCTTCTCGCGGGAAATATGCAGGGATTAACCCAAAATTTAGAAATATTATTTACACAAATAGTATCCGTACGCGATGCTGGTAGAGAACCTGAAGCTTTTTACCATGGGTTAATGTTAGGATTGGTCTCTAGCTTGGATCGTAATCTTTACAAAGTTGATTCTAATCGTGAAGATGGTGGTTATGGCCACCATGACATCATGATCGTACCGAAAGATGAAAATAAATTAGGTATTGTACTAGAATTGAAAAGTTTAAAAGAGATACCTAAGAAAGAACCAGTTATTAAACGAGCACTAGAAAAAAGCGCGAACGAGGCCTTAGTTCAAATTGAAGAAAAAAATTATACAGCTGGAATGCAAGAGCGCGGGATTAAAAAAATAATTAAAATCGGTATTGCTTTTGCTGGTAAACGCTTTCAAATTGCTACGGCCACCATACCCAGTGAAAAAACAAAGAAAGTTACAAAAACCCGAAAAATTATCCCTCCTGCTAAAAAACCTTCAAAACAACAAAAAACTAAGAAAAACGTTCGAAAAAGCTTATATAAAGCTAAGGATAATAAATGAAATTACTGATTAATTTTACTCTCTGGTCACTATTATACATTGGTTTTTTATTATCAACATTTAATATACCTATCACTGATTTATTGGCCAATGATCTTCAAAGTAACAATAATAGTAATAGCACTACTAATAATTCAGCATCAGCTCTTGATATCAAGACCCTTGTTACTACAAATACGGATAAAATATTAAAAATTCCCATTGAAAATATTCACCCTTCGCAAATGAGTGTAGGTCACGCATCGGTGATAAAAATGTATGAAGGTAGTAAAAATCAAACTCCGCAAGAGTTCCAAAATAGTTTATACAAAAAAGATTTTCCAGCAATAATTGCACCCAATGGCGAGATTTATATTAGCGATGGACACCATCGAATGATAGTTGCTACTTTGAGAAATTTTGAAGAAAAAGCAAAAAATGGCTATAAAATTAAAGTAAAAATTACGGATAATTTCCTTAATAAAACTTGGAGTGATTTTGTTCAACAGATGATTTATAAAAATAAAATTTACTTCGACAATAAAACAATAAAAGAAATAAATAAAAATATAACTGCTTTTAAAAAAGAAATTTCTTTAACTAAAAAACATTCTTCTAATTGGAAAAAAGCAAAGGAAGAAGAGATTTGGTATGGTATATTTAAGAATAAAATTCCTTCAAGTTTTTTGGATCTTCCAGACAATCCATTGCGTTCGTTAATAGGTGACGTTTTATACGAACTAAAAATTACAACTACTGGACCTAATTTTAAGAATTATTCTGAATTTCGATTGGCGGAAATAATAGATGATAAGCTACTTTTTAATATAGTAAAAGCATCTGGCGCTGAAATTACAATAAAAAACAATGATGATCAAAAGAGTACTGCTAATAATTCTTCAATAAATAACTATTCAAAAATTTGTTACACTCCAATAAAATTTTGGAGTTGTTCTGATCTTAATGAATATAAAGAAAAAATAAAACAACTCATAGAAACCGATAAAGAGGTTAAAGATTTTTTAAGAACTAATAGAGAATAATTTTTTTCGTTTTCGTTTATCCTTGACATGTATTTCATTTCTCTGTTATTGAGAATGATATGCAACAAGAAAAAATCAAAAAAATCAAAAAAAAACCTACAAAACATTTACCTGAGTATAATTATCAATCAATTTTTAATAAAATCCTAAAGGGACGAGGTGGACGCCTTACTGAAGAGCGAAAGATTCTTTTGAAAACCATTTGCAATATGAAAGGACACTTTGAAGCGGAAGCAATTTTAAAAAATCTTAATAAATCAGGGCACAACATATCTTTGGCCACTATATATAGAAACATTTCTCTGCTTTTAGATGGGGGAATTATCCGTCGGGCCTCCTTAGTTCATGGAGATCCTTCCCGAATGCAATTCGAATGTATCTTCGAACAACAACATCATGACGATCTGATATGTACGGTATGTAAAAAAAGAGTTGAATTTAATTACCCTGCAATTGAAATTCTTCAAGAGGCCGTAGCTAAAGATTATGGTTTTGTGTTAACAGGACACAACTTAGAACTTTTAGGAATATGTCCGGCCTGTCAAAAAAACGGCGGAGATAAAAAATATGCACATTCTACTGTAAACATTGATGATGATGATTATTATTATGATGATGTAAAACCAGTTCTTCCTCTGTCAGATATAAAGAAGGGAGTTATTGCAAAAATAGTTCATCTTTCTGGAGAAAAAAATATTATCTCACGTCTTAATGATTTTGGTTTACACAAAGATTTATGTATTATTCTTTTAAGAATGGCCCCTATGGGTGGCCCGCTCCTCATTGAAATCACCAATTCTAAATCGAAAGTTATGATTAACCGTAAATTAGCAGAACATGTTTTAATTCAAGAGGTAACTAATGGAGCAAAACAAAAACGTCTATGAAAAAGGAAGTAAAGAAAAAAATAATGATAAAATCAAAAATAAAAATTTAGTTATTGCCCTGGTTGGACAACCAAACTGTGGTAAATCAACCATCTTTAATGCTGTGGCCGGATTTAAAGTTAGCACTGGTAATTTTGCAGGAACTACTATAACCTTCACCGAAACTAAAGTGCAATTTGAAACAACAAATTTTACACTTATTGATCTACCAGGAACATACTCCATATCTTCGGTAGATGAAGCTGAAAAAGTTACCAGAAATTATCTGCTATCTAAAAAAGTAGATTTAATTATAAATGTTGTAGATACCTCAGTGCTTTCTCGTTCTCTCGAACTTACTATCCAACTTTTAGAAATGAATATCCCGATGATAGTGGCCTTTAATATGATTGATGAGGCCAACCGTAAGGGGATCAAGATAAACTTTGATCTCTTCTTTAAATTGACTGGGTTAATTTCAGCACCGGTAACTGCGGTGAAAGGAGAGGGAGTCGATCATTTATTTCATGAGGCCCTCTCTCTGATACTATCTAATTCAAATAGTATGAATAGCTCAAAAAAATTTATACCTACTCCTCCTCTATATGATCTCGATGTAGAGAACTGTTTAAAAAGTATTATAGAGAAATATCCAGAAAAATTACGTTCTCACTTCCAAAGTGATGTTCGTTTTGTGGCCATTCGTCTTCTAGAGATGGATGATGAATTTGAAAGTGTGGCGCGTTCTTTGGCCCCCGATTTTGCTAATTGGGTGGTAGAAAGGAGAAGAAAATTAGCAAAAGATCACAATTGGACAGAAGCGGAAGTCTTTTCCTCTCATCGACATGCGAACGTATTAAACCTATATGAGAAAATTGCCACGCACCTGCCTGCTGCTGAAAAAAATATAGAGATGAGGGATCGTCTGGATAGAATAATTATGAACCCGCTTGGTGGCCTTTTAACTATTATTCTTTCTTTTCTTATTATGTTTTATCTTGCTTTCAATTTAGGAGATCTGATAGCAGGTCTTTTGCAAGGGCCTTTTGAAAAATTGAGTAATTGGACTATTTCTTCTTATAATGTCGGAATTATTCAAAATATTTTGATCGGCCTTATTCAAGGAATAGAGGCCGGTGCAGGGATTGTATTGCCTTATCTTTTCCCTCTATTATTACTACTTGGTATTTTTGAAGATACAGGACTTCTTCCACGAATTGCTTTTATGGTTGATGGCCTACTTCATCGCTTCGGTTTACATGGTAAGGCCATCATTCCAATGATCTTAGGATATGGTTGCAGTGTCCCTGCGATCATGGCCACTCGTAATTTAGAAAGTTCCCGTGATCGTTTCATTGCAAGGTTAACCGTTCCTTTTATCTCCTGCTCGGCACGTACCGTGGTGATTCTAGGTTTGGCGGGGAAATATCTTGGACCCTGGTGGGCAGCCTCAATATATTTTGGAAATGTATTAATTTCTCTTCTGGTTTCTTTATTTCTTACTCGGATTATGAAGGATGTTTCTTCTTACGGTATTATAATGGAAGTTCC
The DNA here is from genome assembly GCA_015232015.1 of Oligoflexia bacterium. Taxonomy (GTDB): domain Bacteria; phylum Bdellovibrionota; class Bacteriovoracia; order Bacteriovoracales; family Bacteriovoracaceae; genus JADFZW01. The sequence continues at coordinate 852 of JADGAM010000026.1, read as the reverse complement.
CCCTCTACGGGCCCCACATCTAAGCATAGCTTTAAAAAAAGTTTGGATTCGTTTGCGAGAATTTTTAGCTTTAGGCTGGCCAGTGGTAATAGTATCAAGTGTTTTATTATCAATATTATCACTTTATGAAATTGATGGCCGGATCAATACTTTACTTTCTCCTCTTACTGTAAATATTTTGCAACTACCAGTAGCTGTCGGTATGACAATGTTTCTCGGAATATTTAGAAAAGAGTTAGCATTAATTATGTTAGCAGCAGCACTTGGCACTAGCAATATTTCAAGTGTAATGTCTAAGGAGCAAATTTTTGTTTTTACAGTTTTTACTGTCTTGTACATCCCATGTATTGCTTCTCTTGCTGTCTTATGGAAAGAGGGCGGATGGAAAACTACGCTATACTCTGCTCTTCTTAATCTAGTAGTGGCGATAGTTATTGCAGGAAGTTTGGCGTGGATTTTTAAGCTTATAAACGTTTTTTAAATATTAAAAATATAAAATATAAAGATATGTTGGTGTGTTACCTATGTTAAAAAATAATTTTTTATTTATTACAAGTCTTATATTACTGCTAGCAATTCTCTCAATTCCTTCGGGCATAAATGTCTTATCTTTAAATGGCCTACCTTGGACACATAAAAAAGAAATTTTTTTCCTTGTAATTGCAATTCCTTCATTACTAATTATAGATAGGAATTTTTTAATAAATAAATTAATAATTTATTTATTGGCCATTATATTTTTCCTTAAGTTTACATTGTTTTTGTTGTCTCCAACATCAGGCCTATCTTTAAAAATATATGAATCCTCAACAACATTTTCTATGAAAGCAAATCAATGGGAAAAAAATTATG
>JADGAM010000269.1:520-5519 GCA_015232015.1 Oligoflexia bacterium | reverse complement strand
TTCTATTTTCAATAAAAAAAGGAGTTTTATGAATAATTATATTTTCGATTCCGCTGTCAAAAACCCTTTTTAAAATTTCAAATGGTTTTTCTAAGTACTGAATGGAACTTGAAAATAACACTGAATTTGATAGGCCTGCTTTCAATCCCTCCTCTAAGGTTTCGTAAAAAAACAAAATACCATCGGAAAAATTTTTTTTACCCTCAGTAACAAAATTTGTTTGCTCAACAATGTTCCATTTAATGGAATTAATGTTGGTTAAGAGAGTCCGATGCTGATAAAATGTACTTCCTAATGAACCACCATAATCAAGCAAGTTAAGTGAATTATTATTCTTTGTTGAGATCCATAATAGCGAAGAAACAATGAACCAGTTATAATTCGGATTCTTAAAGCAAACTGAGTCTCTCTCGAATGAGGTTTCTCCATTTATGACTTTATGTGCCGATTCTCGAACCTTTTCAAAAATTATTGGACTATCGTACCCTTTTGATTGTTTTAATGCTTCTGTCCAACTAGGGAATCCAGATATAAATCCGTAGCTATTATTTTTGCATAACATTCGGAATAGGGGGATGGTCGACATTTTTTTAATTAATGTTTTAAACATGGATTTTTGGACCTAATAAACTCGATGGGGCCAGCTTTCGCTAAATGGAATTTTTCCGATATCATCTGAAGCAAAAAAATATAAGTTATGTCTTTCTGGATATTCTGTTTCAAATATGTGGACATATTTGAAAAAAAGGGAAATAAATTTGTGTAAATCTTCCTTGTTTTTAAATTCATATTCATGATGTGAAAGTGATTTTTTTTGATCCACCCTTTGAACCATTGTATACCCGCAAAGTATTCCGTTTGGCTTTAATCTTTTTTTTATGCCAATAAGTATGTCTTTTGATTCCTCGATGGTAAAGTGTTCTATTGCGGCATCCCAAATAATATTATCGAAACATCCTGCTGGCATGTCTGTACGGATATCTGCGAGTACAAATTGTATATTCTCTGACAAATTATTTGATATGGCTGTTTGGATTGCTTTCGGATCAAAGTCGCATGCTATTACGCTTTGGGACTTGGTGCTGTAAAAATTTCGAGCATTGAAACCATCACCACAGGCTAGTTCGAGTGTTTTTCCGTTCTGGAGTGATAGCCTTCCGAATACCCCTCTTTCAATCCAAAGGGGGTTTCTCGTAGATATCCATTGGTAATATAGGTCAATTCTATGATCAAAATGTTCTGGTTGAGGTTCTAATTTCCATTGAACCCATTTTAATTGTTCGAAGACTTTAGACGTTAAAAAGGAAAGTACGGTACATTCAATTTGAATTATTGGTTCTAAAACTTTCTTAATAATTCTTTTTATTCGTTTTTTCATCTTATTAATTTTTGAATAACTCTACTTATTATTCCAGCTTTCTTGCTATTAAAATACTTTATTATTGCTTTTTTGGCAATAATATTTTCTTCGATAGGGATTTTTTGTAATTTAATTTGGTTTTCATAGAGAGTTGTTTCGAATGAGTCTGATTTTCTACTGTGCGTACCACTTGAATCGTGACCTATATTATTAACCAGAGAATATCCTGGATACAAGGTTAATTTATTAGATAGAAAGCATGAAGCATGCCATCTGACCGCCCAAGAGTCATTTAAACCCAATATTTGACGCTCCAACATTTTTGAATAATTATAGCTGTCGTCTAAATTAAATTCTTTTATCAAATGTTTTTTTTCAAGAAGTTTAAGAAGTTTTTTGCCGTCGGATTCAAATAAATCCCATGATCTTTTCCATGTTGCCCAACCCCAGCAGTCAGCTCCTCTTAAAAAAAATGTTTCAGGTAAAGGATATTTAACTGGATATGTATATCCATGGATACTTGCAACTTTATCAACATCTTTGTACAAATCTAGAGCCTCGTTCATGTATGTCAAAAAGTATTTTGATGTTACTAAGTCATCTTCAAGCACAATAACTTTTCCATATTTATTTGCAATTTCAGTTACACCTGAAATTATTGAGTTGGCTAGACCTAAATTTTTTTGTCTCTCAATTATAGTGACATTTTTAAATTCTGTGACCAGTTTTAAATAATTTCGCACATCGGATACATTTTTTATCTCAGTCTCATTTTTGTAACTGTCTGAAAATATAAAAAGGTCGCTCACATTTGCAAGTAAATTCTTTTGTAGAGCCTCTATAGTTTTTTTGGTGTGGTACGGACGGTTGTAGACAAATAGAGCAATGGGTGAAAAGTTATTGTCTTTCATATAAGTAATCATGATGCGAGAATTTGGCTATTTCTTTGTAACCTGATTTATTCATTAAATTATCAACATCTTCTTTATAGCGTGCTTCTACTAGTATATATCTAGGTGAGTATTTTGCCATATCTAGACCTTTTAAAACTTCTGTTTCATATCCTTCCACATCTAGGGAAAGAAAATCAATCTTTGATATACCATGTTTTTCAATTAAGCTTGTAAGAGTTTTTGCTTTAACTTCAAGGGTGTATGGTTGTATTTTTCTTAATCCACTTATATAACCTATATGTGTATCTTCATCAATCTGAGTTTTCATTCCTCCTTTTACTAAAGACATAAGTCCTCCATATATCATGGTTATGGTATCTTTGTTATATTGATTTGATACTAAAGCCACTTCTTCAATTATTGCGTTTGGCCTATTTTTTCTTGCAAGTATGGCCAAGTTTGGAATGGGTTCGATAAGCAATCCTCTCCAATTAAAATTTTTTTCGAAGTAGTATGTATTACTTTGTGAAATGCCATCATTTGCACCAGCTTCAATAAAAAATCCGTTCTTGATTTGTAGCAAATATGGCCTGAGTTTCAAATCAATGTTATTTAATGAACGCGATTTGTTTATTGGAAATAAAGAATATAGAATTTTAAAAAAATATCTTTTAAACATATATCAATTTTTTGTTGTCAATCTAAATAAATTTGATTGAAAATTATTAAAACTATTCAAAAAAATTGAGTCGAATAGACCTCAATTTTCTTTTCTCTCCAATATCGAGTGAGATGCTCGCATTATGGTGAATTTCTGCTAATTTATTAATCATCGGTGACATCCTCCTTAAAACTTTACCATTATGAACTAAAATAGTAAATAATCCGTCTTTAGCAATGATTCTCAATTTTTTATTTACCTCGGTGATTTTAATTAGTTCTGTAATTTGCCAGTTTTCATTAAAATATTGAAGTTCGTAATCCCGAAATTCTTTTACAATATTTGTTTGTCTTAGATTTAATCGTGATTTAATGACATGTGGCAGATTATGTAGTATCTTTGTCTTAATTTTATTGTATAATATTGAAATAGAGCTAACCTCCTTTTTTATATCAAAAGAAGGAGGGTAGAATATTGCATCAATAAAGATTCTGATACCTTTTAAGGTAGATGACAGCTCCTCCTTTGATAAGTCCCTTAGATTTTCTTGATTATTCCACTTTTCAATATTATATGTAATCAGACTTTTATCTTCTAATAATGTATCAATGATTGTTGTCGAGCTGTCCGAAGGTGATTCTGGCCAGAATGTATCGTCAGAAAATTTACTTGGTACAGTTTCTCCAAGATCTAAAGAGGGAATAAATGTTCGCCAGTGGTAGAATCTGATTGCCTTAAGTAGATGATTGTATGTGAATTTGAAATCTAAGACCTCTTTAAGGTTGTTAAAATATCCTTCCTTTGATTTAGAGACTCTAACAAAATCATCGTCTGGATAAAACATATTTCCAGTGATTGTAAGGACGGGAATTCCTAATCGAGCTGCTTCTTGTCCCATGAGAGACCAACTTACAAGACAAATATCTGCAAATTCTAATAAATCATAACTCGATATAGGATCGTCGGGCCAAATTATCACAAAATTTTCGTAATTATCTCGGAAAATCGATTTCAATTTTATTAAGTGTTCAGAATCAAAACCGAATTGCCTATGACCTTCTCTTGGATGGATTCTAATAACAAACTGTATATCATTGTGTTTGGTAGAATATTCACGGAGCGCTTCAAGCCAAGATATTTGATCAGGGAAAGTATCTGATATTTTTGGACCTTCTTTCCATATATCCATTACAATATCTTTTGCATGTCGCTCATCGTAGCTACTGGTAAAAACTAAAGCTGTTTTCTTGGTCCTTTTTAATTTTAATTCAATAAATATTGACTCAGGATCAATGCTTTTTCTGGGAGAAAAGATATGTGATTTAGGTTTACTAAATAGACGAAACATAACGTCATTCCAACATTCGTCGACATACCTCGATTCTATTGATTTATTTTTAATTTTATGCCAATTTTGACAATGAGGATAAAAATATGCCTCGTTTGTTCTTGGCCACATTAGAAATCTTGAAAAATCAGCATTGTAATGCATCGGATGTCCAATACTAATACTTTTTACTCCGCATAGTTTGGCCGCATGTCTGATTCCTTGATAGTGCCCATATTCGCCGAAGGTTATTACAACTGTAGGTTTATATTTTTTTATAATTTTTTCTCCTATTGATACGGTTGTTATAATATTTTTGATATACCTTCTGAATAAGAATTCAGACTTACCCGATAATTCTGGAGTGAACAACTTTTTTGCAGCTAATCCAAAGTCAAACTGTGCCATTTTTCCTACAGGGAATTGCATATAGGAGATTGTTTCTAAATTTTTGTTTGATGTATTGTTAACGAGCTGGTCTATGCTTTTTTTTGTATCAAAATCTAAATAATCTGATAGATTTATTATGTCAAATCCATATATTTTTTGAGATTCGTTTAATTTTTCACATGATTTATGACAGAAATTTGTATTATCATCATTCATTAATATATTTTTGGTCATCATCAGTGCACAGTCTATTTGTCCTGTACATCGGGTAATATATACTTTACCCCCTGTTTTTTTTTATAGCATCACCAATTACCGAAAGACTTCTAAGGTAGGAATAAATTCCTGCCTCTGGGATAAATATAATA
>JADGAM010000269.1:0-496 GCA_015232015.1 Oligoflexia bacterium | reverse complement strand
TATCCGTCTTCATTTAATTAAGTATTTAGAATGCAGGCTTTTATCAAGTTTAACATTTTCGTAAGGTGATGATTCTCCCCAAACGTTATTTTTCCACCATTTGTTATTTTCAATCCACCATATTCTTGGGTCTCTGAATGTATCTGCTATCTTGTCAAACTCATTTTCCGATAAATCTACATATTTTAACCATCTAGAAAGGTCGTTTTTAGGTTTAATATGATCATATTTTTTTACCATTTTTATTCCCTCTCTCCGTGTCATATATCCTGATCTAATGTCCTTGGAAGCATGATCAGTCGCTCTTCCGTAACCAAATTTAATGTACTTCATATAATCGTGAATTCCATTTTCGTGCATATCGTCTAAATTCGACATAGATCTGTAAGTTCGCTCAAATGGTTTTTCGGCAAACTCAAATCCATATTTTTTTTTCATTTCATGTGCATGTATGTTTGGATCCCAATTAAAAAAATTTCCAATATAAATACCCTTT
>JADGAM010000268.1 GCA_015232015.1 Oligoflexia bacterium | reverse complement strand
CTTTACTAGCATTAATATTCTGACAAATATAATTTTCAAGATAATTTTCTCCAATGTGAACGTGACTTGATAAATTATAAGTTATGCAGTCTTTTTTTGTAATATTTTGAGGGGAATCTGAAGGTATATTTTTTAATACAGATAATAGTATTTTAAAACGATTGCTTATTTCATATTGAACATTAGAGACAGCAAACATTCCCAGTTCAGATATAGTATTTTTAATTATCCCCACCATTCGAGAAGCATTGAGATTTGCAATCATAATCTTAAAACATTCTGTCAAATCTTTATCATTATCATCTTGAGGAGAAAGAACAGCAGTAATAAAAAAAAGCGTTTTGTTTTTTATAATGGCAGGACCGGCCGGTAGTTCATAATCGGATTGGGCGCCGATTAGATTAAGAGTAAAAATAAAATTATCTTTAAGTTTTGCAGGTCCATTATTCCACACATTCAAAATATAATTACTGGTTTTCATTTCTTGATCTGGGAAATAGACCCCGTAATGACTTAAGAAATGATCAACACGATCATCGTTTATCACCACCATAAATTAATCCTTCAATCTTGTTATTTTAATGGTTAGAAATCTAAAAATCTTTCCAGATGCTTTAAAAGCAATACTCGCACCTTCAATCGCCTCAGTAATTGTTTGCTCAACTTTCAATCTGGCAGGCGCTTTTAATTTAAAACTCCCCTCTAATGTTGCAGTTACTCCTTTTGAAGAGATCCCATAGAGTGGTAATTTCGATGATTCCAAATCTACTAGGTCAGCAGTTAAGCACAAAGAACTTTTTTCTATTCCCTCGCCTTCAGCAATTTGAATTGAGATTTCATAAGTACCACAAAGAAGAAGAATTGAGTTGTTATCTAGTTTTAAAAATCTTTTATCACTATTTAATATATTTAACGGACGAGTTAGGGTTATGGGTTCACTTAGTTTTTTATTGGCATTAAATTTAGCAGCGTATGTTTCTAACAAAAAACTTTTTCTTAATGTTTCATTATAATCAGTAGACGATATTTCATGATAAATATAAGCAAACTCATCAGAAAGATGATTATTATATCTACTGCAATTAATTAAATCAAATTCTCCAAGATCATTAGTATATACTTCACCTAGACATCTCCAAGCTTCTTTTGGATGATAAAAACCATTCATAAAATCTTCACGGTAAGGTTTTTCGTGAGTAATTATTGTCTGCATTTTATCGGAAATATATAAAAAATAGAGACTAGTAGGTGCTAGAGTCTTTTCTTTTATAAATTCTATGCGCTGATTGATAAATTTAAGCATTTGTCCATATACAGACACAGCAATATTATGTTTTGTAGAAATAATTTTATTATTTTCTATAAGCAAATCACAGTCGTTTTTATCGCTAAAAGCAGCAGAAAAATCAACAGAGCGACAGTAAAGACATTTATTAAAATCAAAGACAGCAAAACCAATAAAGATTATCTCTATGGGTGTATACAACCCATCATTGTTGGCCATATTCCAATTGCCGTTAACCAAATCAAACCAATATAACGGAGGTGGGGAGCTGCTGGGTTTACTAATACTCCAAAGTGGCGTGCTTAAACTTGTTATCGCTTGTTGTTTATCACTTAAAAATATAGAACATAAATTGAGCATTACTGCTTTATGTTTTTGAAATAATTTTTTCCTTTTGCAGTTAAAAATTCCCCGTTTAACTTCTTCTAAATAATAATGTTCATTCTTGACTTTCAACCACCCAGTTAAAATTTCTCCCCATTCTCCGGTGGTATTTTCTTCAATGGCCAAAGACACTAATTGATTAACGGACTCTTTTATTTTATCGCCAACGTCGATTAATTCAAGAGTAGTTCCATCTTCTCCCTCATATTCTGTCCACTGCCCACCTTGATAATATATATTAAAAATAGTACATTCTCTGGATGTGCGCTCTTCTGCTGTGATAGTGTACTTCATGTCAATTAATAAATCTTTATCTAAGGTTTTATCATCAATGCCATTAATTGAATAAAAAAGAGGAGGAGTTCCCTTTATCATAATTCCATTCTCAGTTATCTGCATAAAATCAGAACGATTAGAGTTAGTGCTAGTATAACCAGAATAAACCACCTGTTTTGTTTTTTCTTTTTGGTGGGGATCAAGGAGATTATTTTTTAAAATTATCTTTTCTACCCATAGCTCATTCCAAGGAGTATCTGGCGTACCTAAACGTTGTCCCTTTGCAATTTCGCCAGAGCTATCTCTTCCCACTAAATCTCCAAGTAAGGAATAAATAATTTGATTCCAATATGAAGGTTTAATTGTTAAATTTTCTTTGATGAAACGTAGTGGATTTAATCCCATTTTAAAACATCCGTAATTTTAAGGTTGTTATACACTCATTTGTTTCATGTTCTATTTCTAAAACCGTACCACAAGAATCATTAAGCTCAATGTCGTTGTAAAATTCAGGAATTTGAGAATATATATCATTGGTGGTGGTGGCACCCACTATTGGCAGAAATTTGCCTTTAGGGAGAGAGTATTTTGCTTCAAGCGAAAGGGATATGCTATCTAGTAAAGAGACATTTAAACCCAATTCCAGCGGTATTTTTACTTTTAATTCTACTTTGGGAAAAGCAAATTCAGAAATAAGTGCATTAGCAATAATTTTTTCTTTCTCTTCTTGAGTGAAAAATTTTACATCTAGCTTTTTCTTTTTTGGCCCATATCTGTTAATACTGATATTATCAAGTACCACAGTATTATTAATATTAAAGATGTTAAAAACTCTATGCAATCCCTTGTTATAATCAAAGACTTCTATTATTTCATCCTCTACAAATTGATGAAGTCGAGCACTTTTTGCACGCAAAATATCACGGCCACATATTTTTATTTTTTCATCAGCAACCCAGAGGATGCTATTAGAGGCAAATAATATAACATCAAAAAATTCTTTAATGTTTAGAGGTGCAATAGTGGAAATTTTGTCTAGTAGTAAATTTAATCCAGGATTAATATTGTTAATATCAAATGAAATCAAATTACTAAATTGTGATAGAGTGAAAATTTTAAAAACAGCATTTTTTACACTGTCTCCACTTTCTAAAACATCACTTCTTAAAAGGGTTTTTAAAAAGATGGAATCTAAAGACAAAATTTTAAACCTGATTTGACCTGTGTTGAAATTAATTCGAGTGGCCTCTTCGTGGATTAAACCAAAGAAGACAGATTTATTATCAATAGTAATTCTAACTTTACATAAGTCTCTTTCAGAGGAGAAAACAGACCTATAATCATATTCATTAAAAAAACCCTGCCTATTATCCCCCACCAATTCTACATCATCAAAGGTATATACGCCAATAGAGTAATCGTTACTTTCCACACTCTTAGAAATCTTCAAACTTTGTTTTAAATAAAGATAATCAGTAACTTCAACTTCTTTTGCATATAAATATGGACGAATGAGAGGAGAAAAAAACACTTGAGTTGCTAACTCTGACATCAGACAACCTCGGAGATAGCGAGAGAAATATTAACATTATTTACAAAAATATTGCTACTAAAACTCTCAGTAACATCGGCGGATACCATACATTTAAATAAATCCTCTGCTTTATATCCCCTTAAAGGAAAAGAATAAAATTCTTTTCCAATTCTTCCCCCACAGGCCCACAGATAGAAACTAGAAAGAGAATTAATTTGATAAATCAATTTCAAATCTCTTTGGAACTTACTTGGATAATTTTTGAAATGTAATTTTGCTTGAAAAATATCATCCTTACGATAGATTCTATAGCGCCGTGAAAGCATACATTGCTTAATAATTCCTGAATCAAATTCCGTCTCCAGAACTGGATAACCTTCAAGTTCTCCTAATTGATTAGTAAGAACTATATGCCCCAAATGTTTTTCTTTATCATCTCCCTTTGTCTTAAAAATTTCTATTCTTAATGCTGTAACCACAATTGAATCAAATTCAAAATATGCTGTACTATGCTCATAATTAGATATATCTAGAGAGCATTTTATATTATTTATAGTGGTAACGTTTTGTAATATGACCTCTTGTTCATTTACAGTAAAATAAATCTTAAAGTCACTCCAATTATGATTAATTAAAAACAGTCGATCAAAAGTAATGGCCTCTTTGAAAAATATTTGAATTTCTTCTTTTTTTCCGTTGGCGCTGCCGAGCGATCGCCAAACCTTTTTCTTATCATATAACAAAATATTATTAAGCAAGATCTCATTTGAACTGCCAGCAATGCGAGTGGTGGGCGGATTAATAAATTCAAAAAATTTGATACCACCGTTCATTAAAAAACATCCTCCACTAATCCTAAATTTCTATCTTCTAGTATCTGGGCGGCCAAAATTTTACTGGCCTTCTCTCCCATCGATAAACGAATATCTACTCGTTGCTTTTCAGAAACCTTAGTTACAAAATTATTTTCAAGAGAGGATCTATTTAATCGTTGGTTTACTACCGCATTGATATGTTCATCATAACTTTTTGATGGAACTACTAATTCATATTTTGATAACATAAAAGGCACAGTATCTTTTCCCTCTATCCCAGTAGTAACAAATGCCCCTGCTTTAGCAGCGTTAACTCGCGAAATCCTCTCAGCTCCCCATGCGGCGGTTGCTGCTGCTCCGGCAATACCTAAAGCATGACCAACGATAGGAATTGCACTAAAGCCTCTATAAATATTCATCATTGCTTCTTGAGTGCTTATGATAATACTTGCGATCGATGCGACCTTGCCTATGGCCTTCAATTTTGAATTATTACTTTGTGTAAGCTCTGACAATTGCCCCATTGCTGATTTAGTTCCTTGATATACTTCTGAGTTCGTTACTCGATTAATTTCAGCGTAGGCCTTAGCAAATTGTTTGCTATCAGCTAAAAATCTATTATCTGACTCTATTTTTTGTTTCCTGCTGTCTAATAAAGATTGCTTTTCAATATCCTCTTTAGTTTTAAATGTTTCTTTAATGCTTTTTAAATCCTCTGCGGTAAATCTACTTCTCTCTTCTTCAGTTAAAAAATTCATTCTGCGAATTAATTCCAGCTTTTCAAACATTTTCTTTTGAGTTTCCTCTTCAGCTTTTTTTGCAAAATCATTTTCTTCTTTTGACCTTTTTTCATTGAGCCTTTTATTTTCGTCTTTTATCGTGGCCATTCTCAATAATAAATTTTGTTCATTTAAAAATTTTTGTTCTTCATAGGCCTGCATGATCTGTTGTTCGGATAAATTATACGCTTGCAACTGCTTTAAAGTAGTTTCTCTTTGCGCCAACAATTCCTCTTTTTTCACTTTATCTCTTTCTATATCTATCTGATCTTGTAACTGATAAAATTTTCTTTTTAATTCTAGTAATTTATTTTCATGTTCCAATTCACTATCTGCAATATTTTGCAATATCAATTTAATATAAGAGAGGCGTTGCTGTAGTTGTGTTCTTTTTGTTTCGTCTGTTTCCTGCTCTAAACGTCTTTGCAAATCTTCTTTTTCTCTACTTAGATCTAATTCTTTCTGATGCATCTCTTTTTTTATTACTAAGTAGGAT
>JADGAM010000267.1 GCA_015232015.1 Oligoflexia bacterium | reverse complement strand
TGCTCTTTTCCAGGTGGCCCATCCCCAGATGGCAGGATATCTTGAAAAGAAATAACTGTCGTTGCTGTTACTGATTTGCAATACATTTGTTCCAGAGATCATCATCACTCGCTCATCATCCTTATAACGTTCAAGCATCTCATCACAAAAGCGGAAGAAGGTTGGATCAGGCAAAATATCATCTTCAATTATTATTGCGGCCTCAGTTTTTTCAAAGGCCCAACTTAGTCCACTTGATACTCTTGTTCGGCACCCAATATTGATAGGAGAAAAATTCTTATGAATCTCACATTCCCAATCGACATTTTTTATAATATCTCTAGTTAATTGGCAAATTTGTGATTGTTCGATATATTTTGGACCATCAGCGATAACAAATAAAATTTTGGGTTTGACCTTTCTGATCTCTTCAAAAATAATTTTTGTTAATTCTGGACGATTATATACGATAAAAATTACTGGATTCTTAACTATATATTGATCGTGTTCAATATCAATCATTATAAAATTCTCAATAAAATTTTTATAACATGAAGTTTTTTTAAAAAAAATTTACAAATAAATTCACAATTTAAAACCATCATTTTTAAATTGGCCTAGAAATAAGTTAATTTTAGGCCCCTAAGTAAAATAATAACTCAATAACCCTATTTTAGTTATCGGCAAAATTGCAAATTTTAAAATAAAAATTACTTCACGATATTTATTATTCGTTACAATCAAAAAAATATTACATCTGCCTATATTACAAAGTTTCAGCTATAACAACTTCAGTTATAATTGAAACATGCTCTAAATAGAATTGTATAGTATTATTAATTTTAAATCTAGATCTTATATAATAATATGTCTGAAATGTTGTGTGATAATTTATTTTTTTATTACACAAAATAAAATAACAAAGGTGATAATTTATGATTTTAGTAACAGGGGCCGCCGGATATATAGGTTCGCATACCATTTGTATGTTGAATGAACTTGGAAAAAAGAGCATCGCTATTGATAATTTATATTCAGGTCATAGATGGGCCATTCCAAAGGATATAGAATTGGTGATGTTCAAATAGTAAGTGACTTAATAAAAAGATACGATATCAAATCAATAATTCATTTTGCTGCTCACTTAGAAGTTGAGGAGTCTACTAGGCTACCAATAAAATATTATCGCAATAACTTTATTAATACACTCAACTTAATAGAGACCGCCTCAAATTTAGGGGTGAAAAATTTTATATTTTCATCAACTTGTGCTGTCTATGGGACTCCTGAAAAAATGCCTGTTACGGAAAATTTTCTAAGAAATCCTATTAGTCCTTATGGCAAAAGTAAAATGATGATCGAGCTATTACTTGAAGATTTAATAAGCACCAAAAATTTCCCTATGAAATATGTTAGCCTTCGTTACTTTAATGTTGCGGGAGCAAGAGTAACCAATGAAAAAAATCTTACCAGATTAGGTCAGGCCACACCTCGGGCCACTCAACTTGTAAAGGTTTCAGCAGAAGTTGCTATTGGAAAAAGAGAAAAATTAATGGTTTTTGGTACTGATTACCCAACTAAAGATGGTACTTGTATTAGGGATTATATTCATGTTGATGATCTGGCCCATGCTCATGTTCTGGCCTTAAATTATTTAGAAAATGGAGGTAAGTCAGATATCTTTAATTGCGGTTATGGATATGGTTTTTCTGTCAAAGAAGTAATCTCTAAGATGAAAGAGGTAAGTAATGTGGATTTTTTTGTTGAATATGTTCCAAGACGTGCAGGAGATGCTGTGGGGATATATGCTGAACCTTCAAAGATTAAAAATATTTTAGGATGGAAACCAAAGTATGCAGATCTAGGCCTTATTTGTAAAACCGCTTTCGAATGGGACAGGGATTGGGAAAGAATATATTCATGATAAGTATCAAACGATCTTTATTTCTTTTTGTATTGTCTTTTTTTATCTTATTAACATTTATTGTGCTTCTCTTGTATAACTTAATAACTCCATCATTTCGCTTCGTCTCTATTGACGTAACAAAAAAGGGGGGAATGCAAGGTGATGCTCATCTATTGTTATTCAGTGATACAATCAATAGCAAATCTAATAATAAAAATATTATTAAGCATATACTTATCGATACAGGTCATTTCGAAGATAAGGATACTTTAATTAATTTTTTGAAAAAAAGAGAAATTAACCATCTTGATAAAGTAATTATAACTCATGCTCATGTTGATCACTATGGTGGACTCAAGTATTTACTAGATCAAATTACTGTAAATGAAATTTATTTTAATTTTCCAACTGAAAAACAATGTATGGCAGAACCTTGGGGTTGTGATGTATCCGAGTTAAATATTATTAAAGAAAAAATTAGCGAACTTAAAATCAAATATACCCCTATCAAAGAAGGTGAAATTTTTAAATATGGTGAAAATTTAAATTTAGAAATTTTATATGTTCATGATGGAATTAGTACTCCTGTTGGTGCGACAGATATAAATGATATGTCAGCAATAATTTTAGTTAGAGATGGTAAATTAAAATTTTTATTTGCAGGAGATTTAAATTCAAAATTTGGTGAGTGGATTACCAATAATGATAAAAAAATTGAAGGATCGATTGTTGATGTGATGAAAGTCCCTCATCATGGAGCAAACTCTCTTCCCAGTAAAAAATTCTTTGATCGTTTTTTAGGTAAAGATGCAATTATCACTGCTCCTAAATCTTTATGGGAAAATGAACGATGTAAAGAATTTAAAGATATAGCACTTAAGTCAAATCACAAGGTTAATTTATACGTAAATGGTATTCATGGTAACATTGAAGTGAGATCTTATTTTGGATACTTTTATTTAATTATATAGAAGCTTTTTTTGCCTACTTGATCAAGAACATCTGGAATTCTATTATATTACTAATAAGTCAAATTAAACTAATTTTATTGACGACAATTAATTGCTTATAAGAGGCTGTTTCAAAAGTGACAGTTTCAAGGAAACAGTCTCTAACGTTAGCATAAGAAGGCGGTCTGAATGGCAGAAGTTTCATCACTACAAGAAAGAAGACTTCAAGATCAGAAAACCAAACAACAAACCAATGAGTTGCGAGAATCTAGTAATGATTTTGAAAAAAAACAAAAAGTTCAAATTAGGAAATATGAGGACATAATTCAAAAAACAAAAAGTGATTATGAGTTGGAAATCACAAAAGTTAAAACAGAATACGATAAAAAAAAAATGGATTTGTTAAGAAGACAAAATGAAATAATGAAAATGGAACAATTAAAGTTGGATGAAGCAAAAGTCCGCGCTACTCTTTGGAATGAAATTTATTATGATAAATTTGATACCTGGGATTATCAGTGGGATTATTGTCGTTTTTTTAACGAAGGTGTGGGGATAAACCCGAAATATAATTTAATTAGCAATCTGGGTTTTGGTGATCACGCTACACATACAAAGGATTGCTTAAATCCTATGTCTAATTTGCCAAGAAAGTCTCTAGAGTTTCCGTTAAAACATCCAGAGCATATACGTGTAGATGAAGAATATGATGAGACATACCTTCAAAAATATATTTATCGCCCATCTTGGAAAATTCCTTTGAGCGTGTTAAAGAAAAAAATTTTTAGAACTTTAAGATTATCCTTCTAAAAAAATAATAAACTAAAAAACTAAATCTTTAAGAATGAATTAATGATTTAATGAATTAAATGCTACATTTTTTAAAAAAAATATCACCTAAATTTTACTTTAAAATAAAGGATAATCTTAATCCTAATCGTATAAAAATTATTTTTAATACTACCTGGTTATTAATTGAAAAATTTTTTAGAATTGGCCTAGGTTTTTTTGTAACTGCTCTTGTTGCTCGCTATCTTGGACCTAAAGATTTTGGATTACTTTCCTATGCAATTTCACTAATGGCGCTATTTGAGTCTTTTATAAATTTAGGATTAAATTCCGTATTAAAAAAATATTTATTATATTGGCCAGATAAAAAAGGAAAACTGCTTGGTACAACTTTATTCCTACGTTTTATAAGTGCATTGTCTATAGTAACTATGCTGCTACTACTACTTCCTCACTATTATAAATATACTCCGGGCCTAAGAGCTATTATCTATATCCTCTCTTTGAGTTTGATATTTAAAGTCTTTGATCTTGTAGATCTTTGGTACGAATCGCAAGTAAAATCCAAATACTCAACTATAGTTAAAAGTGTTGCCATTATATCTATTTCCGCTTTTAAATTAGTCTTAATTTATTTACAAGCACCTCTGTATTATTTTGCTTGGGCGGTCACCATTGAGGCAATTTTATGCACATTAGGATATATTTATCTTCTTAAAAGACAAAAAGAACCTTTAGATGCATGGAAATTTGATATTGAGATTTTTAAAAAATTATACGCCGAATGCTGGCCACTTATCTTGTCTAGTATAGCAGTCATGATTTATATGAAGATAGATCAAATCATGCTTAAACATTTAGCGGATGAGAGAGCAGTAGGGATATATTCAGTTGCAGTAAAACTCTCTGAACCGTGGGGATTTGTAGCAGTAAATATTATTGCATCTATTTTTCCCACTATTGTTTTAGCAAAACAAAAAAGCTTAAAAGATTATTATAATAAGTTACAAAAACTTTTTAGTTTTATGACTTGTTTTGCTCTTATCATATCAATTCCAATAACAATATTTGCACATCAAATAATTGGATTAATTTTTTCTGAAAAATATGTTGAATCTGTTCCCATATTACAAATTCATATTTGGAGTAATCTTTTTGTTTTCTGGGCCGTGGCCCAAGATCCTTGGGATATAGTTGAAAAACATACAAAGTTTGTCTGCTTTAAATCTGTCTTTGCAGCTATATTAAATGTGGGACTGAATTTTTATCTTATTCCCCGCTATCAAGGAATTGGTGCTGCTTGGGCCACTCTTATCTCCTACTCTATGGTAGGATTTTTTTTCAATCTATTACATCGGAAAACAAGAAAGGCCTTCAGATCTCAATTTAAATCCTTACTGTTTTGGAAATACTTAAGGACCATTAAAAAATAATTGCTCTTTTTTTGTATCCAATCTTTAGGTCATCTTAAGCTTCTCCTTATTCACCATTCATAAAATCCTCGATGTAGTTATACTACATATGCGGTTTTGTTTAGTCTTCGAAACTTAACCTGACCTAAATCTTGGCGTAAAAAAAGAGAAGTTATTTTTTGACGGAGTATTTTTTAAATGAAACAATTGTAAGTGTTAGCTGCAAAAAAGTTTATTATTAGAATGTAATATAATGTAAGAATATTTAAGATGAAAAAAATTATCCTATCTTCATTAATCATTTCTTTTTTATTTCCACTAACACTTTTTGCTTTAGAAAATTCTACTCCAGAACAAGGGTTACACTTTGTTCATCTTAAGGCCAAAAATCTTGAAGAGCGTAGCCAGATTGCAAATGTAATTCCAATAGATCAAGTAATTGAAAATTCAGTTTACTCCCTTATAAATGATAATGATTATGGTCAACTTAAAAAATCTTTATCTCATCTTCTGTTTGAATCACATTTTCTCACTTTTAATG
>JADGAM010000266.1 GCA_015232015.1 Oligoflexia bacterium | reverse complement strand
ATATGGATTAAGAGGAAGCGAGGGTGAAGATGCTAGAAATTGTTATCAACCATATAATTCAGCATATGATTTAAGAGGAGCAGATGGTGGCCGTGGTGGTAATGGCGGTAATGGTGGCCACGGCGGTCGAGGAGGAGATGTTACAATTTTTTATCAAAATATAAATGATCTAAGACAATTTAGAATTTACTCAGTAGGTGGAAGTGGCGGATATTCTGGCGAAGGTTCTAATGGTGGTCGAGGTTGTTATTGCACCACCAGAAGGTGGTCAATTCGCGAGTGCCATACAGAAACTGGACCCAATAATACACCTCAAGAAATCTGCAAAGATAACTATTATAGCTGTACTGACGGTTCAAACGGACAAAATGGTTATCGTGGTTCTCAGGGTACAACCGGAAGATATGGATCTTTAACATTAATTCCAAACATTGATACACTTCCATTTGAACAACCATCACGTTCGCTTCAGCTATCATCTATGTTAGAGCAAACATACGAATTAAGTTATCATAATTGGAATTATCTCTCTGGGGCCAACACATTTTTAGCAAATGGAAGTTTAGTGGCAGACAAATATAAACTTTATCTCGGCACAACTTATAGGCAATTTAAACTCGTGTGGAATACCTCTCGTGCAATAAGTGATTTTCAAAATACTAACATTACAATATCAACTTCTTCTTCTCAAAATGGAATTAGTATATATTTCCCTCAAAACATTTGGTTAAATGGAAATTACTCATATAATGGAAATTCAACTTCATATCAGATAAATAATATTTTTAGAGAAGAAGAAGCAAAATCTGTAGTAATTAGTAAAGGTGGCGGTAGTCGCGCAAATATGTATCTTCAGTTAGTAGATAATAATGGCCTTACAAATTTAGTAAACACAAAATTCTATCTTAAATTAAAACGTTATCATGGAATAAGTCACGGTTATAACAAATGGGTTCCAGCAAATCTTGTTGTTCTAAATAACAACACCTATACAATAATGCTTGGTAAATTAGGCATGTTAAGT
The DNA here is from genome assembly GCA_015232015.1 of Oligoflexia bacterium. Taxonomy (GTDB): domain Bacteria; phylum Bdellovibrionota; class Bacteriovoracia; order Bacteriovoracales; family Bacteriovoracaceae; genus JADFZW01. The sequence goes on along the minus strand of JADGAM010000266.1, from coordinate 4,571 downwards.
TTTTATACAAAACCAGGAAGACAATTTGAAGTTGAATTAGAAATTGTAAGAACAATGAATGATAAGAGTGTTACATATTGGACAAACAAATTTGTTTTTACTGCTAATTAGTCACTGCTGCTGAAAAAAATACCTCTATATAGGCAGTAAAAAAAGGTCCGATAATTTCGATTATATGAAAAATGTTTAAATTTTCACTCTGATAATCTTAGCTTATTAAATTGAATAGAAGATCCCTTTATCAAAAAGCCCATTTTTTTTCCTAAAAACTGAATTTTCAATGGTTTGATGAAAAAAATTATTTTAAAAATTTAAAACTAAAAAAATATATTTATAAAAGTGCCAATGTTTATAGAAAGATTCAAGATTCACTTTTTATATTAAACACCGATTTTCACAAAGCCTCAATTCTCAATTGCTGACCCTAAAATTTATTTATGACGACCACTCAAAAACCAACTCATAGTTACCCAACCATGAAATTTTTTTGGATTGATTTAATTTAGCAATACTTTTTAAAATTGGCGTCGTTGATTTTTTCCTAGCTAAAATTTTAATTTGTTTCCCATCAAACACCAAATTATGAACTGGAAAGAGTACGATAATGCCTTGAAAAACCGAGGCAGTTTAACTATATGGTTCTCGGATGATGCTGTCTCTGCATGGTCTCCACTTGCAATTAGTAAGAAGAAAGGTGGTCAACAACTGTACTCCGATATGGCGATAGAAACATCTCTGACAGTGAGATTAGTTTATAAATTAGGGCTTCGGCAAACAGAAGGCTTTTTGGAGTCAATTTGCAAATTAATGAAGATTGATATCAAGATCCCTGATCACACTACTCTTTCACGTCGTTCAAATGGACTAAAAGTGCAACAAATAGAACGTAAAGCAGGAGAACCAGTGGAGATTTGATAGTAGTGGATTAAAAATTTCTGGAACAGGCGAGTGGAATTAACATCTAATTCCGTTGGAGATGAAACAGTTCTTCCTCTATTAGTAGATAAAATTGAAGAGAAGGTGGATGCAATTATTGCTGCTGGGGCCTACGATGCTGTTAACACCAATAACATTGATCCATCGATATTGTTGATTATTCCTCCACGTAAAGATGCAGTTGCCTCTAAGAATTTTGAGAATGTTCCTACTATATATTAATCCACAAAAAAATCGTACTGATCCTCATAAACATATGCTTCATGAGCGCTCAAGGAATTTGCAGACCGGAGACAATAACACTTGCGATATCAAATAGCAGAATTAGTTGCAATATAAACATAAGATTCATTTGCAAGTTGATCGATGCCTTTTTCTTTAGGAGGCAAGACCAATAAAGACAATTGCAGAATCAGCTGCTCCGGCCTGCGTTTGGCACTTAGGCGTATATTTATTCTGCCATTCTCAATCTTATACCAAATGTCGTAAGATTTTTGTCAGTACAGTAAGCTTCGGCAACAGTGTATTTCAAAACGTACAGCCCTTCAAAATCCATATGGTTCAATCGCATTTCACAAACACTCTTCATAATCGGAGAATGCATCCCATTAGACCACGTAATATCATCGTGCAAATAATTTAAAAAGTAATCTAAGCGTATTCTCTTTTGGTTTGAATATACATTGAAGTCCATAAGGTTAATCATGATAGAGTATTTTTCATCTATATCTTGTGAAAAATGCCAGAGGCCTAGTCCAACCTCTTTTAATTCAACGGGAATATCTTTCTTTTCGATAATTATTTTTCTATTTGGAAAATTATTCTTATCCAACTGAGATATTTCAATATCAGCAATATACTTAAGTGGAATATTGGTCGCCCAAAGATCCGAAAAATTTATTGTAAAAAAAAATAATATTAAAAATAGCTTAGAATAAATAAACATAAAATCCCCTCTTAGTAAAAGTAAAATAAAGATCAAGCATGTATTGTTTGATAGACATCTCTTAAAAGTAGCTCTGAAAATTGTTTAGGAAGCATTCCATATAAAGACTCTAAATTTTGCAAAACAATCTCATCCCTTTGATGTTCAGAGGTAATGACATTAGCATTATTCTCCATTTCAGGCATGCTAATTGAGGATGAACTAATTGATGATGAAGAAATAGAAATTGGTTTTATTGATTGTATTGGTTGTTTTGAAGATAGCGATAAAGGTAATTGCTTAATAGGTGCTTTGCCTTCAACTTCTTCTAAATTATTTTTATTATCATTTTTATCATATTTATCATGTTTATCATGTTTATCATGTTGCTTTTTGTTAGCATTAACCTCTAGGAATGGATACATCTCATTTAAAGTGGTAGTATCCCCTTGCGCTTCTATTCCTCTGTTACTGTAAATAAACTTTGAAGATATCAAACTAATATCTTCCATCGATTTATCAAATTGCTTCCAAACATCTTTTAAAATATTATCCATTCGCTGATGATCTTTTTTGTATAAAGCAAGGCCTTCGGCAAATTTGGCCTCCAAAAGATTAAACTCTTCTCCCTCTAAAGGCCTATCCATCATATGTAGATTATCAATCGTTTTGTGTACGTGATAAAGAATCTTTGCGATATACCTTCCAATCTCTAAAAGTTTATTTATGTTGTTTTCATTTTGATTAACTATCTTACTATCATGCTCTTCAATTTCTTTATTAATACTTTCAAGCAATACGCTATTTTTGTTTGTTAAAGATTCAATTTCCGCAGTAAGTGATGGTAGTTGCCCATTCTGTGAATCTCCTTTATATGACTCTATGGAAGCATTAAAAACCAGCAACTGTGTTTTAAAGATATTTTCATTAATTTCATGAAAATATCTATTAACTCTATCAATGTATTCTCCCATATCTTTTCTACTAGCATCGATCAAGGATTTTTCAAACTCATCAAATAAATTAGTTAGCTCCTTACAAACTGCTTCTGAAGTTCCTAACTCTTGCTCTAAAACTTTTTTAAAACCTTTCAACTGGTCAAAACGTTCTTTGATTACACTATTAAATTGTGCCCCAACGCTATTGTATTCATCAATTCTTTTAAGTTTATCTCTATTTACAAAATCAACTTTATATGAAAATGGTTTTGAATTTTTATTTTTTTTAGTTAACTCATCTATATCTTTACTAACTTTATCTAAGATTTTATGAAATTTATTAACAATAAAAAAATTATAAAAAACTATTGCGAGTACACAAATACCTATCAAAATATAGGCCAAGAAAAGTGTTTCATTTACAATCTTAGGTCCTAAATCAATCTTCACTACCTTCTCATCAAAAATAGTTGAACCAATACCTTTCACCAGTAACGGATATCCTATTGCTAAAAGAAGTAGAAAATATATAAATACCATTAACACCTTTAATGTCAGTGTTAACTTCCCTAAATATGTTTTAATTTCTTGTAACATTTTTGACTTCCCATCTAAAAAATAAAAAAAAATGAAAAGACCCACTACTCTGTTAATATCATATTCCAATAAAAAACTTCTGCAAAGATCTAAATCAAATATCTAGGGCCTGTGAAACAATAAATGTGGAGCATTTTAGTTGATAGTTTTTTTCAAGCTGATGAATAAATTGTTTAACTGTTGTTGCCGTTGAAATTGAGAGTATTGATGACGTGGATGCTGCTGATGATGATGCTGTTGATGCTGTTGATGCTGTTGATGTTCCAGACTCTAATCTCCATCTTTCAATTCTTTTTAAGTCCTGGTTACAAATTTTTTTAATAATTTCTTGATATTCTAGCAATAAGGCCAAAGGGTAATTAGCATCATAAAGTGATGAAATAAAAACATTTCCTAAATTTTCGCTTAAATAAGGAAAATCCTCTTCCTTCAATGAAAATCTTTTAATCTCTTTTAAAAAAAATTTATAATTATCTCCTATCTTATAAAACTCTTTTATCAAATCATTACGCAAATTTTTTGCTTTTCCATCTGCTTGCGGCCCATAAGAAGAAAAAAGCATTTTACAATTTCTATTACTAATTGCAAATTTTGCATTTAAATTTAGCTCATTTAACTCACTTAAAAACTTACATTCAACTAAATAAGCATCAACTTCCCCTCCAGGACCTTCGATATTGGAAATAATAAACTCTTTTAGTCCATCTTTATTATTTAAATCCATTTCATAAGGATTAATTCTTTTTCTATAGAGATAGTGAGTTAACTCGTGAACTAAATCTAAAGAGGCATCTAAGATATTTAAACTTTTATCGATAACTATCTTAGCAGAATGCTCATACCTTACCTCTTCTTCGCCTTTTTTGTTGTTATTAAAACTTCGCTTTAAACTCATATTGGTGTAAGAGACATTTCCAACAGAGATTATTCCAGAGCTAACTAGCTCATCTAAATTTCTTCCCTCTCTCTTAGAAAGTATGGAGAGCAATTTTGTAGCAATTTGTGATTTGTTCAAGAGAGCAAAAAGGTAAGAGAAATTTTGGTTGGTATTTTATTTTTATTTGCTTTCTTAACTGCTAGTTGTTCTTCTGTCGATACAAAAAAACAAAAACAATTAAGAGAGCTTTTTTTTGATAGCAGATATGAAGAGGCAAATAAAACTGTAGCGGAGTTAA
>JADGAM010000265.1 GCA_015232015.1 Oligoflexia bacterium | reverse complement strand
TTTATTTTCTAGAGACAGAAGAACTTTTTTTGCATTGATAGACATATCTGGAATATCACTTATTAATCTGTGAATAATACTATTGGTCCCTTCATATATTTGCCTGCTTCCTAGTATTACCCCCATGCCAGCAAATGTACGAGATGCTACTCCCAATTGACTTCCATCAAAGAAAGATTTTCCATATAGTAGTTCATAAAGGTCGATACTGTCGCCAACGTATGGGCACAGACTTAACGCCAACTGATTTATGGTCTCTAAAGCAGCATAAAATTTGGAACCCAAAACGTTAGTAGATTGTAACCAATTAGGTGAAAATTTAATTAGAATGTCAGATATAAAAACGCTATTCCCACAACCCTTAGATGATTTTGCCAGAATCACTTCCGTTGAAGAACATGATGAAAAAGTATCGCCCCCTCTTACACTACCTATGCATACAATGAGGTTGATCAGATAATTAGTGTTGCTCCTTTTAAGTTACCTCTACGGAGCTATGATTACCAAGAAGATGGAAAGCTTAAGAGTGTTAAATCTGATGAATTTGGCACTATTAATTATGAATATTTTTTAACTGGGGACTTAAAAAGCAAATTGATATATGATCGTTTAGGTAAGATCGCCTATACCCAATTTTTTTCTTATGATGACATTGGAAGAGAATTGGAAAAACGTGAATTGAAGAATAAAGAAGGTGAGTATGTAGGCGATTTCAGTTCCGCAAAACTCCTATATAGAAAAACCTATGATATCCTTCCTTCTCAAATTTCTTTATCCTCAACAAACTCTTTAGGAAAGTTAACACATCTTTTACTGGCAGATGGAAGTGGTGAGTTTGTTTATGCCTATGATTCTCGCGGTAATATTCAAGAAGAGAATGCAATCATCAACAAGAAAGTAATAAGCACTCATTATGAACATGACCAACTAGATAGAATTACTAATCTGATTTATCCAAACAACTTTAAAATCACTTATAAATACAGTGATAGTGATGGAAAACTTTCTTCAATTGATAATGGCATAAAAAATATTGATTACGATCTTCTTGGCGGCCTTAAAAACATTAACTATGAAAGTGATTTGCAATTTTCTCAAGTTTCTGACCAGGCATCAGGATTAATTAATAAAAAAATGTTGGTCGAAGCAAATCAAGAAAGACTGCTTTATCAATATTCTTACGATTCTACGCAAAGGATTACTGCTATTAATGGAGTTGATCCTGTAATGGGAGAGTTTCAAAAAAACTTTCAATACGAAAATGTTGGACAACTAACTCATGCTGCTTGTCAGTCATCACGTGATCAAGCAGGATCACAAAGATCATTTGCTTACACCTATGATGATAGTCATAATCTTTTAAATCCTAAACTTTCCGATGAAAAAAAAGATGCTTTAGGAAGAGTGTCTCAATTATCACCATCATTATCAATTGTATGGGGCAGTGACAATCTTCCTCTTTCTGTCATCAATACAACGGAGTCTTCAAAAAAACAATTTATCTATTTCCCAGATGGGAATCGCTTCAATGAGAAAGTTTCAAAAGGAATAGACTTCAATAACTATTATTTTGTTAATAAGTATATAGACTATGATGCAACTAATGACAAATTTACAAACTACCTTTGGTTAGATGGCAAACGAATTGCTCGTAGTGGAGACAAAGCAGATTCTAAGTGGAATTATTTCTTTCTTGATCATATTAATTCCTCTGTATTTGAGTTTAGCAAAAGCGATTCTCTTAATATTTCATCATTATCAAATAATTACTATCTTTACTCGCCATACGGAATTTCACTGAAGGTCAATGAGAATAAAGAAATGAATGTAGATGCCTCCGGAGAAGGGGAAGCTGGCCTCAATCAAATCACTACTTCTTTCGAGAGAAAACATCTTTTTGCTGGTTCTTTAAGTGATCAAGAGATGCCATTATTTCAGATGCAAAAAAGATTTTATGATCCTAAAAGAGGAAGATTTTTATCACCAGATCCATTATTTTTGGAATCACCTAATCGTTGTATAGAATCGCCTGTTGAATGCAATTTGTATTCGTATGCGGGTAATAATCCGATAAACAAGATAGACTGCAAGCACAGCATACGAAACTGCTGGAATGGCCTTGGCCAGCAGAGCATTGACCTTTGCTGCTGGCTCCGGAAAAGTTGGTGAGTTTGTCTACAATAATGCTGCTAATATTCAGAAAGAAGTTTTCAGTTTATTAAACCCTTATGATGATGTTAATCCACCTGAAACGTACTCGGATTTTGTTAAATTATCTGTCCAAGTTTTTAATACTGATTGGGCAAGGTTATGAATGATGTAATAAAAATACCGTATGAGATAGGGGCGGAACAAGGTAAATGATGAAAAAACAATTAAAAGAAGTATTTTTTAGTATTATATTTTCTGCACTAGCATCTACCGCTGTGACGGCAGTACTTTGGTTTAAAAATTATGCCTCATACTCTGGGAGACCATATTTTCACTCTTTAATGGATGCTGGTATTTTCTGGTTAGTTCTAACTGTCATATGTTCAGCTGGACTATATTGGTTCACAAATAAAAAATCAAATACCAATAAGTAATCGTTGTAAATTATGTATGAACAAATGATGGAGATATTAAAATGCAAAATTTGATAGGGATCATACTTATAGTATTATGTTTGCTCAGCATTTTTTTTAGATTTAGATTTATTATAATGCTCGCTATAAGAGAAATAAGAAGCAAGCAGAAAATTCCACACTTAACTCCGAGTGAAAGTTTTGATTTAGGTAAATCATTAAAGAACATTCATATTGATTTGATTATGTTCATAGTAGGTATGTTTTTTATTATTCAAGAATTTATTGGAGAATAACGATGGGAAAAATGTTTACGAGTATAATGCTAATTGCTTCATTAATTGCAATAAGCGGATGTGGATCTTTTGTTAGGGAGATTGGAGATGAAGAACTAACTCCTGCTGGTCAAAGAGTTAATCTAACTAAAAATGAACCTGCATCTGGATGTGTGTTTGTAAAAGATGTATCTGCTACTGCAAGAGAATTTTCATCAGGAGCATCCTTATCTGTGAGAAATAGATTAAGAAATGAGGCAGGAAAAGTGGAGGCCAATTTTGTTACCATAGATACTTTGACGGCTAATGGCCAAGATACTGTTGCAACACTCGTGGGAAGAGCATATAAATGCCCTATAGATCAGCAAAGCTCAATTGGCCGATAATGCCTTCCTACCCTTATTCTTCGCTCTGCTATTTGCGAACACAACATTCAATTCACAACTAAGGTTAGTTGTTTACTTATTCTCCTGGATTTGTCATAGGTATATTCCAGGGGCAAACATATGGGTATTACCGAAAATATTAGCAGATGGTATAGATGTAAGATAGACCTTTGGAAGGTGCTTTTGTGTTGAAAAAAATTCGTTTTGGTCTCTGCTGTCTTTTTTACAATGAACCTATTAGGTATCGTACTACTACTGCTACCATTGCAAAAAGATTAAAGACAAGCGGAATAGACCATTTTGAATATTTGGCATTCATTGCTCTTGATAACCTTCTGTCACTTGAACAATCTATTAACTATTGTGCTGATAATGGGATTGGTTCCTTTCGTATCAACAGTCAATTTCTACCCTTATCAACTCATCCTGAATTTTCATATACGATAGATGACCTCCCTTACGCCGAAATTATCCATAGTGGATTTGAAGATTGCCGTAAACTTGCTATCAATCGTAATATTAGATTAACTCTCCATCCTGATCAGTTTGTTGTATTAAATTCTCCCAACCCGCTAGTAGTTAAAAATTCTGTTACTGAATTAGAATATCAATCAGTACTTGCAGCAATGGTTGGTGCTGACGTTATTAATATTCATGCGGGAGGCGCTTATGGGGATAAGACATCTGCACTTACAAGATTTAAAGAAAATTTTAAAAAGCTCTCACGAGCAACACAGAAACTCTTAACGGTTGAAAATGATGATAAGCTATTTTCACCAGAGGACCTCCTGCCGCTATGTAAAGATCTCTCAATACCACTGGTCTACGATGTTCACCATCACAGATGTCACCCCGATCACTTGAGCATTGAAGAAGCGAGTATGTTAGCCTATCAAACGTGGAATGATCGTGAACCACTCTTTCATATTTCTTCACCGATAAATGGTTGGAATGGGGACCATCAGTGCAGTCATCATGACTATATTGACGTTAATGACTTCCCTGCTATTTGGAAAGAGATGATGCCTCTTACAGTTGAAGTAGAAGCGAAGGCAAAAGAGCTAGCGATTAAAAAATTGCTGAAGATTTAAACTGTCGCAGATAAGTATCCGATAGTTTACACCTAGCTTTGTATGGTTGAGTATTGAATGGCAGTTATTACTTATGAGTAAAAATATCAGATAAGACTAAAGTTATTTCATTTAAATTTCGCTAATATTTTTAGAAGTAAGTATTTCTAATATAGGATTTCAAGGGTTTTTTATGGTAGCACGTTTGACAATTGAAGATATGCGCCGATTGGCCAAGGAAAAGGAAGGTAAGTGCTTATCCTTGAAATATATAAATTCAAAACAAAAGTTAAAGTGGAGTTGCAAGGATGGACACATATGGTTTTCTAGACCATCACATATCAAATCCGGTAGCTGGTGTCCTACTTGTGAAAATAAAAATAAAGGCAAAAATCAAAGGCATACAATAGGATTAATGCAGTCTCTGGCAAAAAACAGAGATGGGAATTGTCTTTCGAAAATTTATAGAAATGAGAAGTCAAAATTGTTGTGGATTTGTTCTGAGAAACATACTTGGTATGCAAAGCCATCAAATATTAAGAGCGGCAATTGGTGTCCCAGGTGTGCTGTTATTAATAGAATTGGGAATACACCATACTCTATTGAAGATATGAAGATCTTGGCAAAAAGCAGAGAAGGGAAATGTCTTAGTAAAAAATATATCAATTCAAAAACTAAATTGAGGTGGAAGTGTAAATGTGGACATGAATGGGAAGCAATTCCTTCTTCGGTTAAAATAGGGCGATGGTGTCCCAAGTGTGGAGGGCGTCGAAAAAAACAATACAAGAAATTTCATTGTTAGCGAAAAAAAAAGGTGGAAAGTTGCTCTCGACTGAATATCTTAGAGCTAAAGAACCATTGGTTTGGCTCTGTGTAAATAAACATACATTTAAAATGTCTTATGATGGTGTTAAGTAAGCCCCCGGTTTCAGCGCTTATTGCAGTCGTGAGGGGGAGATAAAAACTTTTTACGTCATGTACTTTTTACAAGGAACTATTACTTTTAAACTTGACCACATTTAGGTCTCAATCTTGCATAAACTAGGGGGTAAACAAGGAAAATTTATTATGAAAAATTTAGTTTCTCCAGAAGTATTGGAAAGCTTTATGGTAGCACCTATCCCCATTAAAGAAATTGTAGAATTTTTAGACGGCCGTCCAGAAATTAGCACGCACTACCTTTGCAAGCTAATAGGAATACCTCCTAGGAAAATCTATGATCATAGAAGCAATAAGAAAAGAAGATGCAATATAAATGACACTAAAGATTCTCAAAACACAGTCTTACCTAAGGTGGCCTCAAAAAAATA
>JADGAM010000264.1 GCA_015232015.1 Oligoflexia bacterium | reverse complement strand
TGATTATTTTAATTATATCAATTTTGGTAATTTTGTTATTGGCCTCTTATGTTTTGCAATTTAATTCTGAAAAAAATCGATTAATAGTGGAGGTTTCAGAAGAGCGATTATCTTTAGCACTAAAAGCTGCTGATCTTGGTTTATGGGATTATGATATTTCTGAAAAAATATTTATTTTTAATGTTCGATGGTCTGAAATAATGGATATCTCCCATCAAGAAATAACTCTAGCTCTTGATGAATTTTTATCAAATGTTTTTGATGAAGATAGGAAAAAAGTTTCAGAAGTAATTAATGCCCAGATTTATGGAAGATCAAATATTTTAGAGGTTGAATACAGATTGTTATTAAAAGGAGAAAAATATGGATGGGTTGCTTTAAGGGGTAAAGTAGTTGAATGGGATTCAAAAGGATATCCTTTACGGGCAACAGGGACAATATTAGATATAAATGGAAAACGAAAAATTGAAGAAGAAAAAAAACGTCTTGAAGCGAATTTATTTAAAAATGCTAAGTTGGCATCTTTATCAACTTTAGTAGCAGGAGCATCTCATGAGATAAGTAATCCTTTGGCCATTATGAAAGGAAGTTTAGTTTTATTAAAAAATTATTTAATAAAAGAAAAGTTAAATGAAGGAGTTACTAAATTTATTGATCGTCAAGAGATTGCTTGTGAAAGAATATCTAGTGTTATTGAAGGACTTAAATTATATGCAGATCCTTTGAACGCTCAAGTGCGAGACTATCCAGAAAAGTTAAATATTCATTCGTTAATATTTAACTTACTAGATATTTTGAGAGTGGGTTATAAAAGAGATTTTGTAGAAATTGAAACGAATTTTTTGGCCACAAAAGAACATATTACTGCTAGTAGAGGAAGCATGCATCAGGTTTTAATTAATATAATTAATAATGCAAAATTGGCAATTAAGGATGCAAGAGTATCAAAAGGTTTGATAAAAATTGAAACCAGAAATCAAGATAATTTTATTATAGTTAGTGTTTCAGATAATGGGATAGGAATGGATCAAAAAACAAGAGCATCGATTTTCGATCCATTTTTTACCACTAGGGCACCCGGTGAAGGTACTGGGCTTGGGCTTTCAATAACATATTCTGTAATTAAAGGGTTAAATGGTTCCATTGAAGTTGAAAGTGAAAAGAACAAAGGCACATTAGTTTTTATAAAATTGCCCATAGAAAGTGTTGTTGTAGCTAAAGAGCAAAAAGCAATTTAGAGATTTTGAAGAAAAACTATCTCTATACTTAGTCAATCCAAGACTATAATATAAATATACAATTTTAATTTAAGTATTTTTTAAAAAGCTTATTAGTAAATGAGGAATGCATAGGTATGAGTATTGTGCAATTACTAAAAAAAAATCGTGATAACTGTAAACATTTTACTTTTAGTATTGAGCTTATTCCTCCCAGACGAGGAATGAATCTTGATCATCTATTAAAAATAATAGAAGAATTAGTACCCTACAATCCCTTATGGGTTGATGTTACCAGTCACTCAGCGGATGTAGATTATCTTGAAAATAATGATGGAAGTTATAAGCGCAGAGTATGGAAAAAAAGTCCTGGAACTTTGGGAATTTGTGCGGCATTAAAATTTAAATATAGTCTTCCAGTAGTCCCCCACTTATTGTGTACGGGCTTTAGCAGAGAGGAAACAGAAGATTCGCTAATAGATTTAAATTTTCTAGGAATAACCGATATGCTGATTTTAAGAGGTGACAAAAAGCATGATACTCCACTTCCCAAGGATCTTACTGTAAATGCTCATTCATCTGATCTAGTAAATCAGGTGATGGCAATGAACGAAGGAAAATATCTTCATTCAAGTGGTGCAAACACAAAATTTTCTATAGGAGTTGCTTGTTATCCTGAAAAACATCTTGAATCACCAAATTTAGATTATGATTTGAAATATCTAAAATTAAAACAAGAGCTGGGTGCGGAGTATGCGGTAACACAAATGTTTTTTGATAATAATATTTTTTATAATTTTGTTGAGAGGGCCAGGACTGCCGGAATAATTATTCCCATTATCCCTGGAATAAAAATTATAAACTCTTACAAGCAAATTACTTCTCTTCCTAAAGCATTTAATCTTTCTATGCCTACAAGTTTAACGACAGAAATTGATAAAGCAATTGATGCTGGAGCTGAGGAAAATGTATTTCAAAAAATTGGTATCGAATGGGCCTACAATCAATGTAGGGATTTATATAAAAATGGATGTAAGCACATTCACTTTTATGTTACCCAAAGTGCAAATCCTCTACTTACGCTACTAAAAAAACAATTATAATTTTATTCATCTTTTTTTATTGTGGGAAGAGAGAAATAATAGGGACAAATTGAATTTAGAGGGCAAATGCTGCATTTAGGTTTTTGTGATTTACAATAAGTCCTGCCATGGTTTATTAATAAATGACTAAAAATTCCCCAGCTTTTTTTTGGTATTTTTTTCATTAGATCGCTTTCTATTTTTTCAACATCATCAACAGTTGTTAAGGAGAGGCGTTTAGAAATTCTTTTTACATGAGTATCTACCACGATGCCTTCATTGATATTAAAAGCATTACTTAAAACCACATTTGCAGTTTTTCTTCCCACCCCTGGAAGGGTAGTTAATAATTTTATAGAACGAGGAATTTCTTCATCAAAATTTTCTACAATTAATCTGGCACACTCTTTTATATTTTTGGCCTTATTCTTATAAAAACCTGTTGAATGAATTATTTCTTCGATTTTGGAGAGTGGGGCCAGCATTAAATGAGAGGGGGTTGGATAATGTTTAAATAAAATGGGGGTGACTTTGTTAACTTGAGTGTCAGTACATTGTGCAGATAAAATAGTAGAAATAAGCAGCTCAAAGGGATTATTGTGAATTAAGGCACATTTAGCATCGGGAAAAGCATCACTCAAAATATTTAAAATATCTTTAGGATATTTTAAACCTTGATAATAATTTTTTAATTCGGCCTTTTTCATAGGGGAAATTTTTTTTAAGTTTTATTTTTGCAATCTCTACAAAAGGGTTTTGGCAGACTATTTTTCTAAACAATATATAGAATAAAAATAGGAGTATTGAGTGTCAATAACTATAGAGGATTTATTTAGAGTAGAAGGAACTATTTTATTAACAGGAGAAACTGGTAGTGGTAAATCATTTTGGGCAAAAAAAATTCATGATAATTCAAAATTTAAAGATAAAAAATTTTTAAATTTAAATTTGGCCACTTTGAGTGATGAATTGATTGTGAGTGAACTTTTTGGTCATGTCAGAGGAGCATTTACTGGAGCACATTCACAAAAACGTGGTCTGGTAGAAACAGTGGAAGGAGGAACACTTTTTTTAGATGAGATAGGTGAATTATCTCTGTCAGCACAAAAAAGATTGCTAATGTTACTTGATGAAGAAAAATATTCTCCTGTGGGAAGTGAAGAGGTCAAAAATTTCAGAGGAAGAGTTATTGCCGCAACTAATAGAAATATTCAAAAAATGGTAGAAAATGGAAATTTTAGAGAAGATCTATATCATCGTTTAAATGTGTTTAGCTTTTTTATAGATCCAATAAGAGAAGATAAAAATCGCTTAATTGAAATGCTCAATTATTATTTTTTTCAGTATAAAAAAAAATTTCATAAAGATACTTTTTTACAAATGGGTGATGAGTGTTATCAGGCCTTAATTAATTATTATTGGCCAGGAAATATAAGAGAGATAAAAAATGTAATGGAGTACATAACATCGCTTACAAATAGTAGCGAGATTAAAAAAGAAGATTTACCTTCATATATCTTATCGAAGGTTATAGTTAAAAAAGATATTTCTTTGAAAAATGAATGCCAATCTCACTCTGAAGAACATCCTATTGAATATTGCCAAGCACTAGAAAAATTTGAGAGTTCATATTTTTCATATATTCTAGATAGATTTAATGGAAGAATAAATTATACTGCAGATAGAATAAAAATAAGTAAGGCGACTTTAATTTCAAAGGCCAAAAAATATGGTATTAACACTATGCTTTTAAGAGCAAAAAGCAGATGCTAAAGTTTATTATTTAAGAGGGTTTTGAAGAGGAGTTTTGGGCTATGAATTTTAAAGTTAAAGATCATTATTATAAAAAGGCCAAAGAAGAGAGTTATCTTGCAAGAAGTATTTATAAATTAGATGAGATTAACGTAAAATATGCTATCATAAAGACAAATGATTTTGTGATTGATTTTGGTTATTATCCTGGATCATGGGTGCAGTATTGTGCAAAGATTGTAGGTGATGAAGGTATGATCGTCGGAGTAGATATTCAAGAGATAAATACAAAACTAAAAAACCTTCAGAATGTTTTGTTATTAAAAAAAGACATTGATCAGTTAAATACTATTGCTGATCTTTGTACTGAAAATACTAAAATCAATATAAATTGCGCAAATAAATTTGATGTTGTTTTGTCAGATATGGCCCCTAAAACTACAGGAATAAAAATGGTAGATCAGGAAAATAGTTTGAATTTGGTGAGAAAAGTTTTTGATTTACTCCCAATTTTCTTGAAGGTTAAAGGAAATATTGCAATAAAAATATTTGAGGGAGGAGATGGACAAAATTTTTTAAAAGAGCAAAAATGTAAATTCGAAGATTTTAATTATTTGAGACCTAAATCGACTAGGTCTTGTAGTAAAGAGATATTTGCCATTGGCAAAGGTTATAAAGGGAGTAAGGTGTAAGGCCATGAGTGAAAATGAAATTGACACAATAAAAAATTTAAAATTAGGATTAGATAACAATGGAGAAAAAGGGCCACAAAAATTTGTTATAAATAAAAAAGTTATTATTAGAGAAATTATTTCAATAACAATAATTGTATTTTTAGTTTTTACCTTTAGATCTGCATGCTATGAACCTTTTAAAATTCCCTCGGGTTCCATGATTCCCACGCTAATGATTGGTGATTTTATAATAGTTGATAAAATGGCCTACGGTTTCAAAGTTCCCTTCTCTGAATGGATTACTGATCCAATTTATATTTCCGAACCCGGAAAACCTAAAAGAGGAGACGTAATTGTTTTTAAATTTCCGAAAGATACAAGCGTAAATTATATCAAAAGAGTTATTGGTATTCCTGGTGATGTGATTGAAGTAAAAGATAAAGTTGTATATATAAACGATAAAGCTGTTGAAGGTAAGGTGCTAACATCAGAGGAAAGTAAAAAGATTATGCTTGATATGGATGATAAATTCAAAAATAATAATTTGAAATTTTATAATGCTAATCTTTCAGATCATAAATTTGTTTATCAAGTAGATGAAGATAATTTTGCCCAGACTAGTACAGACAAATATGTTGTTCCTGCAGAAAGCTATTTTGTCATGGGAGATAATAGAGATTCCTCATATGATTCTCGCTTCTGGGGTATTGTTCCTTTTAAAAACATCAAAGGCCGCGCAGTATTAGTTTGGTTTTCTATGATATTTCCGTTTGGAGATAACCAATATAAATTTAGACCTTCAAGGATTGGAACCAAAATTGATTAAGGTTCAAAAGATCTTATTAACTTAAACAAAATTAAAATTAATAAATGAACATAAACAGATAATAATCACTAGG
>JADGAM010000263.1 GCA_015232015.1 Oligoflexia bacterium | reverse complement strand
TCCCGGCCCGAGAAGACTTTGACCTATTGGCCAGAGAAATTATGGGATTAAAATATCCACCAAGTAGCGTCGGAAAAACACAACAATAAATAATTGAAATAGAGGTAATAACAAATGCCGTCAACATCAGATAGCCTAAATACTTCTAATAAATTTAGAGTAAAAGACCCAAACCGTCCCAAGGTCACTCCATATAGTGATATTGTTGTAACCGTAACTCAGCCTGAACCCGTTCAAAACAAGTTGAACCCCTTCAATAATATCACAACCCCTTCAGATAAAGTTGAACCCGTTCAAGATAATCTGAACCCGTTCAAGAATAATGTAACCCCTTCAAATATTTCTGAACCCAAGAAATTGAACCCCATCAACAATATTGTAACCCATTCAGATAAAATTGAACCCATTCAAGATAACCTGAACCCGTTCAAGAATAACATAACCCCTTCAAATATTTCTGAACCCATTCAACACAATGTTCACATTTCCAACATAGATAAACAAAACAACACAGTATATTCGCATGAATCAGTTCAAAAAAAATTGAACCCCATCAACAATAACGTAACTCTTTCAAAAAAAGTTGAACCCATTCAAGCTGCTGCCACTATGGTTACACTCTTAAAAGAAAAAATAAACACCACCAAATCTGAACCCATTCAAGAAAACTTGAATCCCTTCAATAAAAATGTAATCCGTTCAAATTCATCTGAAGGGATTCAAAATAATTTGAACAGCTTCAATAAAAATGTAATGGATTCAAATAAATCTGAATGGCCTGACAAAAAAAATAACTCCTATATAAATTTAATTATAGAATCATTTAAAGAAAGTGATCCTCGGAAAAAGTTAGTTGATTTTTTAAAGAGTGTTCACAATGAGAAAGGGAGTGATTTTCAGATGCTTACAAGAGATTATATCTATGAAAAAACTGGCGTAGGAAAATCATACATCTCAAAATACTTTAAAGATCTATCCAAACTTAACATTGTTATAGTTGAAATAAAAGAAGGTACTAATAAGGCCGGTAGAAAGTGCGATACAATGGCACACTATAAGCTTAACAGTGATCTTCTAGATATTTAATTTACTATCAATTTTTAAGTGTAATTAAATATATAGGGAGAAATAAAATAAGCCCAAATTATAATAAATAATCCCTCTTAAATCACTCATTATAGAATTTAGATACATACTATTCATGTATGTGAGGGGTATTTTTATGTTCAATTTCTTGGGTAAAAAAATCAATAACTTTAAAAATTAAATCATAACAATACATCGCTATTAAATATAAAACCATTTTGGTTTTACAGGGGGTTTTGTGTCTAATTTTTCAAATATTGAATGCAAGAACTGGATTCCAATATCAAATTCAATATATAAAAATTTTTATCGCAAATACGATTCATCTGCAATGAGTGTTTTATTCAAAATCATTTCTCGCATACATAATTACAAAGGTAAAACCTACACCAAATTCCCTAGCTTAACTGATGCATGCACATATTTCGATATCTCTAAAAAACCACTGCTAAGAGAATTAGAGTTGCTTCAAAAAGCTGATCTTATCGAATATGTATATTATCGCCACAGTCGCCTTGAAATCGAACTGAAATTTGAAAGACCACATACAGACTTTACAAAACTACCCGTAGATTTAATCAGAGAGGCCCAAAAAATTGATCTTACTACCAATGCCTTCTCCCTCTATATGTTCTTAATTTACAAATTTAGTAGACCCCACGAAAAAGAGGGATCACTAGCACTTAATCTAAATTATCTTGGTAAAGTAATTCAAACCACCTCCAGAACAGCAAAAAGCGCGCTACAATCACTTATGGGCCATGGTCTCATTAATTGTGTCTTCGCTAAATTCCAGACTCAAGATCCATGCATTATTACTCCATTATTTTTATCTTCAAAAAACAAACAACTAGAACAAAATAAAACCGAAAAGATTCAAGCTCCAAATAATAAGCACGTAGAGAATAAACCACTGACCATAAAAAAAGCATCCATTGCTATCACAATTCAAGAGCAGAACATTACAAAACCAAAACTAAGTAATAATAATACCAACGAACCACAAAATAAAACATTAACCGACCTCAAACGCGTCCTAAAACGCCACAATCATGAGCTAAGTGATGCTCCTTTGATTATTAAATTCTTAACCGATACTCCTGTAGGTTTAGATAAAAAACCTATTAAATCTATTCCTGCTGTTTGGGAAAAAGATATTCAGTCAGAATTAAAAATACTGCATTTTAGATTTTCCGAGTGGAAGCATCAACAACTTAAAGAAGAGAATCAACAATTTTTAAAAGAACAAGCAACCAAAGAAGCTGATTTATTTTCTGAGATTCTGGTCTCTACAAATAAAGAAAACTTTAGTGCTCCTGTTATCGAAATTGATAGATCTAAAGTTAAATTCAATTTTGAAAATAACACCTTAATTGATAGTTATAACACGATGACAAAGATGAATAATTTTTCCAACCAAATGAACAAATTTTCCAACTGTCCGAGTTTTTTTAAGAACAATTTGAATAATTTTTCCAACAATCTAATAAATTTAAATACAAGAAATATAAATAATCACATAAAAGGCGCATACGCATACATAGAAAATATAAACCACCAAAGTTTTCAAAAAACCAATGAGCAAATTGCTATGGTCAACAGTGATTGTGACTCTATTAATTTTTCAACTGAAGAATTAGCGGCCATAAAGCAATACGAACAAGATAAGAACTCTGTAAGATTTTTAAAAGTGAAAGACTTTACTAAACGTTATTTAGATATTGGAGTAGAACTATTAAGAGTAGGTAAAAAAATAAATCTTGAGAATATCAGTTTGCTATATGCTGAAAAAAATAAAGCAAGTAGAGGTTACAAAACAGCATGAAAGAGTATTTGCAGGAAGATAAAGCAAGAACTGTTGTTAGTGGCCAATTAGCAGCAATTTCATACAGTGCTCTCAAGCTGGATTTAATATTATCGTATCTTCGACCAAGTCCAAATATTTTATGTTGTCTCGACATACCCAATTCAGCATTGTTCCGGCCGGTTGAGGGTTTTTAATAAAGCTAGATCTTGTCTGCGCATATTGATCAGCTGTTGTTTTTGAATTTTTAATACGATCTAAATTTGACTCTATCACTGATAGAATGCTTTGGTGAATTTCTGTCTTGAACGCAGTGGCCTCTCCGCTTGAGCTGAGTGCAAAGAAAAAATATTCTCTGTTCTCGATCATCATACTCAATACAGTTTGAGCAATGTGATTATTGGGATTGACTAAAACATTGAAGGTTTGAAAATTATAAAACTCAAATGCAAAATGAACAACTTCGAATTTTGAATTGCCAAGCAATGAATGTCCAAAATTAAATCCACCATAGGATACCTCCGAAGGGATTGTTTTAATGGTTCGAATTGCTAAAAATGCACGCAGCGATTTTCGCTCCTCAACTACTCCCATTGCAAAACAAGGCACATTATCGGTGGATATAAAATCTTCAATGAATTGACGATTAATTGTAAGTCTTGGCAGTAATGTATGAATTGTACCCATTATGTTTTCCTTAAATTAAAAAGAAGCTCAATTACGTTTATGGGTGTGAGTTTAGTTGGGTATTGTTGTCGGTGGTATGATCTCTATTTAGATACTCTTTTAATTCTTGAAAAGAATAGATCGGACGACCATCTTCTGGGCGTAAAGAACTTGAAAGTTTAGCATCTTTGTAGGGATTTCTTATATAATTATACAAATTAAGTTTTTTATCTACTTCACACCATAAAGTAAAACCAGGCTTTAGTAATAATGCTTCATTTTTTGCAACTATTTCTTTGGCATAGGAATTATTTAAGTAATATGGACCAGGGTAAAGTAGTCCGTAAGGCATACCATCGTGTAGTGACTGTAATCGCTCAATGGCCTCTTGGAGCTTCACTTTATGAGTCTCAAAGTGATCTGCGCCTAGACACTCTTTTAAAAAATCTAGCTCATTTATATTCGTGTATGAGTATAGAATTCTTTTTAAAAGATCGATTTTTTGAATAACTTCTTTGCGATTACTAAAGTTCATTTTTCAACCCTTTTTTATTTTTTAGTAGATGCTTTTATTTTTACTTTTGCATCTGGGACATACTCTACTTTCATTCTTTGAAATAAAAACAGAGTTGCACTTTAAACATTGCAAGTTTTTTTGTGTAATTAATAGTCCGCGATTCTTTTCTTGGCCATTATGTATAATCAATTCACAGTCGTTGCAAATTGGTCGCAATGCTTTTAATTGTTTGCTGCTGAAGCGAAGAACTGACTGACCATTGTGACAGGAATGACAAAATACTGTTGCTTCCTTATTTAAAAAAAACATATTACACATCCAATCCTTGAGTAGTGCAATTAAGCATACCCACTAATTCATAATGAGCTTAATGAAAACATACTACAGGAGCGCAAGTGGCAATGGCAATATTCACGAGGAAGAAGAAAAAATAAACCTTGAGAATATCGGTTTACTTATACATTGGAAAAAATAAATTTGTTTATGTGTAGGGAGTCCAAGAGGGTAGAGTGACAGTGCAATTCAAAATATTATAATAGTTCCTTGAATTCCTTTCCTGCTCTAAATTTTGGAACCGTTTTTGCTTTTATTTTAATTTTAGCACCAGTAGAAGGGTTTCTGCCAGTTCTGGCGGCCCTTCTTACCTTTGTAAAAGTACCAAAACCAGTAAGGGTAACATCATTACCTTTTTTTACGTTGCTAACAATGGTGCTAATAATTGCTTTCAACACTCTTTCACTTTGAGCATAAGACCAATTTGAAAATTCTTTATTGCTTAAAACACTCTCTAATAGTTCTCTTCTGTTCATAAGATCCCCTCTCGTTAGGTTAATAAAAATAAAAAAAGTAATACAACTAAACTTAGCTTAAGTATTACTAGTAGATTAAAAAGATTGATTGATAATGGCAATTAAATCTTAGAGGGGTTCTAATGTTTTTCCCATAGGTATTTTAAATATTCAATGTGCTTTGAGTGGTTGAAACATTGATCCCATAGATATTCATATTTGGGATCATCAATTAATTTGTGTAGTGATCTGATGAATGATGCCTGCATTTTCATTAGTAAAAGATACTCTTTGCTATCTTCAATATGATTCTCATCTCTGGCCTTTAAAAATAGGTCAGTGATTTGAGCAAACTCATTACAACGACTTTTAAGCTCACTCTTAATGTCCACCTCAATATTTTTCCAGCGATTAAAAAAACGAAATATATACTTGATGCTGGGATTGAGACCATTGTTAACTGAGGTGATGGCCTCTTTTAGCTGGGGAGAAAGTCTAATAGAGTAGACCTCGCTTTCTTTTTTACTTTTTTCACTTTTATCAAAAGAGAGTAGGGTGTCTGCTTGATCCATATTAACAAACCTTATCGGTATAGTACTTATGATTTTAATTGTTCCACAGAGGATGATTTAAAAATTTTAGCATTTTGTATTACAAAGTATTACAATTTTTTTTGAAGTTTTTCGAATGATTAACGCAATTGCAACTGTGTCCATAATGAACATTATGGTGCGGCGGAGTATTTTGGTCGGACATTTCAGCTCGTTTTTGCAGATTTTGACCGAGGTTTAGCATT
>JADGAM010000262.1 GCA_015232015.1 Oligoflexia bacterium | reverse complement strand
CCCCAACTGCTACTGCTCTAAACTTTGTTCCATATGCCATAGATGCTAAACCAAGCAATGCTCCTCCAACTGTTCCATAGGTGGCCATTGATAAGACAATTTTTGCTCGAGCATCCACTTCTGCTTTTGATTGTTGGATATTGCAAACAAATAAATAAAAACTACAAATGGCCAATAAAAATATTTTAAAATATCTCATATTCTTAAGGTTAAATAAGCTTTAACTATTTGGCAAAAGAATCTTTTCAGATGATTTCACTATCTTCTTTATCCCTTGTTTCAAAAGTAAAAAAGACGGGGATTGATAGAATTTGTGAAAGTAGATTAATTGACTTTTTTATTCTTAAATATTGTTTTCTACTTAAATTACTACTACTTTTAATTTCTACAAGCTGTGCGCTCATTTCTCCATTTTTGTTTATGTTCATTCTACAAAAATCTATTTGTCCACATCCATAATCACGCAAAAATAATGGAGAAACTAAAATTGGAATTCCCTTTTGATGAAAGGTTTTTGAAAAATCCCTTTCTATTTGATTGCCTAAAGAAATATTACTTGGTTTCATTTAATTCATTCATTGAACAAACTCTTTTACACCACTAAACGTTTTTCTATGGCACATTGATGGACCGAGTTTTTCAATCATTTTCTTATGTTGTTTTGTTGGATAACCTGCGTGTTTTTCTAAATCATATCCAGGATATACTTTGGATAAATTGAGCATCAAATTATCCCTGTATTCTTTTGCAATAATTGATGCCAAGGCAATTATTAAAGATTTTTGATCCCCCTTGATTATCGGAATTTCTGTGATTTCACTATTTTTATTATCACTATTTTTATTATATAGAGTAGAAAAATTCCTTGAATCTATTTTATTATTTCCATCAATTAATAACAAAGCGCTATTATTACCACTTAAAGGGTGCCTACCACTCTCCGTGGCCATAGTAGAAGTTGATCTAATAATATTATTAAATGAACAGTTCATTGCAAGAATTGATGCTCTTAAAATATTTATCTTGTCTATTTCTTCAACTGAAATCTCTGACAAAGAGTAGTGGATTGAAAGAGGTGAAGTAAGGGAAGAAATATAGGAAATTTCATAAACGTTATCTTTTGAAATTAAATTGAAATCACTTATTTTTAATTTATTAATTATTGACCGTCTCTTTGTCGCAGTTAATTTCTTTGAATCAGTTATACCTAATCTTGCCATGATCGCCAAAACCTCTTTATTTTTTTTAAATAACTCATCAATATTTAAAAAATTTTTTAGATCCATAACAAGGGCAACAGTTGCTGCAATTACTGGTCCGGCCAACGGGCCCCGTCCTACTTCATCAACTCCAGCAATAATCAAAGAGCAATTATCTCTCTGAAAATTGTTGCTTTTGTCTTTAATAAAATTTACTAAAATTTCTTCATCAAACGAATACAAAGTTACCTCTTTAAAATATTAAAGGCCGTTAGATATAAAAATAGTTTTGAATAACTCTTTTAAAAAAAATTCTTTTTTGAAATCTAAATAATAATTTGATTTGATTTGATTTGATTTGACTTAAGATCTGCTATAATCGACTGCAATTCGTGCTTGTTTACCAGTTCTCTCTCTTAGATAGTAGTGCTTAGCACGCCTTGATTTCCCTTTCTCCTTAAGTTCAATTTTAACAACATTCGGAGAATAGAATGGAAAAACTCTTTCAACACCAATGCTACCGCTCATCTTTCTTACTCTAAAATGTCCTCTCATATGACCTTTATTTTTTATAGCGATGCATGTTCCTTGGAACAACTGAATTCTACTCTTATTTCCGCCTTCTTCTTCAATTTTTACATGAACAATCAAAGTATCACCAGCGCGAAAATCAGGAAATGATTTAGGAATAGGATTTTTATCCATATAATTTTTATTCACTACATCTACTAAATTCATACAATACCCCTTTAAAACTTTATTACACTACACAACAGTACGCGCAATTGTATATACAAAAAAACAACAGTATCACATAATAACTTATTCAACACAATTTTAAAATCTAAAAAATTTATAAGACTAAATCATTTATTATTAGCAGTTTTACTATTATTTTCATTTGTCGCATATGTTATCACTCTACATTCCATTCTAAGAAGCTCAGAATATATGGCCACAGCTGACCGTACTGAAAGATGATTATAACCATCTGGTGCATATCCACATATCGAAGTTAATAAAGCATCAGTTTGATCAAGCATGCTCTCTAATAGACCATATCCAGTGCCAAACAATAACAACAATGGTCTATTATTTTGATTGATTTTATTCATCAATGCTTGAGGAGTAAGAAGGTTGTCTCCCTGAAAATTTGCCCCTGTTGCCACTATGAAAGGTTTTATCCCTTCAAGGTCAGTAACTTTGGACACCAATTCATCAAAGCTTCTGGCAACTCTTACTCTGGCCAAAGCATCAAATCTATATGGGTTATATATATTGGCCTGATCTTTTTCCCAATAGCCTAAAACTCTGTTTAATAATTTTATTTGTGCTTCTACAGGGGTGACAATAAAAAAATTTTTTATATCAAAAGTTCTGCTTGTTCTGGCCATATCATGAATATCCAAATTAGTTACAGAGGTAATAACCTCTTCTCCCCACTTATTTCTTACTGGACCATGAATAAGACCTAAATAAAAATTTCCAATCATAAACAATATGCTCTTAAATATATTTATATTTCTTTTTCATTCTTTCTTTGCATTACGATATTGATCATAAATATCCGGGCGCAATTTTTGAGTAATTTTTTCTGCCTCATTCCTACGATATTTTTTTATTTCAGCATGATTCCCAGATAAATAAATTTCTGGAACCTCTTTTCCTAAAAATTTTCTTGGCCTTGTATACTGTGGGGCTTCTAATAAATTATTTTCAAATGATTCTTCTTCTATGCTACCTGAATTTCCTAATACCCCAGGAATTTGACGAATAACTGAATCCAGCATAGATAAAATTGCTATCTCTCCACCAGATAAAACATAGTCTCCAATAGATATTTCTCTATCTACAAACATTTCAATAAAACGTTCATCAACTCCTTCATATCTCCCGGCCACAAATACAATATCCCTCTTTTTATCTTCTAACCTCTCTAGTTTTTTTGGTTCTTCTAATCCTTGTAATACTTTGGCCAAGCTTTTAGCGCAATTGCTATTAAATGTCTCTCCTTTTGGAGATGTGTAGATGACCAAAGGTAATTTTTCTTTTTGCATTTTATTCTCTTCTTCTAATAATGAGTTTGAAGTGGATTGCAAATTGAAAATATTTTTTTCATCTTCAGGAATTTTTGAAGGAAAGATAGAGGATAAATCATAATTTCCTGCAACGAAAACACCCTCTATTAGGGCCCTGCTTAAAACATCAAAACGCATGATAAGACCAGCTCCACCTCCAAAAGGATAATCATCAACACTACCATATGAATTATGGGCCCAATTACGTATTTGAATAATTTTAATTTCTATAGGTGAATTTTTTTGCTGTAAAAAACGCGAAATCACCCCATATTTTAAAAAAGCATCGAAAAATTCAGGGAACAAAGTAAGAACCCAAATTATACTCGTATTACTCTTTATTTCAATTTGTGATGGTAGTGATAACAAAGAAGAAGGCGATGATGAAGAGGATAATAAATCACTCATTCTTATCTGCCTCAAAAAAAACTGGAAGATTAACTTCTAATACTGCATTAGCAATATCAATATTTGCAAAAAAAACATCTATAAAAGGAAGTTCAATATCATTGTTGGAAATTTCATTATGAATTACTGCAATTTCTTGGGCCCCATTAGAATAAAATCCACTGATGGTTCCTACATACTCTTTTGTTTTGCAATCTATTACTTTTGCTCCAACCACATCTACACAATAAAACTCATTTTCCTCCTTTGGATGAGGAAAAAATTTACGATCTACTCTCATTTCAAAAGGAAAAAGTTTCTCGATATCTTCAATTCGATTAATTCCTTCAAGTGCAACAATAACTTTGTTTCCTACGCTTATAGAAGATAGTGTATGAAATTCTCCCTCTGACAATAATTTGCTTTTTGAATTTATGGGAAATAAGTAAACAGACATCTTTTTTTGCAAAATGCTTTCTTTGTCTTTGTCATTATAAAGATATAAAATGAAATGCCCCTTAAGACCGTGGGACTTTGATGATCTTCCTATGGGAATAATCTTTGTTGTCATGATTTTTCAAACGGCCTCATAGTAAAAAAATAAAAAACTAACAATTCCCTAGGTTTTACCAGGGCCATCGAACTAAAAAATTTAGTTATTTTGAATCATCTTATTAAATGATGAAATGAAATCACTTTTCTATTTATTCTACAATTTCTAAAACAGATCTCTTTTTTAGTTTTGTAGACGCTGCATTTAGAATTGTTCTCAAAGCACGAGCTGTGCGCCCTTGCTTTCCAATAACTTTTCCAAGGTCAGACTTATCAACTTTTAATTCAACCACTGTCGTTTGCTCACCTTGAATCTCATGCACCTCAACTGCATCGGGCATGTCAACTAACGCTTTACTAACATTCAAAATTAGATCTTTTAACTCGCTCATAACACCCACTCTGTTAAAAATTAAACTTAAGACTTAAAGGTAAGGTATATAAACCAACCAACCAAACAGAATGCCTAATAAATTAAATTTTTTAGGAACATTCCTCCTATAAGTTTATTTGAATTTTATGCTTTTTCAACAAAGATCTTACTGTATCAGTAAGAATTGCTCCTTTTTTTATCCATTTGCTCAAGGCTTCAACTTTTATCTGCTTTAAAACTTCAGCACTCATTGGATCATACTGGCCTAGTCTTTCTAAAAATTTACCATCTCTTGGTGAATTAATATCAGCTGCAACAATTGTGTAAATAGGCCTTTTAGTACGCCCTCTACGGGCCAATCTAATTTTAACCATAAAATAAAAACTCCTAGCAATCAAACAACAATCGTATAGAAATAGATCTATGTTAGAATATGATTAATTCATCGATCTTTATAAGTCAAAAATAAAATCACACAAACTAGAAATATCCCCCACCCCAAGGGCCACGACGCTTTCCTTTCTTTTTTGCTTTACCACTTGCGCCTGGATTCTGTCTGAATCCTTTCATTGGATAATTTCCCATTGGTGGCATTGCTCCAGGAAGCATTCCAGGCATGCCATCCATTCCCATATCTGCACCTGCTCCAGCACCACCAAACATATTTCCCAATCCACCTCCTTTCATCATCCCCATAACCTGACTCATCATCTTCTTCATCTGAGCAAATTTGTCTAGAAATTGATTGATATCGTTGCTTGTTGTTCCTGAACCAGTTGCTATTCTTTTTTTTCTCGAGTCATTAATAAGTTTTTCATTTAAACGCTCTTCTTTTGTCATAGAAGAGATTATGATTTTCATCTTCTTTAATTCTTCTTCAGCAGGAGAAAGATCTCCTACTTGCCTCATAAGTCCACCCATACCAGGAATCATTTTCATAATAGAAGACATTGATCCAAGTTTATTAATAGAGTTCATATGAGTAAGAAAATCATCTATAGTAAAACGATTTTTCTCGGCCCTCTCCATCATCTTTTGTGCTTCTTTTTCATCTATTATCTCTTGTGCTTTTTCTACTAAAGAAACA
>JADGAM010000261.1:4347-5723 GCA_015232015.1 Oligoflexia bacterium | reverse complement strand
TTCTTTTCCTGTAAAATCGCTATTTCTAAATTTTACAGTCCATTTTAATCCACTATCAAGAGGTGTGACTTCGTCGCTTAGTTCATGGCCATATAGTGGAAAGCATGCTTCTAATCTTAAAACATCCCGAGAGGCTAACCCACAAGGTGTTATATTTAATTTTATTAATTTTTCCCAAAGTTGTTTTGCAATTTTATTGTTACAAAAAATTTCAAACCCATCTTCACCTGTATAACCTGTTCTTGCAACAATGATTTGATCATTATTATAATTTGCTTCTTTAACAGAGTAATAAACCATATCACTATCATGTTTAATAATTTTTAGATCATCTACCAAAATAGATGAAGTGCTAGGTCCTTGTATGGCCAAAAGTGAATAATCACTACTCCGATCAGATAATTGGATATTTAATTTAGGAAAATTTTTTTTAAGTGCATTTATGTGATTCCAATCTTTTTTATGATTGGCAGCGTTCACACAGAGAAGAATTTTTTCTTTTTTAATTTTATATACAATTAAATCATCAATTACGGTTCCATTATCTCTACACATTGGTGAGTAAATGGCCTTTCCTACTTCAGGAGTTATAATATCATTTGTTACTAACTTATCGACAAACAACTCGGCATCAGCTCCTTCAACAAAAAACTCTGCCATGTGGCTGACATCAAAAACACCAGCACTATTTCTTACACTACAAACTTCTTCTTTAACAGAAGTGTATTGCACTGGCATTTCATAACCAGCGAAGGGAACAATTTTTGCATTTAATTTCACATGCTCTTCATACAATTCAGTTTTTTTTAATTCATTTTCCATATGCACAACCTAGTTTAAAAAATAAATATAAATTTGCAATAATATTACGCTATCAATTGTGATCTTTAAAACTTAAAATAATAAACATGAATTTAACAGAATAAATTTACAGGATAAATTATCATTGAAGGTGTTAGGAATTGATCCGGGCTCTAGAAAAGTTGGATATGCGTTGTTAGAGATGCAGAAAGATGATATCACTCATATAAATTCTGGGGTACTTAATGTTGCAAAGGAGTCTTCTCTTATAAAGAGGATTAAAATAATCCATAATTTTTTTAAATCATTAGTTGATAAATATAAACCAGATGAAATAGCAATTGAGTCATTAATATACGTGAAAGATCCTACAGCTTTAATTAAGTTAGCACAGGCCAGAGGTGCAATCATTTCTGCATTTATTATTGATTATGAAGATAAAATTTTTGAATATACTCCAAATACAATAAAGATGTTTGCAACAGGATATGGTCATGCAAAAAAAAATAGCATTGAAAAATATCTAAATATAAAATTAGGTAAAATAGATTATGTTACATATGATCAAAGCGATG
>JADGAM010000261.1:0-4333 GCA_015232015.1 Oligoflexia bacterium | reverse complement strand
CATTTGTTAAATAGAAGTAATTTACAGATAGAAAAAGATAAAAATAATATCATGAAATCTTCTCTTTTTAGTAGTAAGGGTAAAAGAAACACTGGGATATCTGCTTCATTAAAACATTTATCTTAACATAAAAATAAGCATAAAAAATAAGCATAAATATAAATATATATAGAAATTAAAATTAAAAAAAATTTTTGAAAAACTTATGATCGGTTTTATTAAAGGTGAAATAATATCTAGTAATCAAAGCAATGACTATGCAATTGTCTTAACTTCTACAGGAGTTGGTTATGAAGTATATTCTAAGAAATTATGGAAAGAAGGAGAGAATGTTGGGATTTATATAACTCAAATAATTAGAGAAAATACTTCTGAATTATATGCTCATGATACTATCGATGAAAAATTTTTTTTTGAAATGTTATTAACAGTAAAGGGAGTTGGACCAAAATCAGCGTTTTCTTTAATTAAAGCAATCGCTATTGATGAAATCTTTAAGGCCATAGTTTTTGAAAATAGCTCAGTACTTAAGAAAGCACCAGGAATTGGCGCAAAGGCTGCTGCTCAAATAATTTTAGATTTAAAAGATAAAATTTCAAAATTACCTAAGAAAAAAGGTGAACAAAAAACAACTCAACATAAAATTCAAATTGGGATAATGAAAGAGAAAGAAAAAAATACATCCATACTATTAGAAGACGCTTTGTTAGCATTAAAAGAATTAGGTCTTAAAGAAGAAGATGTATTTCCAATTGCAATTAAAGTAATGGAAAATGAAAATCAATCGGCCCATATCGCACAGTCAAGTGATCTTGTTCGAATTATATTAAAGGAAATGTAAAGTGTCAGATGATAAGAGATTTCTAACAGAATTTGCAGTTACTGACGAAGATGTTGTTGAGGATAAAGAATTAAGACCAAAAACATTTTCAGAATTTATTGGTCAGAAACGAGTAGTAGATAATATCGAACTGATGGTTGATTCTGCCAAGATAAGAGCAAAGGCCATGGATCATGTTTTGCTTTCCGGTCCTCCTGGATTAGGTAAGACTTCTCTTGCATATTTAATTTCAAAAATATTAGATGTTAATCTTCATGTTGTTTCTGGTCCAGCAGTAGATAAAAAGGGAGATTTGGCAGCAGTATTAACAAATTTAGCAGCAAAAGATATTTTGTTTATAGATGAGATTCATCGCCTGCCAATTGCTGTTGAAGAAATTCTTTATTCGGCAATGGAAGATTATCGACTTGATATTTTAATTGGCCAAGGAACATCTGCTCGTACAATGCGTATTGATCTTGCTCCTTTTACATTAGTGGGTGCCACAACTCGTTCTGGACTTCTCTCTCGCCCACTAAGAGATCGCTTTAGTATGCAACTTCATTTTGATTTTTATGAGGAAGATGAATTAGCAATCATCGTTGAAAAAAATGCAAAAAAAATTGGAGTAAAGATTTCAACTGATGCTAAATTTTTAGTTGCACGAATGGCCAGAGGAACTCCCCGAATTGCTAATCGCATTTTAAGAAGGATTAGAGATTATTCAGTCGTAAAAAAAATAAATGAAATGAATACTGACAGTGTGAAAAAAGCATTAGATATGCTAGGAATTGACCAATTTGGGCTTGATTATATGGATAGAAAAATTTTAAGAGTGATAAATGAGCAATACAAAGGCGGGCCTGTAGGAATAGATGCACTATGTGCGACTCTAAATGAAGACCGTATAACAATAGAAGAAGTATATGAACCATATCTTTTAAAAATAGGATACATTATAAGATCTTCACGCGGACGTATGATTTCAGATTTTGGTAAAAATTATTTAATTAAAATTTAAGATTTATTTGTAGATAAAGTAGATAAATTTGATACAGTAATTAGTACAGTATCAAAGTGCATGCTAAAACGGATTCATAATTACTTTTGAACGAGTAAAATTTTTATGTAAAATATTTGTTTTTTTTGCTGTATAATATTATTGAATAGTGGACCGCAATTTTTTTAAAATTATAGGAAGTTATTTTAATGCTGTATCAAAGAACTTTGGCCAAAAAAGTTAAAGTTACAGGAATTGGCCTTCATTCAGGATTGAAAGTATCTTTGACGATTCATCCCGCAGATTCTGGTACAGGAATTTGCTTTAGAAGAATTGATATGGCCAGTTCTCCACTTATAAATGCTAAGGCCCTAAAAGTTATTGCAACCGAAAATGCTACAACTCTAGGTGAAGGGAAGTACTTAATAAATACAGTAGAGCATCTTTTGGCGGTGTTGTACGGTTTAGGTATTAACAATGCTTATTGTGAAATAGATGGACCAGAGATTCCAATAATGGATGGATCTGGAGCATCCTTTGTTTTTATTCTTAAGGAGAGTGGGGTTGCTAATTTAAGCAAACTAAAAAATTTCATTGTAATTTTATCTCCTATAAGAGTGGAGTTAGATGATCGCTGGGCAGAATTCCATCCTAGTTCAAAATTAATTATTGAATCCACAATTGTGTTTGCACATCCACTTATTAAAAAGCAAAAAGAGATCTTTGAATTTTCTTGTGAAAATTTTATTAATGATATTTCTCGTGCGCGCACTTTTGGAATGCTTCGAGATGTTGATAATCTAAAGCGAAAAGGACTTGCCAAAGGTGGGTCCCTTGATAATGCAATTGTTTTAGATGACTATGATGTTATAAATCCAGATGGACTTAGATTTAAGAATGAATTCATAAGACATAAAATACTAGATACTCTTGGAGATATTAGTCTTTTAGGATGTGAAATTGCAGGCAGAGTTGTTACTTACAAGTCAGGACATTATTTAAATAATCTTTTATGTAGAAAATTATTAGAAAATCCAGATTGTTACAATGTTGTATCTGCCTCTTGCTTGGCGCCAGAAACAAAACAATCATTTGGTTTACCTCAAGTAATTCATCAGGTTTCTTAAACAGTACTTAACAATAATAATAATTTAAAATAACATTTATTGAGGATATTCTTTAATATGGAATCAGACATAATTATAGGCATACATAGTATAATTGAAGCACTTGCAAATCCCTCTCGAATTAACTCAAAAATATTTTGTACTGATAAAGGCAAATCACTTTTACTTGAAGCACTCAAATCAAATAAGTCGATTTCTTCATATGAAATTGTAATCATGGATTTGCAGAACCTAAATAAAAACTTTGATAAAAAAATAAAAGATCAAGGGTGGGCGGCCACAGCTACAACAATCCCCTCACAAATTTTTTTAGAAACCTCAACTCTCAAAATTTATGATTCATCAATGTTATTAAAGGAATTGAATGAGATGAGAAAATTAAAAAAAATAGCAAAGTTATTTGCTTTAGATAACGTGAGTGATGTTCATAATGGAGCTGCTATACTAAGAACAGCTGCATTCTTTGGTGTTGATGCTTTGATAATGTCACTAAAAGGAACATTTGGTCTCACCCCTTCATTTTATCGAATTGCCTCTGGATCAACTGAATATGTGAAGCTTGTAAAAAGTGTGAATCTTTCAAGATTTTTAAGTGAATTGCAAAATGAAAAAATTGAATGCATAGGTTTTTCTGAACGGGCCGATTGTGATGAGATTTCTAACCATGATTTTAATTTTATGCATAATGATTATCTAGGGCGTTGTTTGGTTTTAGGCAGTGAGGATAAAGGATTATCAAATGCTGTAGAGAGAGTTTTAAGGAAAAAAGTATCATTTGCATCAAAGGGAAAAATTGAAACTTTAAATGTTTCAGTGGCCGCAGCATTAGCAATGGAAAAATATTTTTAAAACAAAAATAAAAATTACTTGATTAATGGATTGTAAAAATTAATAAAACTTAGTAAGATTTGTTCTTATGTGAGCTGACTTAGCTCAATTGGCAGAGCATCGGTTTTGTAAACCGACGGTTGTAGGTTCAATTCCTATAGTCAGCTCCAGTTTTTAAAGAGAATTTAGGTGAGGTACCCAAGCGGCCAAAGGGGGCAGACTGTAAATCTGTTGGTTTTTACCTTCGAAGGTTCGAATCCTTCTCTCACCACCAGTTTTCTTTTGATTGTTATTTAATTTTGTAATTTGGATTTTTGTTTATTTATTTGTGCGGGCGTAGCTCAGTTGGTAGAGCACGACCCTTCCAAGGTCGGGGCCGCAGGTTCGAATCTTGTCGCCCGCACCATTGCTCGCGTAGCTCAGTGGTAGAGCACTCCCTTGGTAAGGGAGAGGTCATGAGTTCAATCCTCATCGTGAGCTCCATAGAAATAGTGTAATAATAATTCTTATTTTTTTATTCACTGAGGAAATATAAAAATTATTTGCGATTATATAAAG
>JADGAM010000260.1 GCA_015232015.1 Oligoflexia bacterium | reverse complement strand
TAATTTGCTCACCTCTACTTCCGCCATCCTCTGGAGTTTTATCAATGAGATACTCAGAGAAGGAGTGTTGACGAAAGAGTTCTTTTAACTCTTGTAAACTTTTTCTTTCACGCCAAGCACTGGATAGAGGTAAGTAGTGCATGGTCGTCGTTGATGTTAAAGAGCGACCCCAATCTTACTTCTCAAATCAATTCTTGTGAAACAGAAAATTTGATTAAGAAAAACATAGCAAAAACTAAAAATTTATTCTCTACTACAGATAAAGATAAACATAAAAAACTTGAAGAAATGTGGAGAAAAGACTCTATTGAAAAAAACATATCTAAAAAATATTTTTTAGATTGTCTTCCTAATTCTGTTGATGAATGGATGATATCTCCCTCTGTTACAGATTCTCAAAAAGAATTATTAGAAACTCGTACTGAATCGTATAATAAAAAAATTGCCAAAACAGGGATCAATATTTCCTCTAATGAGAGAGAATATAATGATAATGTAACTTTAACTAGACAGAAAAAAATCTCTAGAAATGATCCATGTCCTTGTGGTAGTGGGAAAAAATATAAAAAGTGCTGCATTTAAGTAGTCATGACAAAAAAAGTATCCATTTACCAATGAAAAACGCCGCTAGTTGGAGAGCCAGGAATAATTGTCGCTTGACAGAGCACTGTGTGCACTATTGGGGACTGCTTCTAGAACCCCTTCTTGGTATAATATTAATTATTTTTATGCAGATGCCTTAAATATTTTAGGCAGATATGATGATGCTTTAATGGCATTTAAAGATATGTATAGAAAACAAGAATCACCCGTTAATGAAAAAGAAGTTGCTGACTTTATAGAAAGGACGAAAAAAGTAAAAGATAAAATTGTAATATCAGGAGGAGAAAGAGGAGGAATTGGAGGTGGTGGCGAAGCAGGAGGATTAGGTTAAACATAGCCACAGCTAATAAACCATGAAAGATGATGAGCAGCTACTTTTAAAAACTCAATTAATCACAACTGATTTATTCTGAATTCCGACGTATCCTTTCCATATGTTGATAATGCTCTTCCATTCTATATCTATAATCATCATTCATATTAAGTATTTCAGGAGATTTATAACTTCCTCTAAGTATTTTTAACTGATCCTCGTTTAACGACATAATTTTTTTTCTAAATAAATTCCAGCCAAAAATAAGTGTCCCTAAAAAAATAATATCAAATAACATATCTATTTAAACTTCCTTTAAAGAATCTCATTAACTAGTAATTTCTCGCCTTTTTAACAAGGTGATTTAAGCGCTACTCCAAGCATATAATCTGGAAAATTCAGGAGAGATACTAATTTATATCCACCTATACAATCTACTTTAGCATACTATCTACAATTAGAGGACATAATTATTCCTTGAGCAGGAGAAGGTGTTCGAGCGATTTTTGATAAGAAAAAAAGGCCATACAATACGTTGAAGTTATAAAATTGATACGTCTGCACCCAATGGTCATTAGTTGATTCTATGTTTAAATTTTATTTTTTTTACAATCATTTTTAGCAAAGTAATTTTCCAATAATAAAATATAATATATAATTATAAAAAAACTATCGCAAGTGAGTCAATATGGATATCCTACCAGAAAAATTACAAGGGAAAAAGGCCTCGGCAGTATTTTTAGATTATTGTGAACCACTACTACAAGGATTTGCTGCTGAAAAAACAACTGACCTCCAACTAATTCATACAGGACTTCGTATACCCTGGATGGTATGGAATGCGGTTATTTTAGACAACCGCGGTTCCACTCTTTCCCACGTAGGGAGTATTCGTATGCAATCAAGATCGGCCCCTCCGCACTCTGAAGAGTTCCTAGATTTTTGGATCAAAAGGAAAAATGAACAATTCTCAAAATATGATTATCTTATGGGCGAATACCAACTTAAAGGTAAGAACATATACGACTTCACCTTAAGAATAGAGGCCAGAGAATAATTTATTCACAAAAGATTTTCACTTTTTCATTTTGTCCGTCAACATCAACAGTTAAATCAGAGAAACTTTTTATCAACTCCTCTAAGTTTTCTGGTGTAACTTGATTGATATCAAAATTAACACCTTTCTCTTTGAGCTTCTCATCAATCTTTTCTTTTGCTGCCCCAGGAAGAAAAGAGGCCAACTTCATTCCTGCACGAAGCACTTGTAAAGGCACTCTTATATTAACCTTATCGCCGCCATCACTTTTAGGATCAACTTTAACCACTATAAATCGAGGGGTATCTTTAGTCGTTGATGCCTTAGTTGTAACAGATGCCTCTAACGCCTGAAGAAGTTTTTCAGCTTCATTAGGAGTAATTTTACCTTCACTAATCATTTCTAAAATTTTTAATCGTTCATTACTCATTTTTTTCTCCACTTAACAAATTTTAATAAAAATATTTTCTTTTTTACTATTAACTTCAACAACAGTTCCTTTTAAAGAACAAAGAAACATCCAGAAATAAAAGACCATCTTTAATTTTGAAAATCCTCTTAGCAAACTCCATAAAACCAACAATGGAATGGCCAATACAACAATTGGTAACAGCAAAATCCAAAGTAGAAACACTGGTATTGGAAGTTTAATCACACTTTTTTCTTTAGAAGTTATCTTAAAAAAAACTAAAGATGGGGGAATCATTGCAAATCCTCACTTTTCAATCTCTCGATCGCTTCATCAACAGAAATTTTACCTTCATTTAATCGCTCAATAATATCTTGGCGACTTTCGCTTTTACCTACTTCTACTAATTTCAACTGAGCGGAGATTGCACTCAACCTATTTTTCACAGTCGGGTAGCTAATTCCAAAATACTGTTCCATTCCCTTAATAGATCCATTGCATTGAATAAAAGCGCTTATAAAAATTTGATCGTCGTAAGATAATTTGGCCAATGGAGGAAGTTCGAACTCTCCCTCACAGGCCACACCATTTTCAACAATCCTAATGCGCTCAATCACGATGTTTTTTCCTTGAACCATGTCTGATAGTGTTTTCCAGTCGTGTGCCATAAAAAATCTCAAAAAGTTAATAAATTAATATTTTTAATTTCTAATACATGATAAAATTAAAATATTCAATATCGATATTAACTTTTATGAAAAAAATTTAATATCACAATATCTGCGCAATTCTGTTTACCTCAAGTTAGCGCCATCAATGGGCCGTGAAAGCCCCCGATAGAGGCCCGTTGTTGACTAAAACACTACAATATTCAATGTTCTCTTCTAGGCATTACTTCATAGTTTAAACTGTAATTACATAAAATAAATATGTAATTACAGTTTAAATAAGTAGACAACCGCATATAAAATTGGCCATTCTTATAGAATGAATAATATTTTTATCAATAGTGATATAAGGAATTTATGGGAAATATCGGAATAAATGAACAACAAGTATTTGCTGCTGCTGATGATTTAGTTGAAAAAGAAATCACTCCAACCATTCAAGCACTTCGAGAAAAATTAGGCACTGGCAGCTACGCTACGATTTCAAAATATTTAGCACAATGGAGAGTAGCACGTGCACCTAAACAAGAAATTCCAGATGTACCATCAGAATTTAATAGCTATATTAAAAAATTTTGGACCATATGCTACAAAGAGGCCTCCGCTAAATTGGAAACCGAAAAAGAAGCATTTCGACTAGAACGCATAAAGCTCTCTGAAGATAGATTAGAACTACACAAGATTATCCAAAAATTAGAAGAGGAATGTGGTTTAACCATTACAGACAAGATACGATTAGAAAAAAAATTAGAAACTGCCAACCAACAAATCAATCAATTAAATGAAGAACTTATAAAAACACAAACCCGTTTAGAGGCCAGCGAGCAAAGAAGAAAAGAAAGTGCCGATCGTTCTGATCGACTAGAACAACAATTGGCCTCTCTAATAAAAGATCAACTAGTGACCGCTAACAAATTGGTAGCAACGAAAGAGATTTCAGATGTTCAAAACCATAAATCCTAAACACTATTTTAATCAGCTCACAATTTTTGGTAAAGTTTTATCAATAAGCATCCTTTCTGCGATAATTGCAATGGTCATCTTACTTAAAGATAAATATATTTTCCTAAGACTATTTTAATAATATTTTATTTCACCATCCAAAAATTAATCTATTATTAATGGTACAATTAATAAGCAATTTGCGCCGATAATTCTATTTATTAGCAGATTCAATTGGTGTAAAGTTTTAAATTTAAAACGACAAAAATATTGCATCAAATTTATCTCATCTAAATTAAAATTTATGCAAAGGAAATACAATGCCTTTTATTAAACATCGCTTAGGAAATACTTTTTACGAATTAAAAGGTTCTAGTAATAACAAAAATCGCTTGCCAGTTATTTATCTTCATGGTGGCCCAGGAGGGAGTTCAAAAAATTCTGCAAAGCTATTTAATTTAAATACTAATCGACAAATTATTTTTTATGACCAAATTGGAGGAGGAAGATCTTCTGCCATTGGAAAAAAACATTGGCGTATAGAAAGTTTTGTTTATGAGCTTGATTATTTAGCTTCCTATTTAAACATTGATTCCTTTCATATTTATTCAGGATCTTGGGGGACAACACTCGCCCTTGAATTCTATTTACGAAAAAATAAAAACCGTGTGAAATCCATCGTATTTCAGTCTCCACTGTTTTGCACACAAGATTGGGCCAATGATGCTACAATTCTTATCAAAGCTCTTCCAAGCAAAACTCAGCGAATAATTGAAGTATGTCATGAGATAGGCGCAACTGACTCTGCTGTTTACCGACAAGCAATGCAAGAATATTACTTGAAACATGTACTAAGAAATGAAAAAAAATTAAAAGCATTTATGAAATCTATGGAAGGTAATATAAACGGAAGAAAAATTTATGAATATATGTGGGGACCGAGTGAATTTGGTCCAACAGGAACACTAAAAAACTATAATAGAGTTAAGGATCTAAAAAAAATCAAAATACCAACCCTCTTCATTGCCGGCGAGTACGATGAAGCTCGCCCTGTTACCGTTAAGAAATACAAAGATATGACCAGCAATGCTAAAATAGAAATCATTCCCAACGCTTCACATGCTCTTTTACAGGAAGAACCTAAAAAAATCATTAATATTTGTTCCAGATTTTATAAAGATGTAGAGAATAATGCCTAAAGTTTTTTCATACTGGGATCCCTACCCGCTATCTAAGTTGTATTTGGAAATCTAAAATCGAGATACTTGGCCATCTAAAACTGAGAGTTTCTTACATTGAATTTAGCTTTCATTAAAGCATTTATCAAGGCTTCCCTCACTACGTTCGGCACTTCGCGGCCTTGACAAATGCTTTTATTTCAGCTGACTAGGCTATTAAGAGAATGGATAACCATTCTCTATTATAAAACAATAATCCGGAGTGGTATGAGTTCTTACTTTTTCATTTTTACGTGGCCACGACTCTCATTTTTAGACGGCCAAACACAATCTAAGTCCAGAACTGGATATTAATACTCACCTTCCGCAGTAGACTAAAAAAACAATCACTGACAATTTTACCTCACATTTCAACCTTCCAATAATCACCTAGGATCAATTATAGAGAGGTGTTTATGGAGCAAAATTATACTACTGAAGTCAAACATTTGGATGGACTGGGAATAATCGTATCAATCATCAGACGATATCAATTGATCGAAATCATAGACAATTTAATACCAAAGAAAAGTAACAA
>JADGAM010000025.1 GCA_015232015.1 Oligoflexia bacterium | reverse complement strand
ATTTTGTCCTTGGCCACGTTAACGGTAAAGCAAAAATTGACTCAATTGATCCTTCATCTGGAAATAAAATTTTTTCTCTCTCAATACCTAGCGAACTACAAAAATACATGGCCAAAGAGGGATCAATAACCGTAGATGGAATTAGTCTCACAATTTCTGATGTTAAAAATAATGGAAGTGTTGCTCTATCAATTATTACACACACCTTAATTAATACAAACCTACAATTTAGAAAATGTGGTGACGAATTAAATATTGAGGTTGATATTATAGCAAAATATATTGAAACTCTGATGAGACATAGTGTGAACAATAATTGCAAAGAAAAAAACTCTTCTACATTTAAATATGATTTATCATGGCTAAAAGAGAATGGGTTTTAAATTTTTTTAAGGGTATGAGGTAAAATATAAATGGAAAATTTAAATAATCATAATAATTATAGCGACAAAAATAATGAAAATGACAAAGAAAATGACAAAAAAGAAGATTCATTTCTCTTTGATAGCATTGAAAGTGCTCTTCACGAGATCGCCAAAGGTAAGATGGTGATTGTGGTAGACGATGAAAAGCGAGAAAATGAAGGTGACTTTGTTATGGCCGCAGAAAAAGTTACTGCTGAAGATATTAACTTTATGGCCACACATGGAAGAGGCATTATATGTGCACCCATTACTAAAGCAAGAGCAAACGAATTAGAATTGGATTACATGGTTAAAGAGCAAAATACCTCTGCATTTGGAACTCCATTTACTGTTACTGTTGATTATGT
Source organism: Oligoflexia bacterium (assembly GCA_015232015.1). Lineage (GTDB taxonomy): Bacteria > Bdellovibrionota > Bacteriovoracia > Bacteriovoracales > Bacteriovoracaceae > JADFZW01. Next base: position 34,500 of record JADGAM010000025.1, on the reverse strand, counting down.
TCACGGCACAACCACGGGAATATCATGTTCTGATAGGGCCAAAACTATTCAATCATTTGCAGACCCAACTACCACCAGCAAAGATTTACTACGTCCAGGTCATGTTTTCCCTCTTGTTGCCAAAAATGGTGGAGTTTTAGAGCGAGAGGGACACACTGAAGCAGCAATTGATTTAGCAATGCTTGCAGGAATGTATCCGGCAGGTGCTATATGTGAAATTTTAAAAAGTGATGGCACTATGGCCAGAACTAAAGATCTTATTGAAGTGGCCCAAAAATTTCATTTAAAAATAATTACCATTAAAGATTTAATAGCTTACAGGAGGACGAAAGAGGTAACAGTTAAGCTCTCTAGTAAAGTCTTATTTCCAACTAAGTATGGTGACTTTTATTTACATATGTTCGAGCGTACAGATATTTCTTATCAAAATGAGTATCATGTAGCTTTGGCCATTGGTGACTTTGATAAAGCAAATGCTAATGGTGACAATAAAAATGTTTTAGTACGAATCCACTCTGAGTGTTTTACAGGCGATATTTTTGGATCAAAGAGATGTGATTGTGGCGAGCAGTTAATTAAATCACTTAAAATGATTGCTGGGCATGGAAAAGGAATTCTCTTGTATTTAAAACAAGAGGGGCGAGGAATTGGGGCCATCAATAAAATAAAAGCATACGAACTACAAGACCAAGGATTTGACACTATCACCGCCAATCATCAATTGGGATTTGCCAGTGATCTTCGTGATTATAATATTGCTGTCAAAATTTTAAACTATTTTAATATAAAAAATATTGATCTAATAACCAACAATCCAGATAAAATTGAAGGATTGGTTAAGGCAGGTATTAATATAGCAAATAGGATTCCCATGGAAGTAGCACCCAACCATGTTAATATGAAATATCTTACTACTAAGAGAGATAAAATGGGTCATTTGATTTTAGGTAGCGATAATTATTTGCAGTAGAATAAAATAAAATAAAATAAGACAAAATAAAATAATACAAAATAAAAAAATATTTAGGATTTAGGATTTAGGAGTGAAAAATACATGAGTGAAAAAATTCTTGAAGGTTACTTGTCAGCTGAATCTATGCGAATTGCAATTGTTGCTTCGAGATTTAATGAATTTATTGTTGGTAAATTATTAAGTGGTGCAATTGATAGCTTAGTAAGGCATAAAGGAAATCGAGATAATCTAACTATAGCTTGGGTCCCAGGAAGTTTTGAAATTCCTCTAGTGGCCAAAAAATTAGCAGCATCAAAAAGATATGATGCTATTGTTTGTTTAGGTGCCATCATCCGAGGAAACACTCCCCACTTTGATTATGTGGCCAATGAAGTTACAAAAGGTGTGGCCCATGTTTCATTAGAAAGTGGTTTACCAGTGATTTTTGGAGTACTAACTACAGATAATATTGAACAGGCCATAGAACGTGCAGGAACAAAGGCCGGTAATAAGGGTAGCGAAGCTATGAATACCGCTATAGAAATGATTGATCTGCTTAAAAAAATATAAGTTTTTATTCCTAAACTTTTTTTAAAAAGAATCTTCATAAAATATAAAATCTCTTAACATCGCAATAACATCTTATTGACTTATGAACTTTTATTAGTAATTATAATTATTTTAAATTTGACAACTAATATATACTCATCCGCTACTGGTTACCTTAAAGGTCTTAATTGATTTTTAAGAGTGTCAAAGGCAGGATCCCCCCTCCTTCCTTCCTGTCTTTGGTAATCCTATAAGGACCTAGAAATTTATTTCTAGGTCTTTTTTTTTGTCTTTTTTTAACTTCTTTTAACTTTCTTTTGACATAAAAATCCTTTATTTAATTTATTATTATTGTAATCATTTAATATTGAAATATTGTATACAATACAACGTTATTAAGATTAAGAAATGGATGCGCCATGATTTTAAAGAAAGAAGATGCTCCCAGTAGCACGTATGATGTTATTGTTATTGGTGGTGGATTAGGTGGAATGAGTGTGGCCAACATCTTGGCCAAAAATGGAAGAAAAGTTTTATTAGTAGAGGCCCATAATAAATTAGGAGGGCTTGCCACCTGGTTTAGGCGCTCATCATGCAATCACATTTTTGATGTCTCCTTACACGGTTTTCCTTATGGAATGGTGAAAAGCCTTAATCGGTATTGGAGTAAAAAAATCTCTGATATGGTTACAAACTTAACAGACATTCGCTTTATTAATCCTCAATATTCAATAACTACCAACTACACCAAAGATGATTTCTTAAAAATATTAAATGAAAAGTTTAATATTTCTTCTGAAAATGCAGAAAATTTCTTTAATCACGTAATGAAAATTGGAACTGAATATGATTCCAATAGGACAGCTGAAGAATTATTTAATAGCTTTTTTCCAGCAAGACCAGACATCATTAGATTCTTGATGGAACCAATCACTTATGCCAACGGACATCTTTTAGAAGATCCGGCCTTAAGCTACGGTATAGTATTTGCCAACTTTATGAAAAATGGAATTTATACTGTAGCAGGGGGAACTGATAAGTTTATTAAGGCCATGCAAGATGAATTACTTCAAAATGGTGTGGATATTAAACTACATACAAAAGTTAAAAGAATTGATGTTCAAAATAAAAACGTTCAAGGAGTTTTTATAGGGGAACATTTAATTAAAAGTAAGATTGTAGTCTCCAATGGAAATATTGTTTCAACTATAAAAGAGATGGTTGGAGAAAAACATTTCTCAAAAGAATTTTTTGAAAATACCAATCAAGTTCGCTTAAATACTAGTAGTTGCCAAGTATATATTGGAATTAAAGAGGGAGAGATTATTCCTAATATTGGTGATTTGATTTTCTACTCTGATGCTAAGACATTTAATACTCAAGAACTACTAAACATGAAAATAAGTAGTAGAACTTTTTCCGTATATTATCCCAAGACAAGGCCAGAGCATAACAGATACGCCGTAGTTGCTTCTACTAATGCCAAATACGAAGATTGGAAAAAGCTAAGTTCTACAGAATATGAAAAAGCAAAACAAGATATGGTTGAAGATACTTTAAATTGTTTAGAAAAATTTATTCCAAATGTACGAGGCAAAGTTGATCATCTAGAGGCCGCCACTCCACTTACCTTTGAAAGATATACAAGTCACCTAAACGGAGCATCCTTTGGAACAAAATACGAAGGACTGGCCATCAGTCGAGGGCTTCATAAAGAGATTGAAGGATTATTTCATTGTGGTTCTGTAGGAATTATTATGTCTGGCTGGCTGGGGGCCTTAAATTACGCTGCCATTACTGCCAATGACATTGAAGCAACACTATCTAAATCTTTTTAAATTAAAAGAAAGATTATTATTAAAAAGAAAGGATTATTTTTTATGACTAATTTTGATTTTAGTGGGCAACATATTTTAATCACTGGAGGAACTAGAGGCATAGGGCTTGGTATTACAAATGCCTTCTTAAAGGCCAATGCAAATGTAATTGTCACATATGTAAATAATGAAATAGCGAAAGATAATTTAATGCTTGAATATGAAAAAATGCTTTTACCAAAAGAAAGCTTGCTTCCTCCTAAAGGAAGCTTGGAAATAATTAAATGTGATATTTCGAAAGAAGAAGATGTTCGGGAGCTTTTTTCACATATTGAAAATAAATATCCTTCTCTTGAAATTTTAGTTAATAATGCTGGTATAAGAAGAGATTCATTATTGGCCACAATGAAAAGTGAGGATTGGCAAAAAACATTAGATACAAATTTAACTGGTACTTTTTATGCTTCAAAGTTAGCAATACTTTCATTTCTTAAAAATAGATATGGTCGAATAATTAATATTGGTTCTGTAGGCGGAAAACTTGGTCTCTCTGGACAAGCAAACTATTCTGCCACTAAAGCGGCACTTATTGGTTTTTCAAAGTCATTAAGCAAAGAGGTTGCCAAAAAAGGAATTACAGTCAATGTAATAGAGCCTGGTTTTATAGACACTGATTTTATATCTGACCTAGCAGTTGAACAAAAAGAACAATATAGTAAAATGATACCTATGAAAAGATTTGGAAAACCTCAAGAAGTTGCTTATGCTGTTTTATCTTTAGCAGATAAAAATGCCTCCTATATAACTGGAAGTACTCTGGAGGTTTCTGGTGGACTGTGATTATAAAAGAGATAGAGATATAGAAGAGGTATTAGAACTTATTCCTCAACGCCCTCCTTTTTTATTTATTGATCAGATTTGTTCTATAGAAGAAAAAAAAATCATCACTAAAAAAAGAATTGATCCCAATGAAGATTATCTTAAAGGTCATTTTCCAAATTTTCCTATAGTTCCAGGAGTTCTCCTTTGTGAGGCCATATTTCAAAGTGGAGCTTTGTTTATTGGGAAAAAAAATAAAACAGAAGATAAAAATAAGATTGGGGTCGTTAGTAGAATTGAAAAATGTAAATTTAAGCAACTAGTACATCCCGGAGATGAACTTAATATTGAAGTTGAATTAAAAGATCAACTTGAAAATGCTTTTTATTTTAGTGGAAAAATAATTGTAAATGGAAAAGTTGCTGTAGTTTGCGATTTTGCTTGCACATTAAGGTCAACATATTAATGTTAATACATTAAGGAGTATTACTAAATGAATTGCTCTGACTTTTTTAAAATCCAAGGAAAAAGTTATCTATTAATGGGAGTGTTTAATCAAAAAAGTATTGCTTTTAATGTGGGCAAAATCTTAAAATCTTTAGGAGCAAATTTAGTCATTAGTGTACAAAATGATGAGATCAATAAAAAAATTAGTAAACACTTCCCTGAAGACTTAATAGTTACTTGCGATGTTTTGAAAGAACATGACCTAATAAATCTTAAAGAAACCATGGTGGTAAATAAAATCACCTTAGATGGTTTTTTACATTCATTAGCGTTTGCTGATTTTTCGAAAGGCATGCCTCCTTTTCATGAAGTTAGTAAAGAGGATTTTTTCAATGCACTTGAAGTTTCTACTTATTCTTTAATAAAAATTTGTAGATTAATAAAAGATTTATTTGATCATAAGGCCTCAGTAGTAACTGTATCTATCTCAAATTTACTGGCAACGTCCTATGGTCATTTAGGTCCAATCAAGGCCACGCTACAATATACTATTCCTTACTTAGCAAAATCATTCTCAGAATTTTCTGAAGTACGCTTTAATAGTGTGGGTGCAGGACCTCTTAAAACCTCGGCCTCTGCAGGAATTCCTAATTATTTAGACAATTATTTATTTAGTGAACAATTAACCTTACGTAAACGCTCCTTAACTACAGCTGAGGTTTCTAATACAATTGTATTTTTATTAGGCCAAATATCAAGTGGTATAAATGGCCAAAACATTATAGTAGATGCAGGAATGAATCTAAACAGCTTTGATAATAAAATAGTAAAAGCAGTTGTTAAAGACCTGTAGTAAAGTTTTCAAATTTTAACTTTCAACTTTCGTTATCCTTTTGTACACAATTCCATAAAAAATTCACCATGGGCAGAAATTATAGGAATCAAAACTACAGTTGTTCCTGGTGGATAATTAATAGTGTGATTAGGCCCCCCAATAGTAGAAGGAATAGACATATCTAAAATATATCCTAGTCCTCTTAAATCTCTTTTGGCATTTCCTAATATCATATTAGATATTTCAGCGCCTACATCACAGATGGCATCGTTATACTCTGTAAAAGACTCCATTAACATTGCATTCGCAATTTTTACATATGTATCATACGGCCAAGATAAAACTAACATGGCCCTTACTTCATCTTGTTTTCCATCTTTTTCATATTTACCTGTTACTCCTAAGACCGCACTAACATCTCCTCTGGAAGTTGCATCTTTTTTGATTGATGGTTTCCCTGGTTCGATTTTCGTAAAAATCATAGTTTCAAAAACCACCTTTGCTGCTTGTATAAATGGTTTTGAAAATTCTATAAATTGCTGATTAGACATAATTATTTTACTCCTATTGTTTATAAACCTAGACTTTTCATTAAGTCGTCAATTGCACTCTGATCTAAACTACTCTTATTTTTTGCTTCCTCTTCTTTTGTCAGCACACAAGAGCCTCTTTCAATGTGCTTAAATTTATCAGACAACCATTTTAATCTTGTCACAAATGCTTTTGTATTCAAATTTTTAAGCACATGACTATTTCCAGTTTTTACTTGTGCTATCATTTTTGAAAGCAAATAAACTGCATCGAAAAGAATGGCCACAACAACATTTAAGAGTTTGTCATCTGTTGTTTGATCTGCTTTATAACCAATAGTCTTTCCCAGTTCACAAAATGTTGCGACCTCATCAAGACCAAAAGATTTAGAGGCACCCATTATTCTATCAATTTTTTGTCCGAATTGACCGAACATACCTTTTTGACTTGGATTTTTTTCTAGTTCAGCTAAGATTTTTTCCAATTCAACAATTAGATCATTTGTTTCTTTACAAAAATCCATTATAAGTTCTTTATCTACATTAGGATCGTCAAATAAACTCATGCAGTTTCACCTTCTAAGGTTAAAAATATTTATAACAAACAAAGTGAAAAAATGTTTTTCAATTTAGATTCCTCTTTTTACAAATATTTTTTCAATTTTTTCTTTGAGTACTTGAGCAGAAAATGGTTTCACAATAAAATTATCAACTCCTGATTTTACAGCAATCATCACATTTCCTTGTTCTGCTTCTGCAGTAATCATTAAAAATGGAATATTTTTATGAGCTTCAGATTGCTTAAGTATCTTTAAGAAATCCAATCCATTTAAATCTGGCATATTCCAATCTGATAAAATAAATTCTACAGGATCACCTAATTTATGTGCAGATTCAATTATCTCCAATGCTTTTCTTCCATCGTCTGCCTCAGTAATATTTTTAAAACCAATTTGACTTAACATATTTTTAATAATCTTTCTCATTGTTGACATATCATCTACTATTAATAATTTCATGTTTGGTTTGAAGGCCATATTTATCTCCTCTTAAATTTTAAAAATTTCTGTTTGTTAATACTATTCTATTTAATCGGCAACAATTTATTAAATATTTAAAAAATATTTGTTTTTTAAAATTTTTTTTAAAAAGGAGATAATTAAATAAAAAGCATTTAGGAATGGGACCGTTAAAAAATACCATCAATAATGGTAATTAATCGTTAAACTCCCCTCTCTGTAATTTTTGTATTTGCTTTCACTTCTATTTAGCCAAAAGAGATGCAAGCGCAAATCCCAATTTTGTGCCAAAATAAAAGATTGGTCTATAGAATATTGGGTGAAATATTTTTGACGACTACTTTGAAAAAGATCGCTGATTAATTCTGAAGTTAATTGAAATCTATAAAATTTAGAAATATTTGAAATGAAACCAAGTTTTAACATCGGTCCAAAACGTAAATGATTTCTAAAAACAGATTGTGCTTCTAAGTTAATACCCATCATTGTATAAAAAATGGCCCATTCGTTAGAGGAAGGAAAAGCAAATGAGTAACCAACAACCGGTCTAAAACTAAGTGCAAGTTTATTTATACTATCAATATCTTTTAAGATGTAGCTTTTAAAGTCAAAATGCCAAGAGTATTTTTTTTCAACAGACTCATATGGTATTAAAGAAATTGCATCAAGAAATTTCCATTCCTCTAAATATAATTTTTTAAGTTGATTATAGTATCTTAATTTTAATTTCAAAACTTCAAGATGAGTAAACGCTGAATAGCCTTGAATATTATTTAATATATCATGTAAGGCCGGACGAAAAGTTATTTCTTCATATGTAGAGTGAGGTAAATTTCTTCCTGTATCACCATAGGTTAATCCTACTTGTACTGAGTTATGTGCGTCCACTGGAGAATCATTTTTTGGAGCTTCAATTGTTACTTCTTTAAAGGGGCCTTTAACTTCTAGATTAGAACGCATAAGAAATGCTTGATTATATAATTCACTTTGTTTTTGATCTAATTTATTTAACTGTGCCTGTTTTTTAAAAAAAAGATAATTAGAAATTGTCTCTAAAATTTTTGCATCATCTTTAGCAACTGCAATTGGTTTTTCGTAATTAATTATATCTTTAAAAATTCCTTTTTGATTTTCTTGCAACTCAGACATCTTATTCATTGTTCGTTTATAGAGGGATGGCCTATATCTAATCCCTCTAATTGAGTTAACATTATCTGCAATTAATTTAATAGAGTCAGCTGGAGTTAAATAAAGCCATACTCTATCAGTTAACTTCCAATCAACTTTAGCAACCTCAAGAAGAGTTAATAATTGGTAAGCACAATTTTCATCAAAGAAGTAGTAATCAAAGTATGCACTCTGATTTAATTCCCAAAAATGATACATCATTCGTCTTGCATCTTCTTCATCAATATTCAAATTGTATTCCCACAAATCTCTATCTTCACGATCACTATATTCATTAATTTTCATATATGATGGACCAAGAGTAAATTGCCCTAAGTAACCGCCAAAAATTCCATTATAAGCATAAAATAGACCAAAACCATCGGCGGTATTGGCAGCGTAGCTAATGGAGTAATCTAACAAGTCTAAATGAGAAGTTGCTGCTGTCTCAGTTGCATTTCCTTTTTGTAATCTAGATTCATTTTTAGAAATAATCTTTAAATAGGTGTGACCAAAAGTTGATCCAGGATTATTTGGATAGCTACTAGCATATACTATAGTTGCTCCTTGAGGAGACAAAGAATTCATCCAATCATTCAAATCTAAACATTTTGCATTTTTTATTGTTTTTGCAAGAATAGGAAATTCACTATTGATAAAACGATATCTGGCAGGATACATGCATTGTGGTTGGGAGTTATCGTCCACACTTTTTGTTTTTAAAAATAATTCTAGTGTTGCTTTTAGCTCTGCATGCGGATTATATTTTCCATTACTGGCCAAATAAAACTTTGGATTATCTATTTGTCCTTTATAAGCACCAAGTAAAGTTTTTTTATAATGACCTAATCTCAGCCAATATTTTGATGTTGATAGAGTTAATAATTTATTTTCTAACTCTAAATCAGATGCATTGGTATTGTTATTAAATAAAAATAAAAATAAAAATAAAAATAAGGGTAGGCATCTACTCATAATTAAATCTCTAATTAAATATCAATTTGATTTAAATTTTAAGACTAAATTAAATTAATTTATTGGAATGTTCTTAACCAAGAATATTACAACTACTAACTAATACTTGATTATTTTTTATCATTCTTTTTAAGAATTGTAATGATTTTTCATGATTTTCTTGATCATTTACAATTGGAAATATTTCTGAAAAATGTGATCTAGTTTCATTTGAAAATACACTGCTAACTTTATCAGAGCAACCCATTGAGCGAGAAAGTCCAATTAAGTATTCGCCATTACCTTGAGATACATCTAATAAAATATTTTGATAATTGGCAGCTATAAAATGCAACCCCATTTTATCATTCATAACAATACTGTGACGAGCGCAACCAGAAGTACCTGTGGTCATCGCCAAGGTGTTGGAAAAAGTTGCATTTGTACTTACTCTAGTTGTGGCCGCAGTTGTTGTCATGGATTTTGTTACATACCAACCAACTCCACAACCAACACTAGTATCACCTTGAGCGGCAAAAAGTGTTAGTGGCATAATCACCATTGTTATTGATATTAAAAAAAGTATTGCAGTAATATAAATTTTCATCTAATTCTCCTTCTTATCTAGCTAATTATCTAACTAATTATCTAAAAAATATTCCGTTGGCCCATACTACCTATGCTTCAATATTACATTTTTTTGAAAGTACAGGATTGCCCTTAATAATATACTTAACACTGTCTAATGCTTTTTTAGAGTTATCATTACTTTGAATAAAAATATGTTGATAATTTTTTTGCATTTCATTTGAAAAAACAGCATAAGCATCATCATTACAACCTAGGGTACGGCCAAATACTTGAGTGTATACTCCTCCTCCCATAGCAATCTCTTGTTTTAAATTTTCATAATTAACTTCTGTATAATGGAGATCCATTTTATTTTTTATCACTAGAGAATGTTGTGCACATCCAGAAGTACCTGTAGTAGTAGCAGAATATTTTGATGGAAGAAAATAATCAACTACATTAGCAGTAGTTGTTGATATTAGTGATTGTTTAGGAGCGGCCAAACTTCCAAGACCACAACCTGCACTTTTATCTTCTGCATACAATGTACTAATACTAAATGCCAGCATCAATAAAAATAAAAATTTTAAAAAAGAGATAGAGATAAAACATCTTTGCATTTTCCCTCCTAAATACCCATGGTATAAAAATAATATAACTAAAAAAATAAATATACTTATATTCAATTTAATCGCATTTTTATCTTTTTGAAAATAATAAACAACAACTATAAAAAATAAAAAAATATAAAGACCGAGTTATCTAGTAGTGCTTTATTATTAAAGCAAAACTTTCTTCTAAATAGCTCTAAAAAGGAGTAGTATAAATTAGAGATTTATAGGGATATATTGGGAATCAAGGGGACATAATTATATGGATTTTTTTAAAAATATTTATTTTGAAATTAAAAATGATTTTAAGAAAAAAATATTTTTAGTATTTATCATTTTAATTATTTTCGAAGGAATATTAGTCTCTTTGGCCAATTTATGGATCGTTAATAAAACTCTTGCTTTTAATCATATATCTCTTGAAGTTATTCACGGAATATTATTTAAACTTACTATTGCAAAATTTGCACTTTTTATTTTGAGCATTTTAATCTTATCTCTTATTATAAATTTCTTATTATTAAAAAGAATTGACCAACGATTTAAATCAAATAATTAAGGAATTAGAATTTGATAACTTTCAGAAAATAATTGTTGAGAAATTTATTTACATGTTTTTATATATAAACAATATTATTTTAAAAACAAATAATACTTCATAGGATAGAGGATTTTTAGTGGACCGAAACTCTCAAGTAACTATTCTTTTGGTAGAGGACACTCCCTTACAAGCGAAGAAAACTATTTTTCTTCTTAATAAACTTAACTTCAAAGTCATTTGGTCTCTAAATGGAAAATTAGCACTAGAAGATTTACAAAAAACAGAAAACTATAATATCGATATAATTATAACTGATATGCAAATGCCAGAAATGGATGGATTAGAGTTAGTAAAACAAATTAAATCACACAAAAATAACAGAATTAAAAATATTCCGGTTATCGTTATGACTAGTTTTGGTACAGAGGAAGCATGTACTGATTCAATAACTATTGGAGCAGATGATTTTATTAACAAGCCTTTTAAAACTGAGGAAATCACTCTCAGAATTAATAACCTTTTAGATAAGAAAAAAACAGAGGCATTGGCAAAAATGCAATTGGAGGCCATAGAGAGTTCAATGGATGGAATGGCAATATTAAATCGCGAATCTATTTATTTATTCGCCAACAAAGCACAACTATCACTTTTTGCTTATAAAGAATTAAATGAAATTATAAATATCGATTGGAAATCTCATTTCAAAGATGATTACAAAAAGCAAATATCTGAAACATGGCCTACTATCCAAAAACAAGGTAAGTGGAGTGGAGAGCTCTATGCTTCTCGCAAAGACGGATCAATTTTTCCTATTGAAACCTCGGTTACTAAAATTACTAATGATTTATTTGTTTGTGTCTCAAGGGATATCACGAAAAGAAAACTTACCGAACAGTATATTGATATGATGATTAACAGCCTCGATCAAGGTCTAATTGTATTTGATGTTGATGGCAAGTGTCTTCCTAATTACACCAAGGCGATAGTAGATTTATTTCAATGTGAACCCACAAATAAATTTATTTGGGATTTAATCACTAACAACGATGAAGAAATTGAAAATGTAAAAAAATGGATTAAAGCACTCTTTGAACAAAAAATCCCTTTTAAAGATCTTTGTAAATTAGGACCTGCTTCTATTAAAAGACATGGTCGCCGTTTTATATCTCTTGATTATCATCCCATGTACAACGAAAGCAAAAATTTAGTTGCAATGGTAATGGTGGCCACTGATAATACTCAAGAACATCAAGCAAAATTGGAAGCACAAAAAAATTTAGATTATGCTAACATGATTGTTAATTTAATTAAAAATAAAAAGCAATTTACTATATTCATTAAAGATGCTCAGAAAATGATTTTAGAATTAAATATTTTAATTGAAGAATCAATTGCAAATATAAATTGTTTTGATCTAAAAAAAATTAGAATTTTATTACATTCACTTAAAGGAGGGTATGGGGTTTACTCTCTAACAGATTTGCAAATGATTCTACATAATTACGAATCAGAATTAGAGGAGATTAAAGATTATCCTCTAGAAAAATGTATTTCATATCTTCCAAGAATAAAACACAATATCTCAATTCTTAATGATTTATTTATGAAACGCTTATCAGAGTTTCATGCATTTCTAGGTGATGGCATTTTCGATGGACAATATCGCTCTGAAATTAATATTTCCGAATTAAAAAAATTTTCTAAGCAATTAAGTAAATCCTTAGGAGAAGATAATCCACTAGTAAAAAATCTATATGATAAATTTATTAAATTCCCTATTATTCATTTGTTTCAGGCCTACAATAATCTTGTCTTAAAACAAGCACAGAAAAGAGGTAAATTAGTTGAAAATATTATTTTTCAGGGAGGAGAAATAAAAGTTGATGCTGATAACTACACTAAACTATCTACTGTATTAGAGCATGCTTTTATAAATATTATTGATCACGGAATAGAGTTACCAGCTGAACGAGTATCTTTAGGAAAACCTCAAAAAGGCCGTATATTGGTATCATTCGCAATTCAACAATATCAAAATAATGATATTTTAAAAATCACCATACAAGATGATGGCAAAGGTATTGATCCTGGGCAAATTCGCGAAAAATTACATCAATTAAAAGTACCTGAAGATAAAATTGAAAAAGATGACAATACTGTTATTCAACATATCTTTGATGAAACGTTTTCTCTCACTAATCAAATAACTATGACTTCAGGAAGGGGTATTGGAATGGGTGCCATTAAGTCGGTTATTGAAGATATGGGAGGAGTAGTGGTGATAAATTCTTTAATAAAAAAAGGAACTAAGTTAGTAATTGTGGTTCCTTTTATTTAAAAAAAATTTAGTGGCCTAGTCCCGCCCCTAAGTTAAAAACTTCCCTCTTCAATTGGTAGTAATGGCATTTGTTTATCTACAATATGGGCCAGCCTAGAAGCTAATAAAGAAACAGGTTTAGATTTAACTTGAAGATTTCCAATTACAGTTACAATAATTTTTTTGTTTGGATTGTGAAGGAAATAGGAGGCACTACCCGTAGCGGTTCCACCATGTCCAATCCATAAAGTTTCATTTGCATCAATATCTTTGTCATTATCTTGCCCATTACTTTCTCTCGAAAAGTTCCATATTCTATGTCCGATTCCATAATTGGATTTTTTTCCTTTGTAAGTTTTATTAACATCAGTATACATCATTTCTTGTGTTTTTTTGCTTAAGATTTTTTCATTTTCTAAAGCGATTAAAAGTTTTGCAAGATCCACTACTGTAGAAGCTAAACCTCCTGCTGAAATTTTCCAGCGAACATCAACTGTAGGTGTGTCACAAAATGTGTTGTTGGAAGAATCATAGCTGTAAGGTTTGGCCTCAATTTGAATTCCCTCAGTGGGATGATCTAAACCACTACTTTTCATGTCTGCTGCTGCAAAGATTTCATCTTTTAAAAATTGAACATATGATTTACCAGAAACTGTTGCAATTAAGTATTGAAGAAGATTATATGCAAAGGTTGAATATAAAAAACCTTGACCTGCTTTAAACTCACTTTTTTCAAGTACTCCATAGAGATTCATGGCCTTGGCCGGACTTAATAATGGACCCCTATACTCTTTTTCTCCTTGCTTATAATCATAATGTCTAATACCTGAAGTATGAGTGAGAACTTGGCCAACAGTAATATCTTTTAATATTTGAGGCAATGCTGTTTTTTCTTTTTCAAAATAGCTAGCTAAATAGAAATCCATAGTTTTATCTAAATCTATTTTTTTATCTTGTACTAATTTCATAACAGCAATGGCAGCAATGGGCTTGGAAACAGAGCCGATTCTATAAATAGTCTCAGGAGTGGCCATATTTTTTAGTGATAGCTCTTTTACTCCTACTGAATTACTCCAAAAAATTTTTCCATTAATAGCAATAGCTGCTGAAAGTGAAGGAAAGTGATATTCCTCTTTGTAATTTAAAAGAGTTTTGTTTAATTCGCTTAAGATGGCCTTGGTATCATCACTGGCCAGAGGATGATTATGATTTAATAATATTATTCCAAAAATAAAAAGCAAAAATAAGAGTGAGAATATTTTTTTCATAACACATAAATCCTTTTTAAATTGATTGGATAGTATTTTATCATAACTAAATAATTATTTTTTAGGAAATAAATTAAAATTATTGAGTTATTCATCTTTGAATATTAAAAATAATCCTTAATTATCTAATTATCTTCTTGAAATTATATTTTAAATTATGATGAAATTTTTCAAACAACTGATCTCAAAGTGATCCAATATCATGAAATTTTTTTATTTAAGGCAAGATTTTAATGCCAACTATTATGGGCATACTCAATAAATTAGAAAAAAAATGAATTTTATTTTCCTTTAATTTAATATTAATGTTCATTGGCCGCACATGCTATTTCAGAGACATCTACTTCATTTAAAAATTTTATTTGAATTTTAGTATCATTATGGGCCTCAATCAAATATGGGATGCTATAATATTTGCTCACCCATATTGTAATTGGTGGCTCTGTTTGATTATCAAAACCATCTTGACTGTATACTTTATAGAGCATGGCCTTCAATGTTTTATCTTTAATTTTTAATTTTTGTATAGAGGTTCCAATTCTCTCCATTAACACATAATTCATTTTAGGTGGAGTTCTGTAATCTAAAATATTATCTGAAACTAAAACATTATAAAAATTCTTACCAGTAGGATCATATTTTTTTGAAGATATGAAGGCAAAGGAAGTAACCGTATTAATAGTAGAAATTTGAAATTTAGGAGGAACTTGAATTTTAAATTCTTTTTTGTCTTTATTAATAGCAAATTGATAGCTTAAAACGTTTCTTTTTATATCCATTTTAAAACGTTCTTGAGCTACTTGTTTACCTGCTTGTTTATCAATAACTACATCAATAGGTACCCAATCTTTGTTGATTTGATAATTAACATAAACTTTTAAAAATTCACCTGTATCAAGACGAGTTAATAACTCACTATCAAAAATAATTGAATTGTCTTTTGTATTTCTAAAAACAAGAAAATTCTCCTCTGAAAAAACTCTATCGTTATGAATATACTCGAAGGCCCCTTTAATGATTAAATGGATATTCTCATTACCTTGATATTGTTTACTTCGATCTTGTCCCTGTGTTATCGGTTGTAGTTGTTCCATTCAAATGATCCTTTTAAAATAATTAATGATTAAATTATTTTAAGGTTATTTAAAGATACTTAATATTTTATCCCAGAAAGATGGATTAGTTTTTTTTGCTTGGGGTTCAATCTTGTTTTTAGCAGCACTGCTGTTTTTAGCAGCACTTACAATACCACCTCTGCTTGGCATTCTTCGAACATTAACTTTTGTAGTAGATCCAATCTCCTCCTTAGGTAGAGATGTACTAGTCGTATCTGTGGCGGCCGTATTCGCAATTTGAGAGGGTTCAGCTTTGATGATATTTTTACGTACCCCAGATGCCTTTATAATATTAGTTGTTGTAACGGCCGCGACTGGTTTACTCTCTGACTTGACCTCTGCTGCAGCTGTTGGTGCAGGCATTGCCTTTGTTGCAACTTCTACCGCTGTAATCGCAGTAATTTTTTTTTGTTTTAGAGAGGCGGGTGGAGTAAAAACCATATCCCAACTGCTTTCAATTTTATCTTCTAAATCATTTTTGAGCCAAGGTTTTACCATATAATTACTACAACCAAAATTGATGGCCTCTAACATAAAGTTAATATCATTTTCTGTAGTAACCATAAGAAAAGGAATCTTATTAAAATCTTCAATCTCTCTGAATTTTTTTAAAAAAGTTAATCCGGTATCATCTCCAAGGTTCCAATCAGATATGATAAATTCAAATTTTCTAGGTAGATTATTATAATTTTCAATTATTTTTAATACCTCTGCTACTGATGCCGCCTCAATTGGAGGATAAGTAAAACCTAATTCACTAAGATGAGCTTTCATCATTTCTCTAATTGATTCAATATCATCTAGATGTAAAAATTGAATGCTTTTTGGAATTTTTGCTTTGGCCATAAATGCTACTCCGACAAACAATATATTATAATATAAATATATCTATATCTATATCTCTATATCTATCTACGTTTCGGAATAATTGTAATAGAGCTTAAATGATACTCAAGTTATTTACTATTTTATCTAACAGAGTTTTCTATCCATTGCAGATAGTTTTTATTACCATTATCTATTTTGTAACTAATGATACAAGGACAACTATAGGGATGAGTACTAGTAATAGATTCCTTTACTTGATCAAAAAGATTTGTTTTTGTTTTCATTATCATTATTACTTCAGTAGATTCTTCAAGCTTTCCCTCCCAAGAATATATGGATAAAGCATTATCAAGTATATTAGCACAAGCAATGATTTTTTTTTCTAAGAGTAGTTTAGCGCTTTTTATCGCACTTTCTTTATTAGGAAAGGGTGTATAAATTATGCAAAAATCCATTTTACGTCTCCTTAGTTTTTTTGTACTTTTTATATCAATGTTCATATCAATGAGTAATAAAAAATAATGGAACAATTACTGCTTTAGATTATCTTATTTAAATTTGTTTAAATTTGTTTGAGATTATAAGTTGATAGTAATTGTAAGATTTTTATTATTTAGAAACAAGGTGCAGTTTGCAACTAACTTTTAATTAATCTCAGAGACAAATTTACATTGGTGCTTTTTTATATCTCGTTTTCCGTACCTATTTCCGCCTATTTCCTTACCACACCTTCTCTTAATGGCCACGACACATTAAACCAACAAGAGTACCATTCGGAGTATATCACATTCACAAGGTGGCCTATTCATAGGGGATTAAGCGGATGTAAGTTTTTGTTTAAAAATAACATCAGAAACGCTAATGGATGGTCATTATAATTGCATATATAAAATCAGAGGCCTTGGGTCGATGAACTTATGAATAGTTCAATAGTTCAAAAAATTTTTTAGGCCTAATATAAAAAAACTTAAGGAGGCCACCCAATGAGAATGTTACGTTTACGAAATGAGAGTGAAACTTTTAAAAACCTTCTTTTCTTACAAGCACTATTGGCCTTATCGCTATTGCTTTTAGTATCTTGTAACAATAATTCAAGTGCTCCTCAAAATTTATCTTCAGAGGAGTTATCAAATAATACTAACGTTGCCAGTGGCGCAGTTGAGAGCAAAGCGATTGTTGGCAGTATCGATTGGCTCTCAGTTATGAATTTAAACAAATCTAATAATGTGCAAAACAATATTAGGGCCGTGGGTTTGATAGATATACCCTCAATGGATAGTAGGTGTACTGCTTTTTTGATAAGCGAAGACATGATCATGACTAACTGGCACTGTTTTCCAAATGCCAGTGATGCTGTTGGTGCTAGAGTTTATTTTGATTTTGTAAGCGCTGATAGCGGAAGTACTGCTTATAAGAGTGGAAACTCATTTCTTTGCCAACAACTTTTACTTACCTATGAGGAATTGGATGTAGCAGTTCTTAAATGCGAAGGAAATCCAGGAAGGATTTATGGAAAAGTTAGTTTAGAAGGGGATAGAGTAGAAAGATCAGTTGGTGAAGACATATATGTAGTTCATCAAAATTGTGATTACTACAACGATTCAGAGTGTGCTCCTACTAAAAAATATTCTGCTGGTAAAGTTATGGATAAAGGAGATGCTTCAGCACCTGCAAGGGATATGGATCTTTTTTATGATGCTGACACTTTAGGAGGTTCTTCTGGTAGTCCAGTGTTTAGTAGTTCAAGCAATCAAGTGATAGCATTACATCACAATGGACATGGATTAAGTGCTTGGAGTAATGGTCGTGGGAATAGAAATTCAGGAGTACCCATGAGTTTAATAGTAACTTACTTAAAAAATAACTACCCATCAATATATGCTACAGTATTTACGAGGAGTACCACTACTACCACTACACCAACTACTCCAACAGTTGTCGACCAAGTGAATGCTCATGGTGGATTTTTAAATCGTAATTCAAAATTATCAACAACACTTAGTACGCTAAATGATACGCACTACTATAGAGTAAATGTAACAACAAAAGGTAATATAAAATTCACTTTAAACTATGACTCTAATAAGAGAGATTTTGATCTTTACATACTTAATGATGCTCAAAAAATGATAGCAAAAAGTGAATCAAGTGGAAATGTTGATGAGATCAAGGGTGAGATAGCTGAGGGGACATATTATATAGTAGTAAGAGGTTACAGAGGCGCTACCGGAGATTATACACTAGCAGTTGAATAGATATAGACATAGATAGATATAGGTTAAACGCCTTTATTTTTTCTGAAGTATGAATTTTAATGATTCTTGAACAGCAGCTCTTAAATTTATAAATTGCAAATCATAAGGTGACATTAACTCTTTAAAATTATCGATGGTATTTTTTTTCCATTGTTTTACTCGAGCATCTACTACTATGGCAGCACCAATATCACTATCAGTTCGTAGTAATCTACCTAATTTTTGCCTTAAGCTTAATGCCCTTTTAAACATAAAGTAATTTAAAAATTCATCACCAAAATTTCTATCAAAAAATTTTCTTCTCTCTTGAATAATTAAATCCATTCTTAAATCAGGTACTTTATCAACAAAAAGAAATTGTAATGAGTCTCCTGGTAAGTCTATACCCTCTCCAAAACTCTCCATTCCTAACAATACTCCGCAAGTTGATTTTTTGTACTCTTCAACAATTCTACTTCCCATACCTTGTACGAATAAAGGAATCACTCCATTAAAACTTTTCAAAAGCACTTCTCTGGCATCTTCAAATCTTTGTTTTGAAGAAAAAAGTATTAATGATTTTCCCCCTATATCTTTTATTAATGGAATTACCTCTTTTAAAGTGTCACCAACAAATCTACTATCATAAAAATTTAAAACATCACTGCAAACTAATACTCGAGCATCTTTCTTGTAATCAAATATTGGAGGTAAAACAAAACTATTTTTAAATCTTTTTTGTGGTGGAAGATAGGTGTATCCCAAATACCACTCCGCTACCTCTGTTCCAGCTCCAGCTCCATTTTGCCCTCCTGCTGACGATCCTCCACGAGTTAAAGTTGCGGAGGTAAATACTACTGAACGAGCATTTTCTAAAAGTCCTTTATAAACATATACTCCTACATTTATAGGTGCAGACTCAAAAACAAAACCATATTCAACATTGTACTTGATTGAGTTTACATATTGAGAAGCATCCATTTTTTCATTAATTTTTTCATTAATCTTTTCATTCTTATTACTACCTTCATAGGAATCGTCAGCAGAATTAAAAGAATATTGATCTAGAAGCTCCTTGCGAAATTTACTCTCAAGAATATTTAGATTAAAGGAAACAGTTCTTAATATGTCTTCTAAGTTAATCATAAATGCTTTAAAGCGAGCAAATGCCTCTAAATCACTTATGGCCGTAAAATCAATTTTGCCTAACTCTAGCAAACAGGGACTAAGTTTTTTGTAATATTCAAATAATTGTTGATATATCTCATTCAATGTATCATATATGGTAATTTTATTTTCACTATTTCTTTCTGCAAAGGTAATCATCGGAAGTTCATTCCAATAATATTCACTATACTTTGGCATTCCTTGAAAATATAAGGGTATCACCTCGCTTAATTTTGAAATATATCCATCAAGTTCAAAGGATAATCCTTCTGTTTCTTTCTTTATTGAAGAAGTCATCTCTGAAATGTCGATATATCCAGATCCAGAGTTTGCAAATTCAGTAACTGCTTTGAAATATTTTTCTTGTGACAATAAAAAAAACAAAGGACCAATTCCAAAAAAAGTTGCTAAACTTTTACTAAAAGACTTTAAATCATCATCTGACAAAGTTAAGGTAAAGGCATTTGTAACTTCACCTTCAATTTTATGGGCCTCATCCACAACAATATAGGAGGGTAATTCTAAAACTCTCGGCCACTTAAACATCAAAGCGTGATTTCCAATTATTATATCTGCTGTTTTAGCACACTTTAAAGCATGCAAATAACTACATCTGTCTTTATATAAACATTTGTGACTAATACATGTTCTAAAATCCACTGCTACCGTTTTACACAAATGATTTAGAAAATCGATTTTACTTTTTACTGCATAAGGAAGATCATCAATCAAAGCATATTTTTTTTCTTTTCCTTTTTCTTGAAGGCCCCTTATTCCTGCTACCTCCATATCTTCAATTCTGGATGCATTATACTCAAATATCACACTCAAATAGAGGAAGGAAAATCGTTCTTCAAAACTTTTTTGTGAAAAAAATAAATCTCCACTCTCATCAAATTTCTTAAAACTAAGCTCACACAAATGATTATTGGAACCAAAAAGTTCTACAACTTTTAAATCTTTTGCATTTAATATTTTTTTTATATTGGGAATATCTTTATAATAAACTTGTTTTTGTAGCGCCTTAGTACCTGTGGCCACTAATATTTGCTTTTTTTCACTTCTATCATCTAAAGCAAAAAGCGCCGATGGTAATAAATAACCAAGAGTCTTTCCGCTACCAGTTGGCGCCTCTATTATAGCGTGTACATTATTTTTAAATGATTGCCCTACTTTTAATGCTAATGTTTTTTGTGGTTCACGATATTTATAACTGGGAATTTTGCTTGCAATAATTTTTTGAGTATCTTGTAAAATGCTCTCAATATTTTTTCCAGAAAATTCCAGAGAGATCTCCCTACACTCTTCATTACATTCACATTCAACTTCATCTTTATATTCACTATCCACTTGGGTTTTTTCTTTCCATTCTCTGTACTTTAAATCCAAATCAAAATCTATGCTTGAAGCAATCTCCATAATCTCAGAGACAGACATTTCTAGTAATTGATAATAGAAATGATTTTCAAAATTATATTTTCTAAATAGTTTAAGAACTTGCTCTCTACTATCTCTTCTTTCAATACATGTATTTTTATGAAGATCATTATGAAGATCATATAGTGTAAGTAATAAAACTTTAAGCAAATCTAAAGAGTCTTCTAAACCGCGATGGGACTCTTTATTTGTTATTCCTAATTCAATCAAAAAATTTTCTAATGAGAATTGTCCCATATTAGGAAATAATAGTGCTAAGAACGGAATGGAATCAACATACTCGACAGTATTAGTAATATATTTCTTTAAATATCTTTTTTCAAAATCGGAGTTGTGGGCCACTAAAACTGCGCCCTCAAGTAATTCATTAATTTGTGCAACTAAATTTTCTTCTAAAGGAGGTGCTTTTTTTAATAGTTTTTCATCTATTCCTGTTAGCGACTTAATAAAAAAAGATAATTCTCCCTCGTATCTTACGAATGTTTGAAATTTTTGGGCAATTTTTGATCCATTAAAAACAACAAAACCAATTTCAATAATAGAATCATTTTCATAATCAATACCAGTTGTTTCAATGTCAATAACGGCCCATTTAACGGCCCATTTTTTGTTTGCAAAACTATCTTGGCCACATATACTCATATACAGTACTCTATTTCTTTATTTTGTTTTATTCCATTCGAGGGGGGATTTCTGATGAATATAAAACATTTAAAAAGAATACTCCAACTATTTCTCTTTTTATCTATTTCAATTAGCTCCTTAACTCTTAGTGGATGTCTCGAGACAAAAAAAAGTGGCAAAACAAAAATCTCTTCAGCAGAAGAAAGTAGCAGCACACCAACCACAGAAGCAACCGCAACCGCCAATTCAACTTCAGATAATCTTTATTGGCATACGCATCTCAAAGTAGGCCCCTCTTTGGCCATCAATTCGAATATAAATACTGTGGTTTCCCTTCGAGGAACTCTGATAAATGAATTTTTAAATAATGATTCCAATTATCAAAATCAATATTGTATTGTTTCTACCTTTAAAACTTCACTAGGCACCAATAGTGCTAGTGCTAATAGCACTATTAATAACGTTAATAATTTAAAACAACTGCGTGCGAGAATGATTCCTGTCTCAATTCCCAGCATAACTTCATTATCTAAAAATCGAGGGTTTAGTATAGATTTTGCCAACGAACAAACAAACGCTGTTAGTTGTGCAGGAACAGTTGATAATATTTCTTCATTTTCTAGCAAAGTTGTATATTCTGCAGCGAAAGTGTGTTCAAATTGTAGCTTAAGCATAAGATCCGAAACTAATGGAGTAAAACTTTATACTACCAATAATAATTTAATTGATGATAGTACATTGTTAAAAAAAATAGACCCTTCGTCACTTACCCTTCAAATAAATTCACCTAATGCCAATGATATGATGGATCCTTCAGGACAATGTACCTCTAAAGAGTGCGACACCAAGGGATTTGATTGTTGTATGAATGGACAATGTATAAATGATGGCATGATTCGTCCTGAGGCCACCGCCCATGCAAACTATAATCAAGCAAAGATGGAGGTTGATTCAAATTCCAACAACTTTATTTTTTGGCCAGAACTTTATTATGTCTGTCCAGGCAAAATACTTCCAAATCCAATAGCCACTACCACTACTGAACCAATAAAAGATGCAGGAACTCGCCTAGATTATTTAACAGAGTTATACTACTGTATAATGGCCGGAGAGAATCAAGACTATAATTATTGTCAATCCACTTTCGATCAAAACAGCTATGAAACAGCTAAAAATTTCCTCTGGACCATGTGTGCATGTGCTGCCGTTGGTACTCCCGCCCCCCAAGATCCTGCAAGCGTTTGTCGCCAATATGGAATGAATGTTTTTGATTCCAACCACGATATGATAACAGCTGAACCAACCCCTAATACTCTCTATGGACAATTGCTTGTAATTGATAATCGAATTGCCACTACTATGCCTTACATTCGAGGTTCAAAGATTAATCAATTTCTTACGATTGGCACTAATATGCAAAAAAAATATTGTTTAGTATTTAATTACAACCCAGCTGATGTTGGAGTTTTATACAAACAACTGCGAGTTACTGCTGATCCAATTATTAAGGATAATTTTATAACTAAACTTCCAGAGAGAATGTTAAAGGTAAATCTATATGAAACAATGAAAAATAAAAATTATTGCAGAGGAAGTGCTTTAGATGAAAATAATACTCCTGTTCCAAATATTTCGGCTCAAGAAACTTACATAGCATCCAGTACTTGCAACTTTGCTTGTACTTCAGCTAGTACTAGTATTTATTATGCAACAACTGCTGCTGGCATTAGCTATAACCCTAGCACTCAAGTAAGTAATAGTGATTTAGATATCTCTTCTCTACAACTAAAAATTACTCAAGATACAACCGATTTAATTAATGTTGTGGGAGATCTTTACTGGTTTTTTAAAAAAGACGATACCATTGCAAACGCTACATGCAAGTATTATCCCGATGAATTTCCCACTCCCTTTCAACAGCTAGCAACTGTAGTCAATGCTAAAATGGCACCTCATCGTTTTTTCAAGGCCCTCGATGGTAGTGCTGTTAATGACATACTAAAGATTTTTGGTACACCTGACTCCGATGATGCAAGCTCCACTCCTATTGTAGAGGGAATTCCCTTTAAATACGATAACAGTGTTAGGAAAACCGATCCTGTCAACATTGAATTTAATATGAACGCTATTTTAGGACAATTTAAATTAGATCAAACTGGAGCAATGCCCGCTCTCACTATTAATGTTGTAAATGGCGAAACATATATGATAGCGGCAATATCTGGAAATCATTCTCCATGTCCCTCTTGTGCAAAAGATTCATGGTATACTGGCTTCACAGCTTATCCTAACAGTGAATATGGGACAGGATTACAAGCTATAGGTTATACAACTTATCGAGATATAAATGCCGGTAACAATACGAGTGGAAATTATGAAGACACTATTTGGGGAAGGGCATGTTGGATTCCTCCTACCATGATTCCTTTTTCTCATAGAGATTTGGTGGACCTAGATAAAAATGAATTAAAATCTGTTCAAACTCAGAGAGCTGCCAGATTAACCACTCAAGCAACTTATTTTATGAATGGATATCAAAGGGATTGGTATGGTTTTAATAAAGGAGCATTAATTGGTTCATTTAATGGTGTAAATTGGTTTGCTGTGGGAAAAGGTAGAACCGTAACAGCAACATCCACTAAATTATTTCTGGCCTTCAATGAACCATTCTCAGATCTCGCTGATAAATCAGAACATATTATTCAAATCACCACTGGTTGTAATGGAGACTATTGTAACACAATCTACGATTATGATGCCGGAGTTGCAAGTTTAATAAGCCCATTACAAAATGAGGCCGCTAACTGCCAACGCTTCCACTACTGTGAAACAGATAGTGATTGTATCACTAATCTAGGCTGGGAATATGTTTGTGCTAATATTTCCAATCTTCGTACCTATTGGCCTGCTTTTGATAAAAATGCCAATGAAATAATTATTGATAAAACCAAAGTGGCAGCAAAAAAATTTCATAAAGCAGTAATTTTTGGTAATCTTTCCCCTCTGGGAGGAACAAATAGAAAAAGATGTGTTTATCGAGGTATGGGGGCGCTCTGCGCAGCAAATTATAGTAAAATAACCAACTTTCAAGAGAGAAAACTCTTCACCTGTGCCCCTAATTTTTATTGTGAGAAATTAGATGGAGGAAATAATTTCAATAAGCAGATTATTCGTGAAGCAAATAATCTTGATAATATCAAGTATGGTAAAGAGGCCAATGTTCTAGGAAGGCCCGCTAAATATGTTAATTCAAGTGCAGAAATCAATACCGTAGCTAAGGCCAATATTAAAGAAAATGCCAATATCCAAAACCCAGAAGAAATTAATACTCTTGCTCTTGCAGGAATTTGCAGACCAGGAAAATATTTAACTTTGCGAGGAGGAGGAGAGCCAGTATATTCACATCAACATAAAGATTCAACTAATCGCACTGATTTTATTTCTCAAATTGGTTCATGTGACTCTTCAATTATCGCTGGTCCTAACGTGGCCATAAGAAAAATTCATGGTTGCCCTCTAATAAATGACAACACTGAAGATATGAAAGAAAATTCCGATTCATCAACTAGCACCACCGATGCAACTTTAGCAGATAATACTTTTTACGGCGATTACATGCACATTGAAGCACCTACATATCCAATACTGGCCGCCAATGTTTCCAATTATGTTCGTAAACTTATATCGCAAAATTCATGTGGCAGAGAATCCCTTTATAGTGGGAAATCTAACTTTGACAGTATTGAGGCCGGACCATTATCTTCTGGATCTACTGTTGGTGCACCCACACTTGCAAAAGATGCATGTTTACGAAGGGCCGGCTCTGTTTGCCACTCTGAACTTGACTGCTCTCCTAACAAATTTCACGAAGCGATTGCCAAAGGTCTTCCTGAGAGTAGATTTGGTGATACTGAGGCAGAAAAAAAGTATTGGGAAGAGTCTTTAATTTGTTCACAAGAAGAAACTATTACAAACTATAATAGTACAGATCAAACGCTAAGGGATAGATACTTAGCATACAATTTAAGTAAAAATCGCTGTTGCCGAGAAACGGGTAGTGAATTCACTATGTATACTATGGGATACTATAATCCAAGAGACCCTGCCAGTGTACAAAAGCTCTATAACAAATTAGATACAGCTCCTACAGCATTCGCAATTAATAACCCTGCAGGAATTGGCCGCTACTCTAGATATTCTGTGTTGGAATATTTAACAACTACAGAGCCAGGACTCGGCACTCCTGTACCAATGCAAGCTAAAGTTGTATACACGGCCGCCGAAAACATTCCCGCAGGCGCAACATCAAACAGCCTAAGACCAGCACGCTATCAATGGAAAACTTTTAACGATACTGGCAAAAAAACTTGTTGTAGCAGTTGGATTAGGCTATTTGCAGATGGAACTCATGAATGGAGAGTTTCCTCTACAAAATTAAAAATAAATCCTGAAAACTTTAGGTGTTTAAATTATAGAACACCACTTATCTATGGTAAAAACTATCTTCCCAATGTTGCAAGTGAAATAGAAAATAAATCATATGAACAAGAAGCAAATTTATTTTGCCAAGATCCCAGTAACTACGCCTGCGCTCATTACTTACTAGGTAACCCAGATGGAACAGACAAAGATAACCGAAGTGGTTTTGGAAAAAGCAAAACAACTTATTTATTTCCAGCTCAAATAAGAGCTTTCGCCACTAATGATGAGCGAATATCAGTAATGACAGATGCAACGGCCGATGGTTTAAACGATGTCGTAGTCCGTGTTCACTCTGTAAACCGCGCAGGATACTCCTCGGACTTCGCTCCTTATGTGCCAAATTTGGTGAATAGTAATAGTTTAACAGTCACTTACCCAAAAAGTACAACTATTACTAGAGGGAGTGGTTGGTTAAACTATACCCTTCAAACAGATATGGGTAGTGAAGCAATGTTTGCTTGGGAATCTCAAACCCAATTAGTAATTCAAATTCCAGCATACATTAATGGCGGAATCAATATTAAAGATGTTTATATAAGCAGACGAGCACTAAATTCAAATCCTGATAATACATATAACTTTGAAGGTGTCAAAAATGCTCCAGATGCAAACGCAATAACCGCAACCCCACTACCTATTGCTGGAGCAGCAAGTAGTGGCAGATTATGTGGTTCTCCCAATAGAGATCCTAACCATGATTATGCTTTTTTTCAATCAGAGAACACTAATGTGGCTGGCCATGTTACTACAACTAAGCAAGGATGGTGTTATGAAAGAGAAACCGGATGGCTTTTTATAAAAAGAAATCTTTGTTATACTAAATATGGTATTGATGGGGAGTGCGTAGGTGGCGAAAATATATATTACCGCAGCGGACCTAATGTTACAGACGCCAATGGAGGCATGTACTCTTATTCAAACGCTGGTATCATAATCGAATTCTATCCTATAGGAGCAAGAAGGCATTGTTATAGAAATTGCTATGATGATGATGGTTATGAGAAACCCAATGCTTGGCAAACTCCTGCAAACACATATTCCAATTTCTCTCCTGGAAATGATTTATATTACCTAGAAAAATTATCACGCCTTGAACTCTTAGGAATTCCTCAAATATATTATGAACCACTTTATTGTCCCTCCAATGCTAAAAAATTAGTACCAGGGCTTTACAGCTTACGAACTCCTGCTGTTTTTGAAGATAACTACGCACCAAATATTCCTGAATCTGATAACCGCACATCATTTGCTAATGATTCATTTCGATTAGATATCGATTACTCTACTATAAAAATGTACACGCCTACAGCAGTGGGAGATTACTCCAATCAAGATAGACGAGTAGTTTTCCAAGATAGTATTACCCTCGATCCAATTTTTTCTCCCAATAGGTTTATCTGCTGTAATCGTTTAGGTTCTATTGTTGCAAATCAAAATAATTGTTGTAGTCAATTTTCCATTGTTGATCCCAATAATGCTAATCAAAGAATCTGTGCTTTACCTAATAAAGTTGATCTATATGTGTACTTTAATCGTTTTGTTTCTGGTGAGGGAATTGATGAAAGTATTGATAAAAGTGCAAGATTAGTTGATTCAGATTTTGATCAACAGACAGGATACCCTTTGCCAGGAGATGAAGTTAGAAAAAAAATTGTGGCCTTAGGAACATTATATTGTCAAAGCCAACAAGTTTTTACTGGTGCCGCCTTCGGAGCATTTGGAAATAGACCTATCCCAGGATATGAATACCCTCCACCTCAGACTAATCCTATCGACCCTTATGGAATACTTTATTTAACTTCAGATCTTGAAATTCTACAAAATCCCGCCACTGGTGATCCTGAAGGAAATCATGGTTATGTACGTTTCACAGATGGACGACGTTGGAATAATCATCTCTACTGTGGGACTGCTCGCTAATCTTATTTTCTATTTATTACCAGTTATTTATTACCAGTTAAAAGTCAGAAAAAGTACTTAAAAAACCATTTTATACCTAGAATTTCTAGGCAATATATGCTATTTTAGCATAGAATTTCTAGTTTTTCAAAGAAGGCACACAATCCTATGAAAAGAATAATTTATAATGACTTACTTAAATGGAAAAATAGTGTTCAAAGAAAGCCTTTAATCCTCAAAGGTGCTAGACAAGTTGGGAAAAGTTATATTTTAAAAGAATTTGGAAAAAAAAATTTCAAAAAAGTTCATGTAATTGATTTTGAAAAAGATAATGATAAATTCTCCCCTATTTTCGATGGTGATTTAGATTACAAACGATTACTACTGCAACTTTCTCTTACATTAAAATCTGATATAGACAAAAAAAATGATTTGATAATTTTTGATGAAATTCAAAATTGCCCCAGGGCCATTACAAGTTTAAAATATTTTTGTGAAGATCTTCCTGAATTAGCAATCTGTTGTGCTGGTTCTTTGCTGGGAATTAAACTATCAAAAGAATCATTTCCTGTAGGCAAAGTAAATTTTTTAGAGATGTTTCCTCTAAGTTTTGAAGAATACATACAAGCAGTAGATCACCCAAAACTTTTCGAAAGTTATCAAGAAGTAATAAACAAATATGATAACTCAAATGTAATCCAAAATGTCTTATGGGAATATCTATTAGATTATTACATTGTAGGAGGAATGCCTGAGATTGTTTATCACTTTTTAAAAGAAACTATTGAAGCTGAAACTGAAAATAAATCTAAGACAAAACCAAACAGTAAATATCAAGCACTAAAGATGGCCCGCGAACGTCAACTTGATTTAATTATTTCATATAAAAACGATTTTAAAAAACATTCTGGTATTGAAAACGCTATCCATATCGAGACAGTTTTTGAAAATATTCCCATGCAACTTTCCCAATATCATAATACTTCTGTTAAAAGATATAAATTCAATCATGTTATTTATGGAAAAAAAAGTTTTGCTGATCTTTCAGGTCCAATTGATTGGCTTAGTAAAGCAGGTCTAGTAATTAAAGTTCCTGTGGCCTCACAAATTTCCCATCCTCTTAAATCATATTGTAAAGATAATCTATTTAAACTCTATATCTTCGATATTGGAATTTTAGGAGCTATGTTAGGTCTTAGTCCAGAAGTTATTTTAAAACAAAACTATGGCAGTGCTAAAGGATACTTTGCCGAAAATTTTGTTGCCTGTCTTTTAAACTCCTCTTATCAAATGCACACTCATAAAAATGGCCTCTACTCTTGGAATAATAAAAATCACGAAATCGAATTTGTGATTGATTTTGATGGTGAATTAATTCCCATTGAAGTTAAATCTGCTCACGCTAGTCGTGCAAAAAGTTTAGAAATAATAATTAATGAGTTTTCTTTAAGAAAAGCAATTATTTTATCAAAAGATGTAATCAAAATTGATCATCAAAAATCAAATTCAAAAACAAAATTTAGTGTTGACCACTATCCATTGTATGCAACTCAGGCCATTAGTAGATCTACGTAACTACTCAGTCTCTTGTAAATTTCTTCCACACAAATATTCATTATTTTGTCTCCTCAATTCAAATATTTATTCTCATTTTTAACAACAAAATCTGGCAAATCTTCTATCTCAATTTCTAACTTAGCTCTGACTTGATAGTTACTGAAAACAAGTTAATAATTGCATAAAGAAAGATTTCATTTGTCATTAAAAAAGTGGGCCATTAAGATAAGAATGGCCGGCCAGTTGGATGCGAATACGCAGATCAATTCGTATAAAAGAAGATAAAGGAGCAAAAGCATTCGTAACAATTAAAATTGAGTTAGATAGTGCTAGCAGGATACCCTTTGCCAGGAGATGAGGTTAGAAAAAAAATTGTGGCCTTAGGAACATTATATTGTCAAGGCCAACAAGTTTTTGCTGGTGATCCTGAAGGAAATCATGGTTATGTACGTTTCACAGATGGACGACGTTGGAATAGTCATCTCTACTGAGGGACTGCTCGCTAACCTTAAAATCTATTTAATTAACAGTTAAAAAGCATTCTAAAATTTGAACATCAACTCAGCGCTCGGAAGAACGGTAAAATCAAGGTAATTGCTTCCATCAACAGCTTGTAATACTTTACCAGCTAGAGATAAACCAAATTTTTCCGTAAACCAAAAATTCACGCCCAATGAATATTGCATATAACTTAAAGTTTCTTTTTCCCGTTTTAAATCATGGAAGATGAAGTTCTCTTTATCTGAAAAAGATGCATCTACAGAATCCCAATGTGTCCAGTTGTATCGTACGGACAAAAATACTTCTGTCCAATTATACTTATAGCTGATCACTGGTCCAATAAAAAAACCTTTCGAAGCAGCGGGGTCCAGCGCATGAAAGATGCCTCCATATAATGAAAAAGCATAATCTTTCCTAAAGAATTCGAGGCCTTCAAAGTTTCTAAAAGCATATTTTCCCCAAAGAGCAATTAGTGGAAACATTTGCCCTTCAATAATAATACCGCTATCAAAATCTTTTCCAAATCCTCTACTTGCAGATAATGATGGAGTAGGAACAAAACCTGTGCTGATTTCCCAATTACTAGCACCTAATGTGCTCGCGTTTTTGGTTGAGGTTAATGGTGCCATTGAACAACCAATAAACAAAAACAATATAGTTAAATAAAATAAAAATTTAATTGATTTGATTGATATTTGATTTGAGGCAAGAGATTCATGTTGTTTTAATTTTTTTAAAGTCATATTTTACTGCCATATAATCTATTCATAACATTTAAATCGCTAAATTAACAAAATTTTGGGTAAGAGTCTAGAAACTAATCAGCGATTGTTGATATAACTGCGCCTGGTAACACACAATATGTTTCAGGGAATAATTCGGTTAATATTAGAACAATTAAATTTCAAGCAAGTTATGCCTTCGGCGGCGGAATCTTAGCACGCAAATTATTGCTAAAAATATAGGTCATAGTTACAGCTAGAAAAAAAATTAGAAAACAAGTCAATAATTGCATAAAGAAAGATTTCATTTGTCATTCAAAAAGTACACAGTTGCAGATAGATAAAATGAATTTATTTGGTCTTCAAATTTTGGGGGCCGCCAACTTCTGCGCAGAAGTTATAAGGACGTGCTTCAAAAGGACAATCCTTGTCAGTAACTTTAAGCCAGCTTAAATGAAGAAAATTTTCAGCATCTTCCCCAGTTGCCAGATGAAGATTTTTGTGACCTCTTTTATAGAGTATTTCAGCAAAAACATCACCCTTCATTTCATTTTCTCCTAAGTTTCTATCAAGATAAATAGCAGTATGTTCTTTACATATTTTACTTGTGTGTTTTTCAAAATCGTTTATAGAATTAAGAGTAAGAAGTTTTATACCTTTAGTCTTGGCCACCATTTCCCATCCCATTCGCAACCATTCGTCATCATCGATATAAACATAATCATATCTATCAATATCATGAGTAGATATTTCCATTTTGGAGTTATCTGGTGCTATATCCTTGACATCAGGTCTTCTTATCTTAAGCTCACTTCCTAATGAGCGATCATGTGAGTTGCTAATTCCATCACTGTTTAACATCTCCAATGGCACGAACCCAGCAAGCATCTTAGGAATTAATCTAACGCCTAATTTTTCACATCGTTTTCTAATCTTTTCGTTTTCATAGTGAGAAGTAACAAGAATTGAATTTTTCAATTTATATTCTTCTAACAGATCTAGTCCACTTTCTTTGTAACCAAGTAGTTCGAAGTCACTTAGGTACAAAATATTTTCATAGAGGGATTCATTGGTAGTAATCCACTTTCTGAACGCATCTGGATTAGATAGATGTGTAATTTCTATGTTTTTATCTTGCAATAATAATTCACAAAAACGGTTATCCCAAGTCTGATGAATACCTTGATCATCATCAAGGATGACAACAGCTTGCCCTGCTGTTAAAGAAATTGTAGGAACAAACCAGCAAGGTGCAGTCTCTCTTGGCAAAGAGATAATCATTCTTGTACCCTTGTTAAGATCGGAATCAATAGTAAATTTGCCTCCCCATTTTTCCACCGTAGTTTTTGCATGAAAAAGACCAAGTCCACTACCTGACTCATTATTTTTTTCTTTGCCAAAACTGACACCTTCTTGCCCAAGCTTATCAACAATTTCAGTAGGGATGCCTTTACCATTATCTTCTACAATAATATCAACAACATTTTCAGATGGGGACCTTAGTATAACAACGATCTTTCCCTGTCCTTCTGGTAGTGCTTCAACAGAATTATTAATTAAATTTGAGATTACTCTTTTAAATTCTGTAAGATTAATTTTTGCAAACAGGCCATAACTGTTGTTATTGTAGATATCTCCTTCTATAGTTAGACCCAGCCTAGAACGAAAGTTAAGGCGTTTTTCTGTTATAATTTCTTCTATTATACTAGAAAGCAACTCTACACTGGTAATTTTTAAATCACTAACATCTAGTGATGAGGATCTGTTTTTTGCTAATAAATTATTTGCTATATCTTGTATACGTTCAATTTGTTGACGAACTATAATCCTCTTTTCCTCAGGTAACTCTTGTAAATTTAGTCTAACTATCATATTTAGTGCAGACAGAGGACTCCTAATATCGTGAGCAACCTGTTGAGCAACTTTGTTTATGGTTGATAATCTTGATTGTTCTTCAATAGATTTTTCATAATGGTTAATAGCAGTAACGATGTTATAGTATTCATTCGTTAGGCTTTCTGTTGATAACAAATCTACATCAATTACAATCTTATTTTTTTCTTTTTTTCCTTCCGCCATAAGCATGGTAGATAATTTTTCAAATTGGTTTAATATTGGTTTCAATTTTTTCTTTATGGTAAATTTGATAACGTTAAAAAAATTGCTAGGTTGATGATTATAAAAAAAATTCCTAAAATGACAAAACATCACTTGAAATAGCATAAACAGCATTTTCCGCTAATCTTAACAGCGTATTAATATTAGAAGAGCTCTGTTCAGCATAAGATAATGCTAAATCTATATTTCTTTTCAATAAAGCATTTTTTGAATTTTCTTTTTTCTGAATAAGATTTAAATATCTTGGTCTTATAAGCATCAACCACAGAACTAAGGATAAAGCTAATAGTATTGATAGAACAAGTATAATGGCCTTAAGATAAATTGACTGCAAAATTTCTATTGTGATATCGCTTATGTTCTTTTTATTCATGATAAAACTCGCTTAATATTTTATTTGTGGTCTTTTCCTGATCTATTATTTCATAATGGTTTGAATAATTCACAATCTCTTCTTCTATATTAGAAAAAGAATTCAAAAAATATTTATCAATATATGTGACAAGATGGTCATGTTGCAGAGTAAATAGTTTTAGAGGTACGGTCGAGTTTGCTTTTTCCTTTTCATTTTCATTTAAAGCAGAGACACTATTTTCAGAACCTTTGTATTGAGGGAAGATAGAAATAAGTTGTTCAAGAGAACATGGAGTAATAAAAACAACTTTTTCAAGTGAATTGTTATTAGATTTAATCCAACTCATTGACAAGTAACAACCAAAACTATTGGCGCTAATATATTTAATTTTTGAGTGGATACTCTCATCAATTGCTTTTAAAAAAATTTGCATTCCTCTGTTATTTTCTAAAATTTTTTCAATCGATTCATCTATTGCAACATTTATAGGAATTATTCCAATTCCAAGAACATTGGCCTTTTTAAAAAAATCTTCGCGTGAAAAAGCATCACCACCAAAACCAGGCAAAAGTAGACAGTAGCTCTTAAATCTATTTTTTGGTAACCCAAAAGTTCCAAAAGTATTCTTATAAATGGTAAAATCATTGTTTTTCACTAAAAACCTCTTTAAATGGATGAAGAGTTTAAAACATTGTGTTCATATATTTTTTTCTCTAATTTACCCCAATTGTTTTTTAATTCATCCAAAACTTTATTTAACTCTTCGATATGTTTTTTTTCGATATTTATTCCACTCTTTCGCTGCTCTTCTATAAGAGAATAAATTATTTGTGCTTTCCTTAGATTTCCCTTAAAATCATGTCTCATTTTATCTGTTTCTTTTTTTATTTATTCCACACAAGTATTCATTATTTTGTCTCCTTAATAAAGTTTGGTTTATGAAATTATTACCTATCATAATAAAACGTACTTGACGTATTTTCTCTGGTGATAATATATTCCTCCTCTCTTGAGTAATGCTTTGGCGTATGCAAATAAATGGGAAATTGAATTATGTTTGATCTA
>JADGAM010000259.1 GCA_015232015.1 Oligoflexia bacterium | reverse complement strand
TTTACTGAACTAATTGATTTCCTCAATTCCAAAAATATTTATATTATCGAAGATTGCTCTCATGCCATCGGCAGTAAAATTAATGGTTACAGTGTAGGAAGAGTTGGACATTTTTGCTT
Source organism: Oligoflexia bacterium (assembly GCA_015232015.1). Lineage (GTDB taxonomy): Bacteria > Bdellovibrionota > Bacteriovoracia > Bacteriovoracales > Bacteriovoracaceae > JADFZW01. The sequence goes on along the minus strand of JADGAM010000259.1, from coordinate 5,653 downwards.
TGCCAGTTTGGCATTCACCAAACCGATGCATACATTTAATGGCGGTTTCTTGGCGGGCGGGAGAAGAGGCGACTCCACAACAAGTAAATTTTATACTACCGCCGAACAGCTCTATAAAAATATGCCTGCTGAAAATTTATTTATATCGCTATCACATATACTAAAGGGCATACTTTTTTTCTTACTAACCCGCAAAAGCGTATACGGTCTACTGGTTTACCCAATTATTACCCGTTTAAGAGGACCATCGTTTAACTTTTTAGGCATTTATAATTTTATCTTCAAGCGAAGTAAAAATCGGCCAAGCTTTAAATTTAAGCTCGCCACACTCTCTAATTTAAAGGCATATCTTGGAATTGAGCTCTATAAAATGTTTCAAAAAAACCTCTCATTGCAGATAAGAAATGCTGCAATCATTGATGAAATATTTGCTGCGGAAAAATTAAACCTGAACATTCCAAATCATCCAGGCAATAATGGTAATATTACGAAATCCACTTTGCTACATAATCGCTATTTTTATGCGCTTACGCTCCCTTCTCACGGAAAGTCCCAATTAAAAAATAAACTACAAGATTCTGGAATTGATGTTGGAGAATATATTATGAGACATTGTCCTCGAGAAATTGCTAAATTTTACTCAACAATTAACAGGAGTAGCTCGATTAGCAGGAGTAGCTCGATTGAAGGCCGCATGCCTTTAAACTGGGCATCGTCATTTCCGGTTACCGATTACACATACGAAAATATATTGCAAATTCCAATTGATTCCTCGGTAACTCCTAGTAAAGCGGCCTTTATTGCGAAGGTAATAAGTCAAAATTTAATATTAGTAATTGGAAAATGATGTAGGTTTTATGTTTCTAAAAGGCCAAGCATTATTTAGGTTAATTCGAAATTATAATTTCACTAAGAAATTTCCATTTGCTGTAAGTTGGCATGTTACCGATCACTGCAATGCCTGCTGCCACTATTGTGATCATCGTTTTAGAAAGACAGAGGATCTACCAACTGCCGATATGATTAAAATCTTAAATTCCTTACAGCTCGCTCGTATAAAAATGGTGATGTTTAGTGGTGGGGAACCCTTGCTAAGGCAAGACTTGGACCAATTAGTTTCCTTGGCAAAAAGTTTGGGAATGTTTGTTGCGGTTTCAACCAATGGCAGTTTACTGAAAAAACGAATAGAGTTGATGAAACAATTTAATTTTATAAAAATCAGTTTAGATGGCGATCTTGATACTCACGATGGAATTAGAGGAAGTGGATCTTTTGCTCATGTTTTGAGTGCGATAGAACTTTGTAAAAGCTTCAAAATTCCACTTCGCCTTAGCAGTGTAATTTGTAACGAGAATGCCTTGAAGTTGCAACCCATAACCGATTTGGCGAGGTACTATAAAGTAAAAGTCAAGTTTCAGCCCGCTTCCAACATTCATACGCGTGCCAACGTTAGTGATCCATTAAAATTGATCTCTTTGGAAAATTTCAAGCATGCTTATCAATTTTTATCAGGTGAGCGAAAGAATAATAAATATATTGTGAATTCCCCGCGATCACTCGCTTACTATAATTCGGCAGTGGCCAATAATAATCAGCTGCATGTCTTTAAGTGCAGAAGCACCTTACTGACCACCATTATCTCTAGTGATGGATTTCTCTCACCTTGCGTGCCTTTAATGAATCACATTCGCATTGATTGTAGAGGAAGAGATGCTAATAAAATAGTGGATGCCTTTAATGAAGTTCATCTGAAGATGGATGGAGTTCTTCAGAATTGTCGAAAGTGTTGGTGCCTTAATGGTTTAGAGTTAAATAGTTTTCTATCTCACCCTAGCAATCTATTGACAGTGATCAATAAGGTATTTTCTGTATGATGATGATGAAAAGATGGGATCTAAAATTCATAGTCAATCTTTTGCGAGTGTTTTGTTTATATCACTATGTCCCTTTAGTAGTTGCTGTGTGTGTGACCTATCGTTGTCCTTGTCACTGTGGAATGTGCCGGCAAGTACAAAGGGATTTAAGAAGAGATCTACAAAGGGATTTACATGAACTATCCTTGCAAGAGATAGAACAACTCTTTAATTATTTAAAAAAACGAGGAACCAAGTTTTTACACTTGACCGGCGGCGAACCGTTGATGAGAAGAGATTTGAAAGAAATTCTTATCCTTGCAAGGAAGTGCCGATTTTATATCACTCTCCAAACATCCGGTGTTGATCCTTATGGCATTTTCTCTGAAACACTACCTTACGTGGATCACTATTTTTTAAGCATAGATGGAGTGAAGAGTATTCATGATAGCAATCGTGGTGAAGGCGCTTATCAACACACCTTGGAGTTGATAACTATGCTCAAATCTGCAAAGAAAAAAATAAAACTTTGTTGTGCTTATGGAGAGTATAATAAAGCTTCACTACCACACCTTTTAAATCTATCTCAAGGTCTGCAAGTTCCGATTAAATTTACTCCTATAGTTCTTGGACGGCATAACAAAAACGAAATTAACAAATATTATGCCCCTACAGCTGAGACCATAAATGAGGTAGTAAACCATCTCTTAAAAGCAAAAAAAAATAATCCCTTTATCTCTTCCAGTAAAGAGGCCTTGCTTAATTTTCAGCGCAAAAGTCTAAGAGGTCGTAAATCTTGTAATTATTGTTATCTTAAAATTCTTCCTAGCGGTATTGCCCAACGCTGTAGTTTGATTGATGAAAATAGTGACAGTAGCGTGCAATTAAAGTTGGAAACCTATCAGAGTTTTATTAACTCACTAAAAAACATGCCCCTCACACAATGTGAGAATCCAGTATTAAATTGTAGTGAGCTCTCTAACTTTTTACAATTTAAAATAAATTGGATCATAAAAACCCTAAAAGATCTTTAACGGTCCTTTAATTATGGGAAAAAGTTTGTATGCAACAGTTAACTAAAATACCTAAAATTTATTTTGATCACAATGCCACCACTCCACTTCATCCAGAAGTTTTAGAGGTGATGATGCCTTTTTTAACCCACAAATTTGGCAATCCATCCAGTTCTAACTTTCAAGGTCAGGAGATAAGAGACGCTATTGAGAACTCGCGTACATTGATTGCTAATTTTTTAAATTGTAATTCTAGTGAACTTATCTTTACCAGCAGTGGTAGTGAATCCAATAACCTCGCTCTTAAAGGTTTTCTCTCTTCAAGAAAAATCATAACCTCGCAAATAGAACATGCTTCAATTATTGAAACTGCTAAATATCTCGAACACAACATCGGGTATAGAGTTCACTTTTTATCGGTTAACCATCAGGGAGTTGTTGATCTTTTAGAGTTAGAGACACATCTTGCTGGAGGAGAGTTCGCTGAGAGTGATCGTCCGTGTGGCCTTATCAGTGTAATGGCGGCCAATAACGAAACAGGGGTGTTACAACCTCTGACCAAAATTTTAGAATTGGGGAAAAAATATAATTTTGCTGTTCACAGTGATGCTGTTCAGGCATTAGGAAATATGGAAATTAATTTAAAAGAGTTGCCTCTTCAGATGCTAACTCTCTCGGCCCATAAAGTTCAAGGACCAATGGGTGTGGGAGTGCTCTTTGTAAGAGGGAATATGGCATTAGAGGCGCTTATTCATGGTGGTCATCAAGAGCGAAATTTGCGTGCTGGCAGTGAAAATGTTGCCGGTATAGTTGGTTTCGGCAAGGCGATCAGTTTAATAGAGCAATCGTTTAAATTAAGAAACAGCAAGCTCTCTACTTTAAGAGATTATTTTGAAAAAAAATTAATGGAAAATTTCAAAGGGCAGATAAAAATTAATGGACAAGGCGCTGCTCGCACCCCCAATTGCAGCAGTATTAGCTTTAAAACAATTAATGCCCAAATCTTGCTAGAATATTTAAATCAAAATAAAATTGCTGTTTCGACAGGTTCCGCCTGCCTTTCATGGTCGTGTGATCAATCTCATGTAATAAAGGCCATGGGAGTAGATGATAAGTACGCCCGTGGAACTTTGCGGTTTTCTTTTGGCGATGAAAATACACTGACAGAGGTTGATAAGGCGATAGCAATCTTAAAGGAATTTTTTCAAAGGGCCAATGTACAATCTCCTTATACATTGGTTTAATTTTGTTTAATTTCGTTTAATTTTCAAATTTTTGCAGCATTACCTTGAGTTCTGAAATATCTTTGGAATAGTAAAAAACTTTATAAGCGCGATTGATTTTTTGGATCATCTGCAGAGAGAGCGTATGTTGGTTTTCACTCATTTTCAACATGTAAAGATTCATAATCTCCATATAAGGAGTTCTCAATAATTCAGGATCACTATAGGACAATGATTCGAAAAAAATCATCTCCTCTTTCCAAAGAATATTGACATGTTTTATCTTAAGCAGATGCTCAGTTGTAGTGTAGGTCGTGTAGCTAAAGAAAACTATTCCATAGACAAAGAATCCTGTCTGTAGAAGGAACAGTAATCGTTGTTTTAAAAAAAAGCGTTGTTTTAAATAATCACTCGCTTTTTTTATCGCCATCATAAAAAGTAATGAAAAGAATATTGAGGGAAGGTAGGTTCGACATCCACTGATTAAACTTTCTTGGGGGATAAAGGAGCTGGCGGGTGAAATCAACAGAAAGAAGGATATAGGTAAAAAGAGTATTGATATTATTGTTGGTCGCCAACAGCTTTGCATTTTGTTTTTCGTTATAAAGTTTTTCATTGTAAAGAAGATGGCGACACCTACAAGCATGAGCAGAAATAAAAAGGCAGCGATAAATTCTAAGGCAAAAGGGGTGCTCACAATGGACCTAATTGGATAATATAAAAAAATTTTGCTAGTGCTAGTAGGGAAAATAAGTTGAAAGAGATAGAGTGCAACTACCACTACTTGATTGAGTCCGTAAGCATAAGCTTGGGAAAAATTAAAATCGCCTTTCAACCCAGGCGCATAGAAGTTGGAGTTAAAGGCAAAATATCGTGCCAGCAAGATTAGGATTAAGGCCACGAAGTGTGGTACTGCTTTTTTGATTTGGATTTGCCACTGTTCTTTTGTGGTAAAAAAGAGAATCCATAAGAGCAAAAAGAAGGGTAGGACAACAGCTTCCTCTTTGCTAGCAAAGGAGAGTGAAAAAAAAATGACACTTAAATAGCTTTGCTTATTCTCCAATGTTCGCACAAAACACATCACTGAAAGAAGAAAAAAGCAAGAAGCAAGCACTGTAGATGTTTTAGAGATATTGCCTACAGTATAGGCATGAATAGGATGAAGTGCCCAGAAAGCGGTTGTAAGCAAGGCCAGTATTTTTTTATTATGATTACGAGAAGTATAAAAATTATTTATAATTGTTTTTATTAGGGCGTAAACCAAGATGATATTAATCGAATGAAGTACGATAAGAAGCATTCGAAAGTAATAAGGATCATTTTTTCCTATCAACCTGACAAGATAATAATAAAGATAAAGCAAAGGTCGAGAGCGTAGGTCTGGATAAGTGTGAGATGGGCCTAAATAAAGGCCACTGAGGAAGTCATGCCATGAGGACATTTGATGATTAAAACATATGATAATGAAATCATCGAATATGTAGGGCGCAGATAGAGCATTTTGATAGATTAAGGCACTTATAGTCAGCGACAGTATCAGTGGCAGAGAGAGTGAAATAAAAGA
>JADGAM010000258.1:4834-5773 GCA_015232015.1 Oligoflexia bacterium | reverse complement strand
GCCCTTTTGTACACCAGGTCTATCAATATCGAGTTCAATTGTCTCTGTTTGATTCAATATATAATAGTTAGAATCGATTTGATTTAATAGCAGTGTCCATCCATCAGAACTACAATATACTTGTATGGCATTATCAGTGCCATATGGTTGTATCCATTTAAGACCGCCGGTAAACTTAGTATCAAGTTCGGCCAATTGTCGGCAACCACGTCCAGGATGTTCTCTGGTTCCATTAGAAGAGATGGAGGTCACCTGACTTTTTAGTTCGTAAATGGCCGTTTTCATCTAACGTAAACACTCTTTCAAAGTAATTCCTTCACGACTGCATAATTTTTCCACATCCATTGCCTGTACAGTAACTATCTCAATACTAAAAAAAAACACGAAATAAATCAATGCTTGAAACTTTCTCATAGCAGATTCTCCCAAAAAAGATTTTTAAAATTTGAATGAAAGTACATCAAATTTTCAGAAAAAGTAAAGTTATAAAAGTTGCAACATAATCGTTTTGATCATCCAAGGCAATGTTGTAATCTACATAGGTATATAGACGCTTATATAATTTCAAAAAGTATTGCTAAATTAAATCAATCCAAAAAAATTTCATGGTTGGGTAACTATGAGTTGGTTTTTGAGTGGTCGTCATAAATAAATTTTAGGGTCAGCAATTGATAATTAAGGCTTTGTGAAAATCTGTGTTGAAGAATACTCTTTCTCGTCATTTGATTAAATTATAAAATCGGGTAAATGTTCACTAAGCGATATTCTCCCCTTCATCTATTTTGACTTCTAATGGTCTGTTATTTATTTCTTAATTTTTGTATTTCATTTTTCAAATTTTGTATTTCAAAAATTAAATCCTTAATTACTTCATTCTGAGCAGACACAGTTGAAGAGAGGTCTCTATTTCCAGTTTTACTTTTAATATATGGATGTGTT
>JADGAM010000258.1:605-4641 GCA_015232015.1 Oligoflexia bacterium | reverse complement strand
CATTATCAACTCTAAAACCAAGATAACCTCCTCCAGAAGCCTTATTCATCAAAGTATATTTACCATCGTTACTTTGTATCAATGCATACTGTGGAGAACTGCTGCTTTTAATTCCTGGCCAGGTAGATCCATGCTCTAGTGTTCCAGCAAGAAGTGTAGCGATTGTTGCATTCCCAGTTAAAGATAAGTTGCCGCTATCATCAATTGTCATTTTATTGTCATTATCAACTCTAAAGCCAAGATAACCTCCTCCAGAAGCCTTGTTCATCAAAGTATATTTGCCATCGTTACTTTGTATCAATGCATACTGTGGAGAATTGACACTCTTAATTCCAGGCCAAGTTATACCATGTTCAAGTTTACCAACATAAAGCGAAGAGATCTTTGCATTTCCATTGACTAATAAAAATCCATTTTCATCTTTTAATTGTTTTTGCAACTCTACATTTTCTGCATTCATTGTTACGATGGTTGACTTTAACTCATTCAAACATTGCTTCAAAGTTGTACCTTCTCTAGTACAAATACTATCTACATTTGCAGCGTTTACTACATTTATAGAAAACGCAATTATTACCATCACATAAAATTTGATTTTCTTCATACTCTAAAAACTCCTTTTAAATATAAATGTTTATATATCCCTCAACAAGCTGTTACCAAGCAGATATCAGTGGAATATTGTGACAGCTTCTATTTTTATCCCATATTCCAGATCGGTAGGACCACTTTGTAATATTTCTTGAGCTAAATATCCGATCACCGTACCATGATATAATAGAAATAAATAGCTTTGTTGCATGAATAACTTTTTTGTAAATGGTCTAAACTTTAATTTAATTTTTTAGGTAGATCATTTACAAAAAAGCTATTCATGCAACTATTAGTGCAACGAAGTTGCTCAAAATCATCTTGTAATAAATTGGCATCTTATGCTATAAAAAACTTTTTTAATAATTGTTATTCCTATGAAAGGTCTCCAGTGAACAAAATAAACCTCACCTTAAAAATTTTTATCTTTATATGTTTCATCCTATTTTTCATCTCTTATATTTGTATTTCAAACTACTCTCTAGCACAAGATTCTTCAACCCCAACGTATACCTATTATTCGAACATAATTAAGAGCATCGCCGATAAGGAAAAATTAACAAATCAAATAATTAAGTTGTCACTAGAAGATGCTCATGCCATTTCAAATCTACAAAGAACAGAGAGAAATATCCTTTGTTCTGAAATGGGTGCCGAGTTGCCTAATTTTATGAAAATACTCCCACAACTTCCAGCAATGTCGATAAAAACAAACATTATCCTTGTACGAATTATTTCTCTCTATACTGAGGCCTGTTCTTCATCTCCAGAACAATTATATAAAATACTGTGGGAAATTAACATTGTTAGTAGCAATTTGATTAGGAATCTATTTCAAAAACCCATTGTTTTTTTCTTACCTCAAGAAGCAACTGGACTACTCTTTAAAGCAAACAATATTAATAGCAATAACAAAATTTTAAAATTAGACACCCTCTTCTCTTGGCTCTCTAATGATTTATCTTTAGCGATTTATAATCAGTCATGTAATGAGCAAGAATTGAAGCTTAATCGCTTTGATGTGCCCCTTACTTTACCCAATAATTCGGTATGTCTTGCTCCCTGGCTTATGTCAAATATTTTACAATGGGCCGAACAAAATAAATTGTTGGAAAATTCAAATAACTTCCTTACAAATTTTAAAAACTCTGTTGATAGCTTTATTAAAGAAAATTCAAATCAAATTCCTGCTAACTGGTACTCTTTCTTAAGTTGGCCTTATAAAAAATTACCAACATCTTCTAACCTAGATCTATTAAGGTCTTTTTATCAATCAAAAGATTATAATGGAATTTTAAATTTCTTTGCTAAAAATTCCTCTCAATTTTCAACTATGCTTAATATTAGCTCTGATATATTACTCCCTATAATCGGCCCAGAATTGATTGCCAAGGCGAAAGAACAAACTATCTATTTATTACAAAGTCTTCCTAATAGTTACGATTCTCAAATTGATCCCATGTTTTTAGCAACTATAGGTAAATATCTTTATCTCCCTTTATTATTTGAATACAACCACTACAATAAGGGAAGTATTTCTTCCTATGATTTTTTTAACAACGTTAGAAATATCTTAAATAAAACTACTCAAGGATTTAAAATACATTCTCCTCTGGCCACCTTGCTTGCTACTCACACTGACCTTTTAAATATCCAAATCTCTCTGGCAGATTTTGATGTGATCACAAGAGATAATTTAGGACTTATGTTTTCCATAGGAGGATCTCACGATCTTGAAGATATCAAAAATAATTTCACCTTCTCTGCCAACTTCAATCACTTAGCAATTGATCATATTATTGGTAACTACTTAAGAAAAATTGATAATTCTCCCTGGGTAAATATTGAAGAAGCAATAGAAGAGCTAGATAACAGACAAGAAGTCACTCAATTAATTATTAATAAATTAGCAAAAAATAGGTTAATGCAAATGTTTTATTTAGATCAATTCGATATGGAAAGTGACGACCTTCTATTGATAAATGAAATAAGAGATCTGGCATTTAAAATTGAAATACTCCGTTTTGATTTTCAGCCTATTCGCTTAATGGTCCACAATGGATTTAATGAAAGCATTATTGGAATCATTGATAATTTCTTCTTTAACCTAAATCCTTCGGAACAACAAAGTATAGGAGGGTACTATAATCAACTTACTAATAAATTAAAAAAATTCTTTTCTTCTACTGCTAATCCCGAACTTCTCATGGAAAAAGATTTAAATAAAATTAAGGATTCATTGCCTATATTAGCATTGGAGTTAACTGAAAAGTTTTATCTATTAAAAAAATTATCCCTTACTACAAGTAATGCTACTTCTGCCTCTGTTGTTACCTCTGGCACTATTGCTAACCAGAAATTAAAGATTTTATATGAAATTAGTAGTAAATTAATGGAAAAAATTACTGCTATAGAAACTAACGATACTGACACTTCCAACCCATCTGCTGTTACTAATTTAAAAGATAAAGATGCCAGTTATTTTCATCTACTGCGTTTATTTAAAATCACACACACATTGATTATTAGATATTTGCCAGAAATCAAATTCGAAAGCAAAGAGATCTTTTTAAAAGAAAATCATTCTTATATAAAACATTTGTTTGAATACACCGGAATTAATATTAACAGCAACAATAACTATATAAACATTAACTCCGATATAAACTTATGCGATAATCTAATTAAAAATTTTGAATTCTTAACTAAAATTAATAATTCTATTGCTGACAAAATTAGAGATGATTTTTATCCTCGACTCGCTTTATTTCATATTTTTAGCAACTCTCAAGTAAGTCGATACTCTACAAATACCGAATATAATTTTACTATGAACACTCGCCAAGAAGCTCTCCCACTATTAGTAGAAAATTTAATAAGAACTCATGGACTAGGTCTTATTTATTTATTTGATCCAACTAGTTTTGATCAGAGTATCACTCCCGAAAAAAAGGTAATGAATGAAGGTGAAAGTTATGGATTACTTAAATTTGTAGCTCAAGCAGAAATAAATCGTTATCCGTATCGCTTTGATGAAGTAATTATAACCGACACACTACCTAGCAATCTAGGAGTAACCGCGGCCCTGATAACTACCGTTTATCAGCCACTTTCTTCCCATGTGGACCTAAGAACCAAAGAAAGAAATACTCCCAATGCTTTTATAAAAAATGCCCATATCACTAGCACTACTAGCATCACTTCCCGAGTTAAACCAAGGAGCGTTTGGAATAATAACAAGTTCGTCACTTTGGGTGCCTCCGCTAGAGTTAGTAATGGATTCTTCTCCTTTAGCAACGGAGATGTAAAGGGTGGAGTCCATTCTCGATTTACTAAGCGCCACTCCACTAAATTCTTCTTGAGGATAATTACGATGAACAAGAACTGCCATTTTCACATCTAGATGATTAATCCCATAGTATTCTCTTTCAATAAATGCCCGGTA
>JADGAM010000258.1:0-494 GCA_015232015.1 Oligoflexia bacterium | reverse complement strand
CCTATCAAATCTTCAGCATTAGTAGAGCTTCTAAATCTAATAGTGCCTTTGCTATGATCCCACAATTCACCATGACCCTCTTCCAAAGTAGCTTTAATTAAGAGTGGTAAATTTTTTATTAAATTTTGATAGAAAACTGAATTTAAAAATTCATTTGTTTGAACTTTGCTAGTAAATAATTTCCTGATTTGAAATAGGCGCTCTTCTAGTTCTTTAGAGGAAAGTGATTTTGTAGAGTGATAATCTGCAACTAACTTTTCAACTTCAGTCTCGATATTAAAATTTTGTACAAACCAATTGTATACATGAAAGGGCAGGGCCCATGCTTTAGGAGTATAGGATTTTGTTCCAAATAATTTTCTTAAGTGTGCGTAGGAAAATGCCTTAGCACCCACAATATTGATGCTAGTTTCTTGGTTAGAAGAGTCTAGGTCAACAATATCTTTATCACTACCAATCTGGGTTTCAATCTGTGCTTGTGGCACTTGATAAGT
>JADGAM010000257.1 GCA_015232015.1 Oligoflexia bacterium | reverse complement strand
AGAGATATTAAGAAAACCAAGGAAGTTTATGTTTATAAAAATTTTTTCAGTGCAATTATTAATTGGTCTTACATTAATGTTTTCCTTTTTATTTTATTCTACAGACGTTTCTAGTTCTGAGGATAAAACTATTTTAAAAACAAAAACAATTTCTGAAAATGATATTTTCTTTCTTAAATATAGTGATCTACATAAAATCGACGGTGATGCTTCAACTTTTGATAATAAAGCTCTTCAAAAAGCAGTGGATAGTGAATTAATTAAAGTAGAAGATGTTCCTGCAGGTGCTATGCTGAAATTTATGTTTAATACAGGAATCTTTAATACATTAGTTAGAGCAGTTACCAATAATCAATTCGTATCCATGTTATATGGCAAATATAACGACAGAGAAATTTGCATTAATGATAAATTAAAGTTCATTAAAAATATTTTACGCTATGAAATCGATTTAACAAAAGGAATACCAATAGAATTAGATAATGAATTTAAAGAAAAATTTGATAAAGGGATAGATGATTTTAAAACAAGAAATGAGTTATTTGCAAGAAAGTATACGCAAAAAGAAGTAAACAAAATATTAAAATTTTTGGAGGCAACCAAAAATGATGTTTTATCATGTAGTTCATCTAGAACGCGAATTATTGATAACATAAACATCAATGAAAATGTCCCTCTTATTAATAAGACCATTGGAGGACAAATAAATAAATTTAATGTGTGGAGATTATTTGGTCAAACCAATCAAACATTTTCAAAAGAAGATAGAATAATAATTGAAACTAAAACAAAACAACTCTCAGACCAATTACAAAAATTAGAACAATTAGAACAATTAGAACAATTAGAACAATTAGAGAGTAAAAACAAAAGTGATGCAGAACCTATAAATGTAAAAAAGAAAAGTGAAATTTTAAATAAGATGAACGATATATTTGATCCCACAATTTTAAGAGGATTAGTTTATTTATTACAAGGATCCACCATGGTAGTAAACCGTTTAGCACCAGTAGATTATCATCATCTTCATTTTCCTTTCTCTGAAGGAGTAGTTCTAAGTAGAGAAGATGCTGCTGAAAAAATTTATAACTTATTAAAAGAAAATTCAGAAGTAAGCTCAGAGCTAAAAGAAGCATATAAAACTATACTAGCAAATATTAAAATTTCAGCAAAAGAAAAAGCAAAAGAAAAGACCCAAGAAAACGAAAAAGCAGCAATACATCTAGATGGATCGTTTCTCTCAGTCAGTACAATGGCCACTACATCAAAGGCATTAGAATATAATCCCTTAACAGAAAATATACGAGATGTACTAATTTTTGATACACCAGTAGGAATAGTTCCTATGGTAATTATTGGTGCTGCAGGAGTGGGAAAAAATGTTATTGAAGTTAAAGCAGGGCAAAAGCTAAAAATGGGAGATGATATTGCTCACTTCGAATTTGGAGGTTCTTCTGCTGTAATGTTCTTACCTAAAGATAAAGTTGTCCCCTATGATGATACAAAAAAATCTATGAAATTAAAATATACAGTTCCTGGTAAAAAAGATGAAGAACGCTTACTTGAGACCTACGTTGAAATGGGACGTCCACTATTTAAAATAAAAAAATAATTATCTTTGCTTATTTCTATAGTTAGTTATTTCTATCATTTCATGCTTACGAAAATCCGAAGCTACGCCGCTATATTTTTCAATTTGTGCTGTTGACTTTTGATCGTCTGAAGTGTCGAATATACTCTAATAATTAAATAAAAACAGGGAAGGTTATAGCAATGAAATTTAAAGATCTTTTTACACCTCGTTGGAAGCATAGTAATCCCAAAGAGCGTTTATCAGCACTAAAAGAGATTGTTAGCAAGGATACTCTTAAAGAGATTATTTTAAATGATGGTGCCCTCGAAGTAATTAAAGAAGCACTAAAAAGAATTGATGATTATAATTTTTTTACCTCTTGGATAGATAAAATTGAAAATCACCCTTATGCTCTTGAAATCCAAAACTACTTTGAAAACTTAACGATAAAAATTCTCTCCGAAAAAGCACCTACTTTAACTAAAAATGAATTTGAATCACTTTTAAATAAAATAAAAAACAATGATAAGTTATTATCTCTCTACAAAGTTTTTGAACGTAATAGTAGTACCACTGCCACTACAACTGCGGAATTTTGCCAAAGTATTTTAGAGCACATTCATGATGAAAAAATCATTTTTAGATTTTTAAAAGATGTTGATTTTTCATCTGGTTTAGATGCACTTGTTAATAAAATAAATGATGGTGAAGTGTTAAAAAAATTAATAAATAGTGCTAAAAATAAAAAAATTCGTCGTCTGGCTACTACTAGACTTGAAGAAAAGAAAGAACAGTATGAAAATTTATCAGCAGCAGATATTCGTAAGAGATTAGGAGATATAATTACACAAGTTAAAAGTTTTATATCTGAAAAAAAATGGGAAGAAGGATATAGTGAATTTTCCGGATTCGTATCCAGATGGAAACGCTTAGATACAAATGGAAAACATCCTTTAAAAAAAGAATTTGATATTTTGGCCAACAGTTTAGAAGAAAACATTGGAAAATATAATTTACTTATCTCTCAGATGCAAGAAATGTTAGCAATCAAGGAAAGAGGTGAAGCATTAGATACTGAAAAATTAAAAGAGTTAGATATTAGTTTATTAAAAGAAGATGAACTTATTTCTTGGGAAGGAAATTTAGGGACCCCTATCGGATATCATCGATTTACATCAAATAATTCATCATCTCTCTCATTATCACATTCACATTCATCACCATTACCTATAAAAACCTCAATCACCTCTACAAAAATATCTCCAGCTCCTATTAATGAAGCTGAAAAAATATTATCCCTATTAAATAAAATTTTAGTAGAAATTAAAAAACTAGATATGGATTGGGTAGATAAAAAAATTTCTTTAACGAATGCTAATAAAAGATTAAAAGATTTTGAAAGTGCTTTAGATAAAATATTTACAACTAATCTCGATATAAAAGATGAAGAAGATATTATAAATATCTCCTTTTTAAAAAAAGAATTAGAGAGTATTAAATCTGTTTTAAGAGAGAATATTGATGAAGCTTTGATTAATTTTGAAGAACGAAAAAAACTTGAAGAACAGATGCAAGAAAGAGCAAAGCAAATTGTCGATGAAGTTGAAAACAACACTGCCGTTGTAAAAAATTTAAGACCTCTACAAGACGAGTTTGAAAAAATTGAGAAAGAAATTAACCTAAATAGAGAGCTGATCAAACGATTTAAAATCGCTGCTGACAAATATTACAATACTATAAGAAAACAAAAAGAAGATCGCCATTGGGAAGAGTGGGCCAACTATAAATATAGAAAAGATCTTTGTGAAGAAATTAAAAATTTAACCAGCAATTTAAATCAAGAGTTTATTGGCAACAAAGTAATGGAGTTGCAAGCAAAATGGAGAGATGCAGGTCGTGTAACAAAAGAACAATTTGAAGAATTAAACAATGAATTTAAAAATTGTGCTGATCTTATTTTAAAAGAGTGCTCTCTAAAAAAAGAACAAGTAGTAATTAAATTACAAGATTTGTTACAAATTTTAGATGAGAGTAAAGAGATAAACTTCAAAGAACTCTCTGAAAAAGTAGAGGCCATTAATCAAGAGTGGCGTAGTATTGGTCAAATTCCACAGTCTCTTGAAAAAGATGCCTATTTACAATTTAGTCAATTAAAAGCAAAATTTTTCAAGAGAAAAGAAGAATTTTTTCAAGGACGAGATAAAGAACGCGAAGAAAATCTAGCTCGCAAGCAAAGCATATTAGCGGAAACAGAGAGAGTTGTTGCTGAACCATACGATAAACAAACTAAAATCGAAAAATTAAAAATTTTGCGCGCTCGTTGGAAAGAGATTGGCGCTATTCCTAGAAATATTACTGAAGATCCATGGATAAAATTTAAAAGTTTGTGTGATGGTTTTTTTGGTTCACTTCAAGAGGAAAAACAAGCATTATTTGCACAAAAAGAACAATTAATATCAGAGTTGCAAGAGATTCTTAATACCCTAGACACGGTTAAATTAGAGGATTTTGAAGAAAAGCAACAAACAATTGAAAAGTTGCAAGATAGTTGGGATGATCTACAAATTCCTTCTAAAGAGTTGGATAATAAATTTAGAGAAATGATAAACATCTTTCATCAACAAAAAAATAATAAGTTTGAACACTTAAAGAAAGAACAAAAGAAAAAAATTAAAGTTAACGGAAAACGAATTATCTCCCTAATAAATCTTTCCAATCTAAGGTGAATGGGTGGTTTGGGAAAATCAACAAGTGCTTTAAACTCTATAGTTGAGAAATATGGATAATAAACATAGTAAACAAATAAAAATATAACTATTAAAAGAACAATAAAATTAAATGATAAATTTTTAGCGTTCTTTTTTTCGGATACAGGAAAACAATACAAAACAAATGTTGAACAAACGAAGTAACATATACTATTTAAAACTCCCCCAAGATAAAACGAAGGAGGGAGTAATATAAATAGATAAATTAACATAGCATAAAAAAAAGTGCGTTTTTTAAAATATTTTATTAATACTGAAAAATAGAGCAGATTCACTGAAATCAGTAGCCAGTTATTCCATAACTCACAAGAGGCATTTCTCAGATTAATAAGACTAAGTAGCAAGATAGCAAATAAAAGAGAAAATTTTTTATTATTGAACGCCAGGTAAGAAAAAAGCAAGATAACTATTTTGTTAAATATGCCTAAAATAAAACTTGACCACCATAACGAGGGAAAAATGCTAAGCACTGCTCCCACAAATACAGCTCCGTTTGGATTAGGGATCTTTCTTGAGCTGGGAATACCAATGCTGATTTCACTTATCTTTTGAGTAAAACCAAGCCAAATGTTCATCCCTTGATCTTCTCTCCATTGGGAAACGTTTGCCCAATAAGCACTATCTATTAGTGCTAACAAAAATAAGGCAAGAAAGAATAAAAAGAATAATAGATTTGAATTCCATGTTATTTTATTCATAGATTCGTTCATATCATACAGTTTATTGAATAATCTATTGGCAATTATTCAAAACATCTTTTTTTATTACGGAGATGTATTGCATATCTCTCTGGATAACGCCACGTCTTCGCGAACACTTTAGATTTTCCAAGAACAAACACTTCGAACAAAATAAGTAATGACGGCCAAACTATAGCTGTGATCATTTATTATACCAGCACGATAATCATCACTATATTCATATTTATTTCTAATAGTAAACGTACCTGTATCATCATCAGGATTACATGTTATAAAATCCTTAGTATCAATATCACTATCATTTGATTTTTTTATTTTAAAAATTCCACAAGCAGGATCTTCAGGATAAAATCTACAGCAACGCCTTTTTATTCCATCAACAAAAAATAATAAAGCACCTTCATTTTTAAAAAGATTACATTTTAGATTCTTTAAGAAACATCTTTAAAAAATGCTTATAATTTTTCCACAATTTTTCTTTTATACTAGAATCTGCTATTGGGTTTAACTTACACCACTTATCTTGGATTTTAGAGACCTCTTTTAAAGCATTCTCAAATGTTTTATCAGGATTGTCCTTATCAATGATATTGCCTTTAATTTTAAGACCCAAACTAAGTTGTTCCGCTGGTCCTAAAGCAATTTGCCCATCTTCAAATTGAACTTGAGGGTTAACGATTTTAATAATTACTGTTAAATGGTCAATTAGTGCTTGATACGATTTTTCAATTTCTAAATCGTCTTGAGCGGGTG
>JADGAM010000256.1 GCA_015232015.1 Oligoflexia bacterium | reverse complement strand
TAAAATATAATGTCTTACATGAGTATTTGTCGATAGTGAAAGAAACAGATAATAAAAAGAGTGTGGAACAAAAAAAAATAAAAAGTAAAAATAAAAAAAATAAACCTATTAAACCTGTTAAATCTATTAAATCTAAAGATATTCACTCTAAGTTAAGTAATAAGAAGATTAAAAACAAGGTACATAAGCTAACAGCAAAAGATATAGAAAAAAAAGCTAGAAATGATATTAAAAAAAATTATCAACAATTCTTCATTAGACTAAAACAAGAAAATAACAATGATAGATTATATATTTTATTTAATTCCATAACTACTGCTTTTGATCCTCATTCCAAATATATGTCTCCAGAACAGAAAAATGATTTTGAAATCACTATGAAAGGGTCATTAGAAGGTATCGGTGCAGTTTTAAAAGAAAATGGACCATACCTTAAGGTGATTAAAATAATTCCTGGAGGACCTTCTTCTAAACAAAAACAATTAGAAGTAGAAGATATTATTTTAAGTGTATCTCAAAAACCTAAAGAAAAACCTGTAAATATTTTCAATATGCGTATTAATGATGTCATTAAATTAATAAGAGGTCCAACAGGAACAAGAGTATATCTGAAAATTAAAAAACCCAATGGAGAAATTAAAAATATCAGCATGATTAGAAATGTAGTAGAAATAGAGGAATCTTATGCTAAAGGAGCGATACTAGAATATGAAAATAGCGGTTTTAAAATTGGATATATTTATTTACCAACATTTTATCGTGATTTTGAGATGCAAGCTGAAGCTATAGTTGGACGTAATTGCACTGACGATGTCCGTGCAATACTTGAAAAATTTGCTAAGGCCAAAATAAATGGGTTAATTTTTGATCTTATGAATAATGAAGGAGGATCATTAGAAGATGTTAAAACGATAAGTGGTTTATTTATTTCCAAAGGACCGATAGTACAAGTTTTAAAACGTGATGGAACTAAAGATACTCTTTCTGATAATGATTCAAGTATTAGCTATGATGGACCGATGGTGGTCTTAATTAATCGCTCTAGTGCCTCGGCATCTGAAATTATGGCAGCAGCACTACAAGATTACAAAAGAGCAGTAATCATTGGCGGTGATCATTCGTATGGTAAAGGTACAGTCCAGGTTTTATTAAATCTTGATGAAGCAATAATTTCTGAAGATAAAAAACTTCCTCCCTTAGGCGCACTTATAATTACTAATCAAAAGTTTTATCGAATAACTGGTGCTTCAACTCAAAATAAAGGAGTTATAGCTGACATTGTATTACCTAATTCCCAAATGGCGCTTAAAATTGGAGAGCGTTATCTCGACTATTCATTAAATTGGGATGAGATACAAGCACTCAATTTTGATAAGTGGAAAAATGGAAGTTTGAATTTAACAAAGGTTGTGGAGGAAAGTAAAAAAAGAGTAGAAAAAAATGAAAAATTTCAAAAAATTAAAAATTTCATCGAAATCCTAAAAAAGTCAAAAGAAAATACTTTCGTTTCTCTAAAAATTGATGATGTACAGAGAGAACAAAATAAAATCCATACGGAAAGCAAGCAATATCAACTAAATAAGATAAATGATAAAATCATTGTTTACAGCGAAGAAAACTCCAAATTTATTAAAACAATATTTCCATCAAAAGATAATTTAGAAAATAAATTAAAACAAAAATCAAAAGATAGTTTAGACCTTGAAGAAAAAGAAAATGAAAAAGATGATGAAGATGATGATATCTATGAAGGAAAAACGGAGTGGTTGAACTCACTTAGAAAAAATCCATACGTAGAGGAGGCGATGTTTGTTTTAAAGGATATTCAAACTAAATAAATATTTTTTAAATTTTAATTAATTAGTCGCTGTCGCTTTTGCGCCAGCGACTAATTAATTATCAGCTACTCACTTAAAAAAGGAGTAAATATGAAAAAAGAAAATATTAGCATAGCAATTGTTGCTTTTATTTTAGGTGAAGCTGTCTCTTATGGCATTAGTAGCTATGATAATTCAAGAGGCCTTAAATCCTCAGATAGCAAATCAAAAGTTAAAGATTTTTTAAATGATTTTTTTAATGAAAAGCATTTTTTGCAAAACAATGATCCTTTTGATGAAATACAAAAATTTAGAAAATATTGGCGTAAAAATCTTGACGAATTATATGGAAATTCAATTTTTGAAGATTGGTATAGCGATCGTTTTGGTGGAAATATGGGGGAGATATCTAAAACTGAAGATAGCAAAACAGTGTCTTATAAAATAGTTGTACCTGGACTTAATAATGGCAAAGTTAATGTTAAAGTTAATAATGGACAAGTAATAATTGATGGCACAATTGAGGAAATACAAAAAAATATGGTAACCAAAACCATCTTTAAACGTGTTTTTCCTATTGTACATTATGTAGACACATCCAATATAGATGTGAAAGTAAATGAAGACACAATTGTTTTGAAATTTATCAAAACAAAAGAACCATTAAATAATTTAAACAATTTAAATAATGAAGATAAAATGGATATCGTTTTATAAAGATTCCAAAGAGATTAGAAATGAAACCAATTTATACAAATCCTTACGAAAATATTTTAGCACAAACAATCGAGCTTTTTAATGACATTCACTATGGTATTCAATTACTTGATAATAAGGTAGAAGTCCCTCTGGGAATTCTATTCCATGAATACAAATACAACAAGAAAGGGTTTTTTGTAGAAGGAAATTGCGTGGTATCTACTGCTCAAAATCATGCCAATATTCAAGATGATTTCAAGAAGCTGCTACCAGAATTATTAGCGCAAGATAAGAGTGAAGAGGAGATAGAATTGGCCCTAGAAATGTTAGTGTATACTTATGATCCATGCATTTCCCGCTCAACTCATTATCTAAAAGTTGCATTTTGTTAAACACTACCTCCGTTAATTAAAGGAGGAGAGAGGAGAACAAAATTATGAATAAAAAAATATTAATGATCATTGCTCCACAAATGTTTAGAGAAGAAGAGTACCAACGACCAAGAGAAATTTTTGAAAAAGCTGGCGCTAAGATTACTGTTGCTAGCAGTAGTAAAAAAATTTCCATAGGTAAATTTGGAATGAAAGTAACTCCCGATATATTACTAGATGAAGTAAAAGTAGTTAACTATGATGCCATAGTTTTTATTGGAGGCCCAGGTGCAACTGAGTATTTTGAAAGTGAAAGGGCCATGGAGATAGCTAATGAGAGTGTAAAGCAAAATAAAATACTAGCAGCAATTTGCATAGCACCCTCTATATTGGCCAGGGCCGGAGTTTTGAAAAATAAAAAGGCAACAGTCTATTCATCAGAGATAGATACTCTAAAAACCAAAGGAGCATTTTATACCGGAAAAGAAGTTGAACAAGATGGCAAGATCATAACCGCTAATGGACCAAGTTCCGCTTTTGAATTTGGTAAAGCGATTTTAAACGCCATGGCCAGTAAGGGTCTGTGAAATATTAATATTTAGATAGGAGTTTATTATGGATATTCATTGCTTTAGGTGCGGTAATGTTTTTGAAAGAGATGATTCCAGGGCCGTTGCAAGAAGTGAGGAGTGTCCACACTGTGGTTCGGAAATAAGATGTTGTAAAATGTGTGAGTTCTATGATCCGGATGTCTTTAATGAGTGTAGGGAATTAATGGCCGAAAGAGTAGTTGAGAAAGATAAAGCAAATTTTTGTAACTACTACAGAATTACTGATAAGATAAGACAAGCTGAGGATAATCAAAAGAAAATTATAGATAATGCAGAATCATTGTTTAAAAAGAAATAAACCATAAGTTTATAATTTATAGAGATTAATTTTTAAAGATTAATTTTTAAAGATTAATTTTTAAAGATTAATTTATAGATACCAAGGGAGTTCGATGAAAAATTTATTTTTTTAAAAATTTAGGATAAGAGACCGTCTAAGGGGGTATTGTGGAAGAAAAAATCATACTCAATAAATCTGCTAAGGAAGGTGCACTTCTTAATTTCGTTAAAGTAAGATTTGCAGGAAATCCCAATGCTATTGAGGTTTATATTGGGAGATCAAAATTTTCTTATGGCCAAAGGGTGGTTGCCTTAAGCGATAGAGGGCTAGCAATAGGTTATATAAACTCCTTTCCATATCAAGTCAGAATAAATAAATCTATGTTACCATTAAAAAGAATCCTACGAGTAGCTAATAGCATAGATTTACAAAATGAAAAAAACAATCTTTCTCGTGCTAAAGAAGCAAAGGAGTTATGTTCTAAATTTATAACTCTTTTAAATTTAAATATGCAATTAACTCATGTTGAATTTACTAATCTAGGTAAACAATTGGTTTTTTATTTTTTTTCCTCGGAAAGAGTTGATTTCAGAGAATTGCTAAAATGTTTAAATTCAGAATTAAAAGTTAAAATAGAGCTTAGACAAATATATTTTCGTGATCGTTCAGCAGCTCTTGGAGGTATGGGGCCATGTGGTCTGCAATTATGCTGCAATCGTTTTTTATTTCCTTATGGTAAGGTCAATATTAAAATGCCAAAAAATCAAAATTTTACACTAGCGCAAGATAGAGTTAATGGGGTCTGTGGGCAGATTAAGTGTTGCATGCAATATGAAGATGAAGGGTATAGTTTTAAGAGAAAAAAGCTGCCATTACCCCAGACTTACATCAAAACAAAAAATGGAGATATAGTATTTGTTTTAGAGATATATATTTTAAATGAATATTTTGATGCCTTAACTGACAAAGGGAAAAAATGTCGGTATACAGCTGCTCAGTATGACATTAATGATCCTGATAACCTTAACTCAGATAAATTAAAATTTGATATAAACTTTAAAAGAGTGGTTGATGAGACTACGAAGATAATATTTTGATTTCAAGTCGATATTTTCTAGATATTTTCTAGCTAGAGAAAAACTAACTGTAAAAAAAACAAATAGAAATATTTGTAAACAGATGCTAGAAAAATAAATTTAAGTATCAAGACTTTTAAATTTTAAAAGTGATTAAAATTATTAAAATTAAAGGAGATGCTTATGATAAAAATGAGAAAAAAAATATTATTAAGTTATTTTGCATTCTTCTCCATTTTCATCTTTTCTACAGCTAATGCTACAAGCACGAATCAATCAAGTCCAATTACTGGTGGACACATGATTGAAAGTGATGGAGATGGAAATGGAGAACACAACCACCACCACATGATAATGGGTCATGATTGTCCAGCTGATGCCAAAGCAACTTCACTTCTTACAGTGGCAGATTTTAATGGCGACGGTATTGTAGATGAAGGAGATATCAATTTACTTAAGCAACAACTCAAAGATCAAAAATATGAAGCAATCATGGATCGAAACGCAGATGGAATTTTAAATGACTTAGATCTTGATCTTGCAAAAAAAGATCTTGGGAAAAAGAGTAGCGATTTTGATCATCAACTAGTAACCATAGTTAAGGTCAGTGAACAATACAAAGACATAAAAAAGGCCATAGCTGATGGCTATCGCCCTTTTACCCAAACACTTAAAGGCCATGGAATCCACTATGGTCGATTACCTATAAAATACCAGAGTACAGGAATTCTTGATCCCAATTATAAAAATATTCTAGGAGAAAATCCTGAAATAGCTGTTCCAACGGGTCTTAATTACGATGAGAAAGGTAATTTACTAGCAGTATTTTATCTTCGCTCTATAGACGTTAAAAAATGGATTTTAACTAGAAATGAAGATAGAGGTCCATTAATGGCCCGAGGCATGCGAATAACCAAAGAGATGCCTAAACTATTCGCTTCTCCTGATGAATCCTGGCATACCCATTATGGTGCATGTTGGATAGGACTTAATTAT
>JADGAM010000255.1 GCA_015232015.1 Oligoflexia bacterium | reverse complement strand
TTTGAATCATTCCAATAATGGCAGCGCACTCCTGCGTGTAAACATCTTTAATGTCAAAAAAGCGCCTCCTCGCGTGCGTGAGGCAATTAAGATCAATCACTCCATTTTTATCTTTATAAAATCCATAGGTCGGAAACGCATCTGACATTACCATTGGTGGAGGCAATGAATTCTCTCGCAATTTAATCAATTCATCGAAATTTTTTGCAGCATGGTTGCTATTCAAATGGCGATAAATGGTAGAATTCCAGGCCTAGAAATTTCATAATAAAAAATATTAATTATTTTATTAGAACTACGGACAAATTTTTGATAAAGCAATTGATCAATGAATAAGCAGAAAGCATTTTTCAAAGAGTAAGAAATAAAAGATTATAAAAAGCTAGAAATTTTCCAAAAGTCCAGACAATTCAATCTTGAAGTTTATACTCAAACGAAAACTTTTCCTGATAGTGAGCGTTTTGGTCTAATATCGCAAACCAGACGTTCCTCGATCTCTATTAGTGCAAATATTGCCGAAGGTTGTGGGCGTGGTAGTGATAAAGAATTTGCTAGATTTTTAAACATATCTTATGCATCAGCATGCGAAGTAGAGTGTCTCCTCATACTTGCAAATGATTTACAAATTTTAAAAGAAGATAAGTTTGCTCAACTCTATTCAAAAATTGAAGAAATCAAAAAGATGATATTTGGATTTATCAAACGGCTGAAAGCTGATTTGGCTGAGGACAAGAGCTGATGGTTGAAGACTGATCGCTGAAGACTTAATGAAAAAGTTAAATAGGGAGTGAGTAGATTACATTAACTTTTAATAACTCCTATGACTAAGGCAGGAATCCACAATATTGCATAAGGGAGAGAGTAAACAAAAATTTCACTTGATAGGTGATAGGACATAAAGTAGGTGTAGGCCAATAAAATCAAAGTTAGAAAATTAACAAACTGTATTCTCCAATCTCTCACTGTAGTTATTTTTACTTTCTGCCTGTTGGTTTTTGGAGTTAGATACCAGTTAGAAGGTATATTTGTAAAACCTTTGATATTACCTATTAAATAAGTATGAGTAACCGATAAAGGAAACCAACAGGCCGGAAGAATATAAATAAAATTTGGCCAATCTCGTTTTTTAAAAATATAGACAATCAAAGGTAAAATTGAAGAAAAGAGCAGAACTAGCATTATGGGAACCAAATACTGTTGTAAAATAATTAATAATTCACTTGAGAATTGATCTTCAAGATGCAAACTCGTTCTAAAATAATATAAAACTATAAAAATAGTTGATATAAGTATTGATAGCTCAGTAATAATTATGCTGCTGTAATAAGCGTTTTGTCTTAATAATCCACATTTAGTTTTGAAACTCATTTTTTTATTTTTTATAATTCTAAAAAAATAATCTTTAAAACTTTTTGCTGTACCAATGGCCCAACGCTCTTGTTGTTTTCTAAACGCTCTATAAGTTGGAGGAACTTCTCCTACATTTTCCACTTCTTCCAAATAAACTCCTTTATAACCATTTAGATAAAACCTATTAGAAATGTCCAAATCTTCTGTTAAGTGTCCGGTCTGAAATCCTCCAACTTCATAAAGATAAGAGAGTTTAAAAAGGGCACAACATCCAGAAAATAAAATCATATCTCCCATGTTTTGTCGTCCAGGCAAATCTACAAAGTAACAGGCCTCCTCTACAATAGCAATAGAGCGCATAAAGTGATCAAAGGGTCCATAATGGCTTAAGCGTTTTGTTTGAACAAATGCAATATCATCTTCGGCCTCAATAACTTCCAGACATCTTTCAATCGCATCTACTTGAGGATGCCAATCGGAATCCAGAAGATACATGTAATCAATTCCTCTTTCTTTCAAGTAACTTTCCATCGCTTTTAAGTTTCCGGCCTTAAACCCTATATTCTTAATACGATGGAATACTACAAAGTCATCTGATTCATAGACTAAAGAATTGGAGTTGGTCTTTTTTTCAGAGTGTTCAGAGTTTTTAGAGTCTTCAGAATGTTCAGAGTGTTCGGAATATTCTCGCAGAGTTAGTTGTTTTTCTTTAACCAGATTTTGTAAAAACATTATAGAATCTTTATCATTAGAATCATCTCCTATGATAATTATCTTGTTTTTATATGTCAGTTGCTCACAAGCTTTGATTGTATCGAACAAAACTTTTTTTTCATTAAAAGAAACAATTACCACTGCTACTTTGGCATTTTGTAAAGAAACTACTTTTTTAATTTTTTGTTTAAAAATACTTGCTATCGAGTAAATGAAATTATAAATGCCGAAGAAAGAAAAACATATCAATAGAAATATAATTGAAGAAAGTAATATATAAATAATCATAAACTGTTTCCCTCACTCTTACTTGAGTTCTGGATACCACTCCTTGATTGCTAATTTGGGTTTACGATTAGAGGTAAAGAGCCCCCAATTCCCCTCAAAACCCTCACCTTTCCAAGGCTCATCAAATGCTTCAAAAAAAAACACTGTAATATTATTTTTTTTGGCCCAATCATTAAGTTGAATAAAATAGCGTCGTTGATTTTTTTCACTTGCTGATTGCGGGAGTACATTCGCTTCACTTTTTTTCAGAGCGGTGTAAGTGGCCCATCCCGCTTCACCGATTACGATTGATTTTCCTGCTGGCAACTCCTTTGTTATCTCCTGTAAATATTTGATTGTCATTTCCATGGACTTATTAATATTCACCATTGACCAAAATGGATAAATATGAACAGTAATAAAATCTACTTCTTGTAATAAATTTTTTTCCGGAATTAAGGCAGAATAATCCTCGGCCACCGTAACAGGAATACTGAGTTTCGCTTTCACCATTTTTATATATTTAATAACTTGCTCGCTAGGAACTTTATGGGTTGACCACTTGGCGAGTATTTCATTACCCACGCTTATAGCAATCACAATATCTTCATATTTTTTAGCAAATTTTATACATTCTTTTATTTCTTCTATGTTTTGTTCTTTGTTCTCTGGCCACTGTTCTAACCACACTCCTAACATTACTTTAATATCAATTTTGTGTCGGTGGATAATTTCTAAAATATCTTTAGTGCTTTTATCACAACTGTAAGTTCGAATTAAATGCCAATTTTTTTGCAAAATTTTTAAATCTTCTGTAATTTGTTGTTGGGTGGGATAGATTTTCAAATTAGGATCTTGACCTGGGCGAAATGGGGAATAGCAAATGGCATTGCCAAACCATTTTTGTTGTCGAAGATCAATTTTATTTGATAATGATTTGTCGTCAGTAAGAGGGAGTACAACAACAACTATGATAACAACTAATGCAATCATAAGCAGAAACAAACCCACGTAAAAAATATATTTATGCTTGAGAATTGTTATCATATTTTATCGAGCATTTTTACACCTATTTTACTAATTTAAATTTATCTAATTTATATAATTTATCTAACTGTTTCATTACTACTTAAATTAATAAACATAGTAAATGTTCAATAATTAGTAGTTAGGATAAACCTAATTATTAGGATAAATCTAATTATACTGATTGGATTTATTAGAGTTGTTCGACAATTATATAAGACCGCACGAAGCGCTCGGAGATGACATCGCGATACTGATACTATTCGTAGTGGCGTCTATCATTACAGCGATTATCTCTTACATCCCAATGACACTCTGGAGTTCTCTCGCATTGGAATCTATTATAAATTCTATCACAATAGTTGCGATGCTCTCCTCTTCCTCTTTCACATCTGTTTCTATAACGATCCCAATCACAGCCAGGAGTTCTCTCACAAATTCGTGGATTTCTAATATCTTCACAATAATTTCCATGGCCTCCGCCTCTTCTTTCACATCTGTTTCTATAACGATCCCAATCACAGCCAGGGGTTCTCTCACACATTGATGGATATCTAATATCTTCACAAGAATCTCTGTGGTCTCGTCTACTTTCACATCTTCTATCTCTAGAATCCCAATTACAATCTCGATTTCTTATGCATTCGAAATAATTAAGACGTTCACAACGATAATCCCTAGGGTAATCTTCTAGAAGATTAAAAATAGTGTCGGCAGCAGTTTCTTCTGAGGCCTGAGCATAAAGAGGGAAGGAAAGAACAAACATTAGGGCCATTAAAACAATTTTCTTCATTAAGTACCTCCTGAAAATGATTAAAAAGAATTATTCTAAGTGGGGCAATATATATATATAATTGTTCAATGTTAACATAAAATATTTTATGCTTAGGAATGCTCAAGTTAAAAAAATGTAAGATTGGTACAAGTGGTTTAATTACAAACAAAAATAAAATAGGAAATTATTAACCATAGATCAAGGCGCTAATCTTATTATTTTCCAATTTTTTTTATCTTTTAAATATACAAAGCGATCGTGAAGGCGTTTTTCTCTAGCATGCCAAAATTCTATTCTGTTTGGTTCAAGAATAAAACCTCCCCAATTAGCGGGACATTTTATTTTTTTATTTTTATATATTTTATCATTGGTTAAAAAAATTTTATCCAACTGCTCTCGAGATTTAATTACACTACTTTGTGGAGATGTGATTGCGGCAATTTTTGCTTCATATGTTCTTAGCTTGAAATATCGTTCATTTTCTTTTTGTGATATTTTTTTTATTTTCCCTTCTATATTTACCTGCCGGCCAATTTCTCTCCAAACAATATTTATAGCAGCGTATGGATTAAACTCTAAATCTTTTGCTTTTCTGCTATTGTAATTTGTAAAAAAGATCACTCCTTTACTGTTCAATTGCTTCATCAAAACTGCTCGTATAGATGGACGATTGTTTCGAGATACGGTTGCCAAAGTAATAATATTTGCTTCAACTACCTTCTCCTTAATAGCATCATTTAACCAATGTTTTAGTTGTTTAAGGGGATTTTTCGATAACTCTTTAAGAGAAAGAGGTATGTCAGCATATTCTTTTCTTAAATTAAGGATATATTTTTCCATTTGATTTTCATAGTCTTAGAGCATGTTGGGAAATATTTTATATTTATAACTATAACAAATATATTTAAGATGAAAGTGTTATCATGATTTTGGAGATTATACTTAGGATGTATCTAATTAGTTACTGGCGCGAAAGTGCCGGCGACTAATTAGAGAATAAAAATAGTATTTAATACCACTTAAATATTTTTAACCCCACTGCAAAACAAAAAACGCCTATAAGAACTAATCCTCCTAATTCTGTTTGTATTGATTGCATACCTCCTCCTTCTAACATTACTTTTCTAAAAGAATCTACAACCATGGTAAGTGGTAAAATGGAAACAATAGATTTAACCAAATTAGGAAAGTGCTGGTAACTGAAAAAAATTCCCGAAAGCACAATCATCGGAGTTGTAATTGCGTTTATTATCCCTGTTCCAGTTTCAATTGTAGTTGTTCTTGCGGCCACTAAAATAGCAATACCACTAAATGCAAAATGACCAATCAAAAATAAAAGTAAAACTAGTGACCAACTTCCATATATTTTAAAATCGAAAAATAAAAAAGCAAATATAATAAGTGCCGCGCTTTCAATGAGACCAAAGATAATTCGAGCAAAAATAATAGATAAAAGATAATAGCTTTTATTCATAGGAGTAGCAACAAGTCGACGTAAAAGCTTCTTGGCCCGTCTTTCAATTAGGCCATAGCTAATACCCCACATGCAAGACATCATCACCCCCATAGCAATTAAACCTGGTAATAAATAATCAAGATAGCGAGTTCCTGGGATATCTAAGGAAGTCACCTGCCCATCAGCAATGATAGAGAGATCATTTTCTAAAATAGATCTGGTAATCCAATAGGTAAGTTGTGCATCTGTATTTCGTGGATCGAAAGAGTAATGAATAT
>JADGAM010000254.1 GCA_015232015.1 Oligoflexia bacterium | reverse complement strand
AGGCCTGTAATCGATGCTTGCTGATCCAACGAACTAGACTTCTGAAAAATGAATCGGGATAAATAGAAAGCGCTTCATTATGCAAGAATTTACGAATGTCATCGTTGAAAGCTTGCACACTTGAGTAGTTCCATTTGTAGAAAGTGTTGTTAGAGGTGATACGTGTAATGGAGGTTTGAAGGAAGTGTGGAGCAAAGATTGTGGAATTCTTAAACACGACAGGGCCTAAAACTTTTATGATGAAATAATCATCTTTTTTATGGTAGTTGCAAGTTCATTGATTATTGGAATAAGGTATCTATTATACATAGGTTTCATGTCAAATTTCCATTGTAATATTTTAATAAATTATTGGGACCTCTTCTATTTTTATAAAAGATAAGCGAAAGGATCAAACTCCACAACATAGTACCAATCAATAGTGTTTAATTTTTGAAAAAAAACTAAACGGGAATTAGAAGATTTTATTATATGACCGTTAGTTTTTCTATCAGCGAACTCCTTTAATAGAGAAGGTTCGGAATAGATTTTAAGGTTTAAAGGGTCATGAACGATTCCCGGCCTAAATTTATCAGAAGTATTACCAAGAGTTTCTTTATTAATATTATTGAAATTAGTGCTTACAAATATCCTCCCTTTAGAATCTAGCAAATAACTATCACGGGCCAGAGGATGATTAAAGCTCAACACCTTTTTAGCAATATAATCGAAATCAAATTCTAATGCGATGGCGCCTCTAAATTCATTTCGAAAAGAATATATTGGCATACTAACTGGCAGCATGACTCCCATACCTCTACTACTAATGTAAGGTGCTCCCCAGGTTAGTCTATTATTTATTTTAGCAGATTGGTACCAAGGACGAATCCGCGGATCATATTCTTTTACCTGCGTTGGTTCACCAGGATAGAAAGAATAGGAACCATTCGTAAACCCTAACACAACCCAGGTCAGAGGAGTTCCTTGCTCGCGGATAACTTGATCTACTACTATTTCTTTGGATGAATTGCTGGGTAATAAATTATTATCTATATCGAATAGGTGACTGTTAAAAAGAGTTCTTTTTAACATTGGTCCCAATGTGGTTAATCTATTGATGTCGGTGTTTGCAACTTTTAATCCCCAATACGCGCTCTCGGTACTTACCGGAGATCTATACCTAGTGGAATAACTAAAATCATTTGGAACAAATTCATTAACTCCAAATATTGGATCATCTCTATCTTGACCTGATTCCAATGTGTATATTACAAGTCCTGCTAGTGTTTTGAGATATGATTCATATTGGCCAAAGCGTTTATCAATGTTGCTAGCATGGGATGAAATTTTTTCCTGGTGATGTGTTAAGTGCGCTACCCGCTCTTCCGAAGCAATTAATAATTTTTTATGGCGATAAATGCTGGTGGCAAAAACTGCTACTGTTAAAAGAACAAGACTTAAAATTATACTTAAGGCCTGTAATCGATGCTTGCTGATCCAACGAACTAGACTTCTGAAAAATGAATCGGGATAAATAGAAAGCGCTTCATTATGCAAGAATTTACGAATGTCATCGTTGAAAGCTTGCACACTTGAGTAACGATCATCTTTTTCCAGGGAAAGAGCTTTACTTAAAATTAATTGAAGTTCCTGAGGAACTTTTAAATATGATGAATTAGCTGGATTAACAGGACTAAGAGAACTGATGGTTTTTTTTATGGGTTTGATTTTGGCGTAAGAGGCATCCTCAATTATTGTCAATAGATTTTTCCCATCGTATGCTTCCTCTAAAAGCAAAAGCTCATATAAGATAAGTCCCAATGCAAACTGATCACTTCTTGAGTCTAAGTTCTCGTTATCTCCTTTTGCTTGTTCTGGAGACATATATCGAGGAGTACCGAGCAGTTGACCGTAGATTGTTTTTTCTAAGGTTGTATCTTCCTCGAAGATGGTATTAATTGGTGAGAAATCAGGATCCTTCGTTGTCTCAGTTATTTCAGCGTATTCAGTGCATTCATTAGTAGACTTTACAACTTTTGCCAGCCCCCAATCTACAACATATACTTCGCCATAGTCACCTAACATAATATTTGTAGGTTTTAGATCTCGATGAATAACACCTTTACTGTGGGCATAGGCCATGGCATCGGAGGCCTTTAAAAAAATATCTAGAAATGTTTCTAATGAATATTGAGTAGAAATATTGTTGTTTTTATTTTTTGATTTTAATAATTCTTTTTTTTCTTTAATAATATCTTTAAGCGTTTTACCTTTAACCACTTTCATCGTATAGGCCCAAGAGGAGGATGACTCTTTTTCTAGACCGTAAATTGGCACAATGTTAGGGTGCTCTAATTGGGAGGTGATCTGTGCTTCTCTTAAAAAGCGGGATAAAATTGTATTGTCATTTTTATGGATATTAAGAATTTCCTTATAAGCAACTTTTCGTTGTAGCTTATTATCGAGCGCTAAATGAACTTGCCCCATGGCCCCTACCCCTAGAACCTTTAACAACGAATGCCTTTGCGTATTTTCTATCTCATCAATTATATTAAAGCACGGTATTGGCGGCAATTCATCTGGCCCCTCTTCTGCATTTTTTTCTTCTTCAGTCGAAGTAGTAGAATCATTCGGCACCAAGTGCATACTTAAAGTTTCACTTTTTTTTATGGCCTTCAAATTAATCCCTTTATGATGTTTTTCTCTCGAGTTCTCTTCTGTTCGGAGAACACCTTCTTAAAATTTAAATTATTTATAAATAAAGTTTTAGTTTAATTTATTAATTTAAATCAATGTAAAATTACAAACTTACTTGCTGTAAATAAATTATTTTAATTATATTACTTTTTTGCCTTCATCATTTAAAATCGTCCAAGGAGCAAGATATATAGGTCTTGAAATAAGCTCATAAGAAGCTTCAGTAGAGTCAACTTGCTGTTTTGAAGGTAAATTAAGATCAAAACGAATAGATTTCTTATGTAATAATAAATTTGTACTTCTATTCCATTGATGAAGAGATCTAAGTGTTCCGCTCTTTCCTGATTTAACTTCGATGGCCAACAATTGTCCATTAACTTCTATAAGGTAATCAATTTCAGCATTGTCTATTTTCCCCTCTCGAAGCCAATAGTAGAGCTTTGGCCCTAGAAATGGCCTAGTCCAAGAAAGAAGATGTTGTCCAACAAATTGTTCGGCCATACATCCTTGATGAAAAAGTTTCCTCTCCCCTAATGCACCTAAATTTTCAGGAGTAACTCCATTCATATGATTCATTAAACCAACATCAAGATGAATTAATTTATAAACCTTTTCATCTTTTTGTCTTTCTAATGGAAAAGATTGAGCAGCACTATGATATACGGGAGTTATAATCTTTGCTTTAGAAAGGAGATCTAGACATTTCTTGATATCTCGAGAAGGTGTCTCATGAGAAATATTACTATATTTTATTTTTTCTCCAACGTGTAGACCAGCAAAATTAAAAACTTTTTCTATTTTTTCCAATTGATTTTTTTTTGCATACTTTAGAAAATCAGAACGAAAAGTATCAATTATGTTTGTATGAATTGGTATAACATCATGAAGAGATCTCTCTTCTTTAAAATTTAATATAGCTTCAGGCATACCTCCAACAAAAAGATATTGCCAAAATAAAGTAAGTGCCTCTTTATGAGCAGTCTCTGCTATTTTACTTCCTTTTTTTATATTTTTAATTAATCTGTCTAGTAGAAAATCCTCTTCTAAAGCAATTAAAAATTCATCAAAACGCATGGGTCCCATATGTAAATATTCAATACGGCCAACTGGCATATCAAAAGTATGATCACTTAATGTAAATTCTAATAGTGATCCAGCTGCAATAACTGGAATGTTTGAATATTCTTCAAAAAAATAGCGTAGTGAAGGAATGGCCATTGGTGTTTCTTGAATCTCATCTAGAAAAAGAATAATTTTAGATTTTTTTTCATCATGTTTTTTTCTTGGTATAGATCTTTTAACTATGGCCTCTATCTCTCTGAAAATCGTATCCATGTCAAGAGATTCAAAGATTGAGTTAAGTCTTCTATGTTTTTCTAAATTTATTTCAACAAGGTCTAATTTATTTTTTTCACACCAAGATCGAACAAGCGTTGATTTACCAACTTGCCTGGCCCCTCGAATAATAAGAGGATGTCTATTTTTCTTTTTAAACCATAAATCTAGGTAATCTTCCTGTATTCTGTACATAATTGCCCCCATTTTTAAACAATTATAGCACAAAAATGGGGGCAATTATCAGCAAAAAAGTAACTTTTTTACTCACAATCCCTTAATATGTCCAGATATGTGCGTATTCGTGCAACAAAGCTTAAGAAAAGTTAAATTTAAAAAAATTCTCCTTCCCATAAAGATTTAAGAAAATCTTTATAATAAATAAATTCTATATTCTCTTCTTTACGAATGAGCTTATCTTGAGAAACTAAAACATATTTTTTAAAAACTTTTTCTTCTTTTAATGCTAAAAGACCATGGGCATCTCTTAACGAAGCATTTGTTTTTGATTTTACTTCGATGGCAATTTTATTTGCAATAAGAAAATCAACTTCTTGCCCATTTACAGATCTCCAAAAACAAAGCGATTGATGTTTTCTTAAATACGAATTTGCCGCTTTAATTTCCATGTAGATAAAGTGCTCAAACATTTTTCCAAAGTCAATACTATTCCTTTCAATAGAAGTTCTGCCTAAAATTGCATTATTTACACCAGTATCAAATAAATAAAATTTTGATGTTACAATGGCCTTTCTCTTTTTTGATTCTTTCCATGGTTCTAAAAGATCACCCAATAAAGTATCTTTTAAAATCTGATAGTATCCTTTGATGGTAGATTCACTGACCATTGAATCACTTGCGACTGCTGCAAAATTTATAAGCTCACTATTTGTAAGTGCTGCAGACTTGAGAAAGCGACTAAAATTTCCAAGATTTCTAACTCTGGCCTCTTGTTCAACTTCTTCGTTTAGATAGGTTTCCACGTAGGCAATTAATTCTTCATGAGGTTCATCAGATAAGTAAACAGAAGGCAATCCACCATATAATAAATATCTCTCAAGTTTGAGATTAGGAAGCTCATGGCTAGTAAATGGAAAAAGATTAGCGGTTCGGGCCCTTCCGCCTAAAAGATTTGTTCCTGCTCTTTTTAGTTTTCTTGCACTACTTCCAGTTAAGAGAAAAGATATTTTTTTTTCATCAATTAAACGTTGAACTTCATCAAGTAATTCTGGTATTTTTTGGATTTCATCAATGACAACTCCCTGGTATTTATCAAAATTGATTAATGTTTCAAGAGCACTAGGATTTTGCAAGAGTAAAATTTTTGTTTTTGAATCAAGTAAATTTATAATCTGAAAATTGTGTTTAAGAGAATTTTTAATAAGAGTTGTTTTTCCAGTAAGTCTAGGCCCAAGAAGAAAGTGTGATTTTTTTGAAAGCAATTCACTGATGTTTAATGTTCTGTGAATATTTTTATTCATTTTTTTCTCATTTTTGGATAAAAATTACATGTATATATTTTATATATAGTCATCACTTTACAGGTATCCAATAATCAGCATTATAATGCTGATTATATCTATAATCAACATCATTATAATAGCATTAGGATATTTTTACCGATCACTACACTTTGATCGTGAATTACTCACCTTCCGCAGTAGACTAAAAAAACAATCACTGACAATTTTACCTCACATTTCAACCTTCCAATAATTACCTAGGATCAGTTATAGAGAGATGTTTATGGAGCAAAATTATACTACTGAAGTCAAACATTTGGATGGACTGGGAATAATCGTATCAATCATCAGACGATATCAATTGATCGAAATCATAGACAATTTAATACCAAAGAAAAGTAACAA
>JADGAM010000253.1:4290-5902 GCA_015232015.1 Oligoflexia bacterium | reverse complement strand
TGTAATACATTTGAAGATAAATTTCCCTTATCATCAGAGGGCGCAGCACCAGTTCCTACAAGCACTCCACAAGTTGGTGAGTGTGGATACATAACAAGACTTAATGGCATTCATGATTGTTCGTTATCAACCGCCGCGGCCAGTGTTCCGGCCATATGTAATTTGGCCGTTCATGAAGTTAGTGCTGCCTCAAAAACTCAAACTAAGTTAATGCCAATTTGTATGGTACAAATAAGTTATGACAATGAGACTAGATGGGTTTCACAAAAGGCCTTCATGAAACATATAGGCCTTTCTCAGAATAAATGTCTTTATAGTGATTCTCCATATGATTGTTTTATTAAAGTTGTAGCAGGGGCAGAACAACAATATTTTTCTAAAATAAATCCTAAAAGTACTTGGGCGGCCACTATTGTGGCGGCCGCCACAGCAGATGGAACACCTGTAGCTTCTACTGCTCCTAAATTTAACAGTGGCCATATGGTTATTATGGAAATAAATCCTCGAACACCACCGGGTACGACATTTGATTGCAGATTTAGAGCAAGATTTACCAATTGTGATGATTGTTGGCATGATCCTACCCGAAGTGATGGTGATGATTATTTAGATTATGAGTATTCTGGAGGAAATCCATTTCAAATTTTTCATTTCAAATTTATGGTGATTGATTAAAATGGTGAATGATTAAAATGAATAACAATAAAAAAAAGAACACACATTCAAATTTTTCTAATGCTTTGTTAAGTTTTTTAGGTATTTCTATAGTAATGAGTATATTCTATTTTTCAATTAAAGATGTATTTAATATCTTTGAACAATTTCAAAATAATGATGGCAAAAACAAACAAGCTAATTCTAAAACGAATGTAAAAAAAGAAAAAATAAAAGCAAAAGAAAAAATAGGAAAAATAGAAAAAGTAAAAACAAAAGATCCCGAATTTCAAATGGAAGACAAAAAAAACATTATAACAAATAATAATTTTCTTAAAGTAAATAAGATTGATAATGAAAAAAAAGAGCAAATGCAAAGAAGTGATTTACGAAGAAATGATCGACAAAGAAATGGTCTAAAAGTTGTAAGATATGGAAGGCGTGTTTTGGGTTTAGGTGTTGATAGATTTAAAAATGATAATAAAAAATTATTTATGGTAAATAATTATAGTGAAGAATGGTTAGATAGATTGAAATCTGAATTAAAAAATTCCAATAATAATAAAACTAGATTTTCTATAGAAGTGGAAGATTCATTTATTCAATTGGAAAGTAATGGACTAGGGCGGTTTGTTGAAAGAGTTATAATATCAACTACGCTTTCTGATGGGAGTAGTAATAGCTTTAGTGCAAAGATTGATTCTGAAACAGGAAAAATAATTGAGACCTGGCATGCAAATATTTTTGAATTTAATGAACCAAAACAAATTATTCAACCATCAGGTACAATGTAATATTATTAAACTCCCACTCCTACGTTTCTAAGTTGTTGACCATCTAAATTGGTTTTTTAGATTCACTTAATATTCGATTTAATATCCGATTTTTTCAAACAACTTTCTAATATAAATTTAGTACTATGCTACAACTGCTTGCTGCAAACTTTATATTGAAGTTA
>JADGAM010000253.1:0-4259 GCA_015232015.1 Oligoflexia bacterium | reverse complement strand
TGGACATTCTAATTTAGATGCAAAAAATTGACGATATTATTGAACAGATACAAGCAATATTAAAGATAGGACCTACCGAGGTTATAGGGATTGATATCGGACAAAGTGCAATCCGGGTAGCTGAGATTAGTATTGGAAAAAAAGGAATTAAGTTAGAAAAATTTGCTTATAAATTTTTACCTGAGGGATGTTTGATAGAAGATGAGATCTTGCAACCGGAAGAGATTGTAAATGCGATCAATGAATGTTTTGCAAAAATATCTTCTAAAAATAAACAAGTATGTATTGGTTTGTCAGGACCTAATACAATGTCAAAAAGATTGCAAGTCGCTGATGGAGCTGATGAGGAAATTACCGACCAAGTTACTTGGGAATCTGAACAATATATTCCCTTTGGCGCGGAAGAAAGTGTCTTGTCTTATTCAATTATGGATAGAAATCCTGGTGGTGGAGTTGATGTGATGGTGGCAGCAGCGAAAAAAGATGTTGTAGAAAGCTATGGAACATTAATTAAGGCAGCAAATTTAAAATTAAAAATTGTTGATTTGGATTTATTTGCTTTGGCAAATGTTTTTGAAGTTTTATATGCGGATAAGATTAAAAAAGAAAAAGATGGAATTTTAGTAATTGATTTTGGTGCTCAAAAAACAAATATTTTAATTTTTCATAAGGGAACAATTGTTTTTACTAGAGAGATGTCAATAGGAGGAGTTGTAATAACTGAAGAAGT
Source organism: Oligoflexia bacterium (assembly GCA_015232015.1). Lineage (GTDB taxonomy): Bacteria > Bdellovibrionota > Bacteriovoracia > Bacteriovoracales > Bacteriovoracaceae > JADFZW01. The sequence continues at coordinate 3,529 of JADGAM010000253.1, read as the reverse complement.
TCAGCGGCAAATGAGTTTAAGTTATAATGAGGCGGAAGATTTAAAAATTAGTGGTGATGAAAATGGTAATATACCTGAAGAAATTGCAGAAATAATCAAAGTGAATCTTGAAAATTTTTTAGGAGAAATTAAAAAGACACTAACATTTTTTATGACAGCTGCAAATGATGTTAGTTTGGGTTGTTGTTATGTTACAGGAGGGGCATCACTCACCCCTGGTTTTTTAGAAGGTTTAGAGAGAACAGTTGGTGTACCGATAGTTCAAATAAATCCATTCGAGAGCATGAGCTATAACGAAAAAGACTTCGATGAAATGGAACTTAATTATATAGCTGCATGTGGATGTGTGGCCTTAGGGTTGGCATTAAGAAGAATAAGGAAATAAAAAATGATTGAAGTCAACCTGATTGGAACCAAGAAACAATTTAAACTTCCAGTTATAATGGGAGTAGATTTAGGTTTAATAAATTTCAAATGGATTATAATCGTGCTTATTTTTGATATGCTTAGGGGAACTATTTATGAAAATGGTTGGAAAAAAGACAATATAGTACATCAGTCTAAAATAGATACTGCAAAACAAGAATTAGAAAAGACAATTGAGGAAGGAAAAAAGCTAGAAGGCGTTAAACAAGATGTGGAATTACTGGAAAAGCAAGAATTGAAGTTAAATGAAAAATTAGGAGTTGTAAAAAAGATTATTAAAATTAAGAAAAATCCCATGAATATGTTGCTATTTATTGCAAAAAATTTACCAGAGGATGTATGGGTTGATAATATTGAATTAACAAATGACCAATTGACTGTTACAGGACAGGCCATGTCTTATAAAAGTATTGGAAAATTTATTGATAATTTAAAAGAGTCTATTTTTTTTGGAGCAAATAACGTTAAGTTAGAGGATTCAGGAACAGGAATGCAATCAGAAAATACAAATAAAAGATCTGAGTTTTTTAAGATTAAAGCGACAATAACAAGATATGAATAAATGAGATATGAATAGATGAAATCATTTTTAAATTTCTTCGTAAAAAATATTCAACTCATAATACTTGCTCAAGTTTTATATAATTCCTTTGAGATTTTTACCTCAACACAAGAAGAATACTCTAAAATTAATCAAGAGTTAGCTGATGTTAATGCTAAAATAGATGATAATAAACGAAGAAATAAAAAGGCATTAGAATTTGAAAAGAACTTGGAGGCCTCGAAAGCTAGAATAAAAGAGGTTTCATCCCAAATTGAAAATGTACAACAACAATTACCCAATACAATTTCTGATAGCGAGATTCTTGATTTGTTTTCAAAAGAAGCAAATTTCATGAATATTAAAAATATTAATTTGACTCCATTGAAAGAAGAGGAAAAAGATTTTTACTTTGCTAAACAATATGAAGTTAAAGGGGAAGGTACATATTTGCAATTTTTAGTTTTTTTTGAAAGATTATCAAGCTCTGATCGCTTGCTTAATGTTAATTCTTTGGCTTTATCTCCAGTTTCTGGCAAGAATAAAGGAAGGTTTCAAAGGTTAAAACTCTCAAGTGTTATGGAGGCATTTAGATATAATCCAGCATATGGAAAAGAAAAATTTGCTGAAGTAGAAACTGGAAAGAAAGAGCTCGAAAAATCTGCGGCCGCTGGAGCGACCACAAATAAAAATAAGAACAAAAGCAAAAATAAAGACAAAAATGAAAATGACAAATCAAAATCGGGAGATGGACTAGGTGATTAATAAAATCAAGAATTTACTTATTACCACATTCATCACTATATTTGTTCTTATGACTGTTACACAGATCACATTTATTACATATGCTCAAGAAGAGAAAGCGGTTATAAAAAAAGGTGAAGAGTTTTTTAAAAATAAAACTAAAATTCGAGATCCAATAAATTTAAGAGATCCTTTTAGAAGACCAATTATCTCAAACGAAGATAGAACTCAAATAATGCAAGAAGGAATGTTAAAAGATGGAATTTTCACTAATCTTCCTTCAATAGATAATGTGCCCTTAGATGATATAAAAATTGTTGGAATTTTGATGGGTAAAGATAGAAGGGCCTTGGCGACAATATCAAAAAGTTTATCCATTAATAATGGATCAGAATCAACTGGCGGTGGAGCTGAAGGCGGGAATAAATTGTCAGGGATGGATGGGCCACCAGTAATAGTATTAAGGGAAGGTATGACTTTAGGTGAAGATAAAGCAGAAATTAAGGCGATTCTTCCCGGCGGAGTTGTATTAGTTGAAAAAATTACTAACGTTTATGGACAAGAAGAATATCTTGAAACAATTTTACCTATTGTAGAAGGAAAATTAGAAATTAATAAGGGATTAGGTAGTGCATCTAATTCACCACCCTCTCCTTCTATAAAAAATAAAAATTAAGGTATTTTTTTTAGAAACTACAAACAAAGATAAAGTATGATAAAATGTAGTTAAAAATAATATAATAGACATACTAGGATAGTATGTTTTAATTTTCATGGATGAAAATTATGAACTTACACCCAAAGATAATTGACAGATCTTCGTATTTTTTTCACTTATTATTTCCTCGATTATTTTTTTTGTTATTTTTTATCCTTGCTTATAATGGGAAAATAATTGCTTCTGAATTACTGGCGATTGATTTTTTTCAAGAGGGAGAGATCGCTAAACTTGAATTTTCTTTTGATCAAGCAAATGTTAAATGTAATAAATTTCATTTGGCGGAAGATAAACAAATCATTCTAGATTTTCAAAATGTACAAGCAAAGAAAAGAATTCTTCGAGCTTTTGATACCTCTGAATTTTCCGGTAGTGTTGTGATGGTATCACCTTATAAGCGTTCTGAATCGAATGAAGATTTAAGAGTAGCAATACAATTAAGAGATAATGTTCGTGCTGCTATTGAGAGGAAAGATAAAAAAATAATATTAAATGTTGAAAATCGATTTGGTGCTTTTAGTAAAGCAACTGTCGAGGCCGCCAAAAAAGAGGAACCAAAAATAGTTAAAGGTGGAGGAGATAAAACAAAGTTAAATGTACCAAAAAGTGATTCTATTGAAGATATTTTAGATAATCTAACACTCTCGGGACCTAAAAAATATGTTGGAAAAAAAATTTCTATTAATGTGAAAAACGTTAGTTTAGTTGCACTTTTAAATTTAATTCGTGATGCTTCTGGATTTAATCTTATTTTAGACGAAGAAGTAGCAAAAGCTCCTTCTTATACTCTTGCATTGACAAATATTCCTTGGGATCAGGCCTTAGATATTATTTTAAATTTGGGAAAATTAGTAGCACAAAAAACTGGAAATATACTTAATATTACTACGCTGGCCAAAGCAACGGAAGAAAAAGAAAGAGAGGCAAAAGTAAAAGAGTTAAATGAAAAACAAGAACCACTCGTAACAAGAATTTTTCCCATAAGTTTTGCTGAATTAGATGAATTAAGTGAACTTTTAGAAAAATATTTAACAAAAGATAGAGGGACAATCTCTCAAGAGACTAGAACAAATTCTATTATTGTTAAAGATACAATGGAA
>JADGAM010000252.1 GCA_015232015.1 Oligoflexia bacterium | reverse complement strand
CAGTATCACGAATTAGCATCTTGGAATGATAGTAAGTTTGTTGAATTTGCTCTCTATAGTAAAAATAATTGTGGCCAAGGAATAAGTTGGAGTGCCTTTAAAAATTATCAACTCCTTTCATTTGATAATGAAAAGAGTAAAAATTTTTCCTGGGTTGACTACAAAGGAAATTGGGGACCAAGACAACTTAAAAAGGATTCTATTCCTTTCCAAATTGCGGGAATTACTTTTTATACATTTAACTATGAAAGTGTGAGCGAAGGACCTGCAGGTCCCAATGCATATTCATATGAATGAAAATACTGTCACTTTCGCGTCGGCGACTAATTAATTATTGTGTCCTTTACACTCACATTGATTTTCAGGTTTTCCACATTCATCACACATTTTAATTTTTTTCTTACGGACCTTCTTACCGTTATTATCTTTAGAATTTTCTTTTGTAGCGACCTCCTTTGTTAGCACTTTTTCTGTAACCGCTGTTTGCACTTTTTCTACTTCCTCTGCTCCAACATAAGAAGCAGGGGATGCTGTGATGGTCATTGTTAATGCAACTACTATGACAATCATCCAATTCTTTAGTAACATAAAATTCTCCTTTAATTATTAGTTAATACTTCTTCACTAGTTCCTGTAACTAGTACCTCAACCAGTAAGTTTTTTCATCTAAGGTTAACGTTTTTACCCAGGTATGAGCAAGCTGTTTAGGTGAAAAAACTTGCTGGTTGAGGTACTAGTTTTGATTTTCTATTATAAAGTCGTGATTCAAAGACAAGTGATAAAACAGGAAGAACTATTAGAGTTAAAATTGTTGAAGATATGATTCCACCAATTACTACACAGGCCAACGGTTTTTGAACTTCAGAGCCTACTCCAGTAGAAAGTGCCATAGGAATAAAACCAAAAATATCCACTAATGCAGTCATAAGAACAGGTCTAAGTCTAAGAGCAGTTCCTTCTTTTACTAGGGCCTCGCCCTTTAGGCCTTGCTCTCGTAGATCATTAAAGTAATTAACAAGAACAACTCCGTTTAGAACTGCAATACCTGAAAGAGCTATAAATCCAACTCCCGCTGAAATGCTAAAGGGAAGTCCTTTGATCATAAGTCCCAGTACTCCACCAATAAGAGCAAGAGGAATACAAATAAATATTAATCCTGTTTGTGCAACATTTTTAAATGCAAAAAAAACCATAACTGCAACCAGAAGTAAGGCCACCGGTCCAAGGACCATAAGACGAGATTGTGCTTCTTGAAGATTTTTAAAATTGCCTCCCCATTCAAGATAATATCCAGGTGGCAGTTTTATTTCTTTTTCTACCTTCACCATCGCCTCATTAACAAAGCTGGCAGTATCTCTTTCTCGGGGATTAATAAGAACTGCGATTCGTCTTTTTGTTTGTTCTCGAGTATAAGAACTAAAAGAGGGTTTAAAATGTACTTGTGCTAATTCCTTTAATGGTACCGTTGTCTCTCCATCAATCCCAATTGGTAGATGATTGATCTTATCTAAATCAGAACGATCATTTTCACTAAGTCTAACAATAATAGGTATAGGTCTCATATTCTCGTAAAAAACACCAACTTCCTCTCCTCCAATCGCTTTTTCAATAGCATCCAAAACTTCTGAGGAAGATACACCCAATTTTTGCAATTCATGGCCATTAGGTCTGATACCAAGAACAGAAACCGATCCCTTTGCTTCTACTTCAACATCTCCGGCCCCTGGAATAACCTTAATTACATCAGCAATCTTTTGTGCATATTCAGTAATTATTTTTTGATCTTCTCCATATATTTTTAGAGATACATTGGCCCTTGTCCCTTCAACCAGCTCATTAAACCTTAATTGAATTGGTTGACTTATCATAAGCCTTTGTCCTGGTAATTCGGCCTTAAGTTCTTTGGTGATATCTTGAATAAGAATATCTTTTGTCCGTCTTTTTCCATTTATTAAAGGCCACTCTTTATTAGACCTTAACATCACATAAGCGTCTGAGACATTAACCCCCATAGCATCAGTAGCAATTTCCGCAGTACCAATGCGACCAAAGACATGCTCAATCTCGGGAAATCTAAGTAGGACTTTGTGGGCCCGTTCTTCTAGCGCCACTGAGTGAGAGAGTCCTGCATTTACGGGTCTAATAAATTGAATAACTAGGGATCCTTCGCTAAGTTGAGGAAGAAACTCACCTCCCAATCTAGAAAAAAGAATACCACCTAAGATTACACTGATAACGGCGAAAGTAAGCACGATTGCACGGAACTTAAGACCTAAATTTAAAATAGGAGTATAAAGTTTTTGAAACTTTCGCATCAAGAAAGGTTCATGGTCTTTAGTATCTCCTTTTAGCAATAATGAGGCGAGAGCAGGAATAAAAGAAAACGACAAGATGGTTGCAGATAGAATGGCAAAAATAAAAGTTGCGGCCATCGGTTTAAACATTTTTCCTTCAATACCTATAAAAGCAAAGATTGGTAAAAATACAACCACGATAATTATCTGACCAAAACCTGCTGATTTCCTAATTTCTATGGTAGCTTCAAAGATGGTTTTCTTTATTTCTGCTGGATCAAGTTTTCGTTTTAATAAGTTGGCCTGCATTTGAATCCGTCTCACACAATTGTCTAAAACGATCACCGTCCCATCTACAATAATTCCAAAATCAAGAGCTCCCAGGCTTACAAGATTTGCAGAAATTCCAAATCTTTTCATGGCAATAAAAGTTAGAAGCAATGAAATTGGAATAACGATGGCGGTTATTATTGCGGCCCTGATATTTCCAATAAGCAAAAAGAGAACTACAATCACTAGAGTAGCACCAACTAGGAGACTATGCTCTACCGTACCGAGAGTGGCCTGTACTAAATCTGAGCGATTATATAATACTTTAAGCTTATATCCTTCAGGTAGTCCTTTCTTAATGGTTTCAAGTTGCTCCGCTACTCTATGGGAAATGATTCGACTATTTTCTCCCATAAGCATTAGTACAGTTCCAATTATCGCCTCTTTTCCATTGTAAAGACCAGCTCCAGTTCTTAGTTCTTTACCAATACCGACTTCAGCTATATCACCAATTGATATTGTTTTAAAATTTTCTAATCTTTTAACTGGTACAGTTTGAATATCCGCAAATGATAAAAACAATCCATTACCTTGGACTAGGATTTGTTCTCCTGTTTGTTCAACTGGTCCACCGCCCACATTGCGATTGGCCTTCTCAATTGCTTCTTTAATATCATCAAAGTGAATCCCAAATTTTGCCATTTTTTCTATATTGGGACGAATATGAATCTGCTTTTCATATCCACCTATTGTATTTACTTCTGCTACTCCTTTGATTGTAAGCAATCGAGGTTTCACATGCCAATCTTGAATCGCGCGAATTTCCATCAACTGTTTTAATCTTTCTTCCTCTCCTATTGCAGTTTTCTCAACATCAATAGTATAGTGAAGTATTTCTCCAAGACCGGTGGTTACTGGACCTAGTTGAGGTTGTACATTCTTAGGTAAACTTGAAGTTACTGTTTGCAATCTTTCTGAAACAAGTTGGCGTGCTTTATAAATATCGACATCATCTTCAAATACAACTGTTACTTGGGAAAGCCCAAAGCGAGTAAGTGATCTCACCTGAGTGACACCTGCTACTCCGTTTACGGCCGCCTCAATAGGGACAGTCACCGTACGCTCTATCTCATCAGGAGTGAGTGCAGAAACGATGGTATTTACCTGAACTTGGATGTTAGTTAAGTCAGGTACGGCATCAATAGGAAGATTTCGTAAGCTATACCAACCAAGAAGAGAAACAAGTAGAGTAAAAAGAATAACTGAGAAGCGGAATTTAATTGAAAACCTAACTATAGATGCAATCATATTCGATCCTTTTTTATCACCATTATCGTCACAAACAAGTGAAGCTATTTAGTAGGCACTAATGTGCACAGCCTGCTACTGTACTGGTTGTTAAATCGACTTCTGTCATTCGCAAAAAATCAGTCCCACTTATTGCAACTTCATCTCCAGATTGTAAATCATCTGAGGAAAAAGTTATTTTCTCTCCATCAATTTTCACATCGTTAATCAAAACATAAGAAATCCACCCTTCATACCGTCTGTAGACACCCTTAGTGGCCTTAATTTTCACTAAAGCACTTTTATGAGTTGTAAATTGTTTTTGACCTTGGATTGGTATAAATTTTATTCCCAAAGTTTTACTGGCCCGCTCGGATAATTTAAACCCATCTTCTTCAGTAAATGCCACTACCGCCTGATCGGCCCCGAAACGTGTATCAGAAACTACTCCAGCGTAAATAAATAAATTTGAAGTAGAATAAATAATTATCAATATCATTGATAATCTTATAATAAAATTGGCTACGAAATTGATTTTAAAATTAAAAAATTTTTTTAGTGGCATCACAAAACCTCCCGTAAAGTAGATTCTTTGGTAATATTTCCATTAAGCATTTGCAGTTTCAACCAGGCCTCTAATGCCTGTATTTCAAGTTGATTACGATCTTGTATGAATTCTATTTCTTGTCGATGAGTTTCAATAATCAAAGAACTAGAAACCAATCCTTGAACAGCTAATCTTTTAATTTCGATGCTTCTACTTGCAAGTGCTTTATCATTTGGAACTTTAGATAGTAATTGAATAAGATCTTTATAGGTTTGGATCAGTTGTTTTCGTTCAATTTCTTCGTTCTTTAATTGAATATTGAGATTAGATTCGGCCTTGCCTAGTCCACTTGAAGCATATTCATGTCCGGCCTTATTGTAATCTGAAAATGGTAATGGAATGCTTAGTTGAAAACCAATCGACTGAGATTTACTATCGCCCTCACTTTGATAAGACAATACAGGCCCTATTTCTATATCAGGCCAAGAAATACTTCTGGCAACCTTTAATTCTGCAATTGAAAGTTCTTTATCGGCATTTAACCGCTGTATATTGGGTGAATGTTGGTTGTTTATTTTTTCATTCGATATGGGAGGTAGTTTATCTGGATAGATTGATTTCGCTAATACTTTCTTAAGATGGGCCGATTGAACACCTGCTTTTAAAAAGAATTCATCTAAACTTTTTTGCTCTTTTAACAAACTTGTAATTTTCAATTCAATGTCTTCTTTAGCTAGCTCAAAAACTAACTTCGAAACCTTTTGTTCGGATGAAAGATGAGTTCTTAATCGATATTGCCGAACTAGATTATTATAAGTTGCTATAGACTCTTCAAATAATTTCATTTCTTTATTAATTTGTCTTAATCGCTGAATGCCAAGAATTGTTTGTAGAATTACTTCCGCCTCTACCTTTAATATGTCGCTTTGAACTTGCTTAATTTTTGCTTCTGCTTCTTTTAATCGTGCTTCTACTTTATTTCCAAGTTCTATCGGCCAGATAAGGGCCATTTCAATATTATAAAGCTTATCATTGCTACCTGAAACATCTGGACCATTATTACGATTACGCCCAATTGTCGATTGAGTTTCTAGCTTTGGATTAGGTCTTCGTGTAGCTATTCCTCTTAGCTTTTCCGTTTGAGATTGTTCATTTATGATTTGCTTAATATCAGGACTATTACTTCGAATACAGTTTACAACTTCAATTGCAGTTGATGGCGATTCACAAGAAGAATAAGCTTGATCTGGTACAAACAAAGATGTTACGAAAATAGAAAATAGATACACATGATACTTGTTCATGAAAGTATTCCTTTGCTTTAAGATAATGCACAGTAAGAAATTTTAAGTAATATTAAACAGATTAGGAATTAAACGCAGGGAGGTCGTTCTGGAGTATCAATTGTAAGAGTGGCAAAAAGATTTTGATTAAAACTATTTTGAGAAAGAGTAGGTTTGGCCAAAGGTCTTAAAGCATACCTAAGTGAAGAGATGGAAATATAACCAGCAGAACTACATTCACCACAATTAGCACACTC
>JADGAM010000251.1 GCA_015232015.1 Oligoflexia bacterium | reverse complement strand
ATTTACTTTGTGTAGATAAAACTTTTGGTTTTGAATCTGCTTTTTCAGAAGCAGCAATGGCCATAACTAGGGCCCATGTGGAAGCAATCGGTGCACCAAATGGTATTGGCCTAGTGAAATTAATGGGACGTCACTCAGGTTTTATCGCCGCTTATGCGGCCTTAGCACTTAGAGAAGTAAATATGGTTTTGATACCAGAACAACAATTTAAAATTGAAACAGTTCTAAAATTTGCAGAAAAGAGATTAGAGTCCAGAGGACATCTTGTGATTGTAGTGGCGGAAGGAGCAGGCCAAGAATTTTTCAAAGCAAATGAGAAAAAAACTGATGCTTCGGGAAACGCTAAATTAAATGATATTGGCCATTATTTAGAACAAGCATTATTAGAACATTTTAAATCAAAAAATATGGAGCTTAATTTAAAATATATTGATCCCAGTTATATTATAAGAAGTGCCCCAGCTTATCCTACGGATGCAGTATTTGCTGGACAATTAGGAAGCTACGCTGTAGACGCAGCGATGGCCGGCAAAACAGGAATGGCCATCGGTTATTGGAAAGGATCTTTTACCCATCTCCCTTTGAAAGTGGCCACTTCAGGAAGAAATGTGATTTCACTTGAGAGCGAATTATGGCAGAGTGTTTTGAAGGCCACCGGTCAACCATTTGATTTAAATTAAGATTTTTATTAAATCTTCTAATTAAAAACAAACTCTTTCCCTTCTTCTTTTCTTTCTCTTCTTCCTCTTCTTTCTCTTTTCTATTATATTATCAATTCTTAATATTTTTAATTTTAGGTGGAAAAATAATTATGAATTCGAGCTCAACACATGAAATAAAGAAAAAGTTTTATATTAACAATGCGATTGCTTATTTAAATGGCCCTCCTCATATAGGCCACTTATTAGAGTATGTTCAAGTCGATGCGGTCGCTCGCTTTAATAGAATGAAGGGTGAAGATGTTGTCTTTCAAATTGGAACTGATGAACATGGTGTGAAGATATATGATACTGCAACTAAATTGCAAATTTCTCCCCAGGAATTAGTTGATCAAAACTATCAGCACTTCTTGAAAATGTTTGAGGCCTTAGGCGTTTCTCATGATAGAATTTTAAGAACTACCGATAAAAAAATGCATCTTCCTTCTGTGGAAAAGATGTGGAAATTGTTGCTGGCCAAAGGTGATATTTATAAAAAAAATTATAAGGGAGTTTACTGTGCTGGTTGTGAATCTTTTAAAACTGAGAGCGAATTAGATGATAGTGGTAAATGCCCTAATCATCAAAATCAAACTCCAAAAATTGTAGAGGAAGAAAATTATTTTTTTAGATTATCAAAATATCAAGATCAGATCACCGCCATTATTGAAAGTGATCAGTATGAAATAATTCCTAAGAGCAGAAAAAATGAGATCTTATCATTTGTTAAAAGCGGGCTTCAAGATGTGAGCTTTTCAAGACCTGCAGATATTCTTCCGTGGGGAATTAAAGTTCCAGGGGACACAAATCATGTAATTTATGTGTGGTGTGATGCTTTGGTAAATTATATTTCGGGAGCAGGCCATGGCCATGATGAGGAGAGATTTGCTAAAGAATGGCCTTGCCAAATTCACATTATCGGAAAAGATATTTTACGTTTTCATGCCGCCATCTGGCCGGCAATGCTTTTGAGTGCAGGACTAGAGTTGCCAAAGAAAATATTTGTTCATGGGTTTGTATTGGCCGCTTCTGGACAAAAAATGTCAAAATCAGAGGGAAATGTTATAGACCCTATGATGTTACTTGAAAAATATGGGGCCAGTCCTATTCGCTATTTCATGCTTCATTCGATAAATCCAAGCAGTGACTCTACCTTTTCAGAGGATTTATTGATTGAAAGTTATAACTCTAATTTGGCCAACAATTATGGTAATTTACTTAATCGTACTCTAGGATTGGCCAAGAAAAATAATATAACTTCTATTGATGGCATTGATAAAAGTAAATTAAGCGATGATGATAAAGAGCTTTTGGCGCGCATGGATTTTATAGATAAATATATCGAGAAAATGAATTGCTTTGAATTTAATTTTGCCCTTGATACTGTGTTTGCTTTTTTAACAGAGGTGAATCGTTATTTTACAAAGATGGCCCCTTGGGGATTGAAGGGCGAAGAGAATGCTCCTCGCTTAAAACAAGTTCTTTATTTAACTTTAGAATCTTTGAGGATTGCAACTATTGCTTTGACTCCTGTGATTCCAACAATTACAAATAAATTTTTTGAATATTTTTCACTTCAAAATCAAAATCTATTTAGTTTAGCGGTTTTTGACTTTAATATTCGTTTTAATATTGGAGAAAGCTTGATACTTTTCCCCCGAATAGAAAAAGCAAAAGAAGAAGAAAAATAGTGAACAAACAAGAAGACACAACATCTAAACCTATATGGGTGATTGTAGGAACGAGACCTGAAGTTATAAAACAGGCGATGCTTTATAATGCTTTAAAAGAAAAATTCGGGGGTGACAAAGTTGCCTTAATTGGTAGCGGTCAACATCGAGAACTTCTAACTGATGCTCTAAAACAATTTAACCTTCAATTAGATTATAATTTTGATTTAATGAGTGAGGCGCAAACTCCTGCAGATATCTCTTCAAAAATTATATCTAAGTTTAGTGAAATTTTTTCAAAGGAAGGAGTAGCAAAACCCAAATGGGTAATTGTTCAAGGTGATACTACTACAGCGGCGATGGCCGCGTGGGTTTCATTTTTACATAAGATAAATATCGCTCATAATGAGGCAGGCCTTCGTACTCATGACCTTTATAATCCTTTTCCAGAAGAGGCCAACCGAAAGATAATTTCATCAATTGCTACCATTCATTTTGCTCCAACAGAGAGGGCCAGAGATATTTTATTAAGAGAAGGTGTTAGTGAGAAAAATATTTTTGTAACAGGTAATACTGGCATAGATGCCTTTAGATCAATGCTACTTAAAAAAATACCAGAGAAAATTGAAAAAATAGTTCAGCAGACAAAAGATTGTGGACGGTCTATCGTCCTTCTTACGGCCCATAGAAGAGAATCAGAGGGAGAACCAGTTATTCGTTGGTTTGAAAATTTAAAAGAGTATGTAAATGTTAATAAAGATATTCATATAGTATACCCCATGCATCCTAATAATGTTGCCCGCCCTTGGGCGCAAAAAATATTAAATGATCATCCTCAAATATCTTTATTAGAACCATTAAATTATTTGGAAACTGCTCACTCAATTCTTAATTCTAGATTTGTTATTACTGATTCTGGTGGTATTCAAGAGGAGGCCGCTACACTCAATATTCCTGTGGTTGTTTGTAGAAAAACAACAGAGAGGATGGAAGCAGTAGATATTGGCATTGCAAAATTAACAAGTTTTGATACAAAAGAATTTTTTGAAACACTGGTTTGGGCCAATAATCTTAGCAAAACAAAGGTCAATAGATTTGTAAATAATGTTTTTGGGGATGGGTTTAGTAGTGAAAAAATTGCCACAATTCTTTACGAAAATTACAAATTATAAGCATTTTATTTTTTTCTTTTTATGTTTTTTAATTATTTTGATTCCTATTTCAAATGTTGTTCGTGCGCTTTTTTTAAATATTAATGCTAACGATTTTTCCATCTATCAACAAGCAATCTACGATATATCACTAAATAACCTCAACCCTTATTTGACCATAAAAGGAACGGGGATTTTTAATGATCACGCAGATCCAATAATTTTTTTAGCTGTTTGGTGGTGTAAAATATTTGGATATTCTGCTTACGCCCTTTTATTTTTTGAATGGATATGGTTTGTATTTTTAATTGTGGCCACATTCTTTCTACTCAAGAAGGAAGGTAAGATCACAAAAGTCTATGATCCTATTTTTTTGTTTTCAATTTCATTAATTATTTTTTCACGCTCAATTTTACAAGGACTCGAATTTCCCATTCACCCTACTACGTGGTCAATGCTGCCATTATTTTTTCTTTTTTACTTTGTAAATAAAAATAAATTTATCCCCATAGTACTATTTTCTTTGATCATTTGCTGGTACAGAGAAGTTTTTCCTTTAATGTTAATGTGTTTTAGCTTTTATTTCTTATTAAATAAAAGACCAAAACAATTTTTGATTATATTTTTAATAGGAGCTTCTCATTACTATCTTCTATCTCATTTGCGGCCATTACTGCTTGGTCCTACTGTGGATTATGGAGATACATTATTGAAGCAATTACTTCATCAGCATATATTTTTTATATGGGAACGTTTTAAATCATTTTCTTTTCCCGCCAAGGTTTTTATTCCTTACTTACTTCTTAGTTTATTATTTTTTAAATACGAAATTAAAATAAATTCACTAAAATCATTAAAGAGCTTTATAGCACACCCTCTTTGTGCGGTCATATTATTTGTCTGGCCAATGTTTTTTTTGCATGCTCTGGCAAATTATTTAGTTCATCATCATTCAGTTCCAATGGTGATTCCGTTTATTGCAATAATTATTTTTTCAACACTACCTGAACGTATTCTTAAAAATAAATTTTTACTATATTTAACACTCATAATTTTAATATCACTTTCTTCATCAAGATACACCAAGATGGTTAAAAATGTTTTATTGTTAGATAAAGATGCAAATTATTCTTACAGTGAGGCAAATGATAAATTGACAGCACTAAAGGAACTAAAAACAAAATTAGAGAATCTAAATCAATCAATAAATCATGAAGCAAAAATTATGGCCAGTGGAGGAGTAATTGCAAGTATTTTAAAACCTAATATGAAATTATATCAATTTTGTGAAGTTACAGATAACAATTTAATTTTTGACTATTTAATATTAGAAAAGCGTTCCCATGGAGATCTTAACCCTTTAACCATAAAAGACATTTTGCAAATAGAAAGTGATTGTATAAAATATAAAACAGAAACAATTTTAGATAACCAATTTTTTGTTGTAATGAAAGGAGCTTTTGATGATCGATGTTTAGGGATGAAAAAACGTTGGTCCACACCATCCACTGTTATTCCTTCCACTTCTTCCATTACTTCTACTTCAGTAGAAAAAGATAAATAATTTATGAACAATTTTACCATCATTAAGACCTTTTATTATTTTGTTATTGCAACATTTATTATTCCGTTTATTTTTTCAGGGTTTTCTTTTTGGCCATCACTACTATCCAATCAACGTAATTTTTTCTTATTACTAATAGTAGGCACCGCACTTTTTTGCTTTAATTCAAATGTTCGTTCATATTTACAGAATCTGTTTATAAATTTAGAAAGTTCTGGAACTATTAATCAAAAACTAGAGCAAAGAATTGTAATAGGCATATCGCTTTTCTACCTATTCTCCTATATAAAAATGGTGATATTAAATTACTATTCATTTGCAGTTGATGGAATTGATTTTTCAATAGTAGATCATATGCTTGCATATACCGCCGCAGGTAATTTCATGTATCATCCAATAATTGGATGCAATCACTTTGGCATACACTCTACTCCATTTTTTTTATTACTTTATCCACTTCATAGTTTTTTTAGTCATCCATTTTTTTTCCTTTTACTTCACCCTATAGTTCTTTGGTCGGCAGTGATTCCCTTATACCTTTTGATGAAAAAATTTAATTTATCGCCTATATATAAATTTATTATTTTATTTTTGTTTTTTAACTATAATCCTGTTATTCGAGTTTTAAGATATAACTTTCACTTTGAAGTTTTTTATATTCCTCTATTTTTGTGGCTTTTTTACTTTTTTGAAAAGAAAAAGTGCCTGGCACTTTTTGTTATCGCGGTGATTATTAATTGTATTAAAGAGGATGCGGCCTTGTATTTGTTTTTTACTTCCATTGCGATGGCAACTGTGCTCATTATGAGATCGCCTCAAAAAGATCAAAAGAAGGTAATAATAACTTTATCATTAA
>JADGAM010000250.1 GCA_015232015.1 Oligoflexia bacterium | reverse complement strand
AATATATATTCAAGGTATATTTACCAGGGGTCTGACCTAAGAAATGTGAAGTTATTAAGTTTCCATTCCTAAGTTACGATATTTTTTATGGTGGCAATAATGAGTGATATGATATTTATTCTTGAAGAAAATTATAAAAAATTACATAATTCAATACAATTAACAATGCACTCTATAAATAAGCTTTCTGCATTTGATCCAAGTATAAATTATTCTGCAGATGATTTAGAACCATACGATGCCTTGGTAAGTAGATTTGAAAGAACAGTTGAAATTGCTATTAATAAATTTTTTAGAAGTGTTGAATTGTATGAATTTAAAATAAGCTCAGATACTATAAGAGATCGATTGAATAAAATGGAAAAAATTAAATTAATTACTAGTACTGAGTTGTGGTTGGAAATGAGAGATATTAGAAATAGAATACCTCATGACTATTTACCTGAAAAAATAAAACAGATATATGATTTGATTTTAGAAAAATTTGGAGATGAATTAAAACAGTTATTAGAAAATATTAATAAGTATTTTAAAAAAATTAATCTATGCGTTTGTCTAAAAAAGAGTTAGAGGCGATTAAAAAAACATTTTTACCTTTAAATACAGATGTGTATTTGTTTGGATCTCGAATTGATAATTCAGCGAAGGGTGGAGATATTGATATACTTTTATTTTTAGATTTAGATGAAGATAAAAGATTTGAGCTTATTCGAAAATTATCTTTAGATTTCTTCAGAGAGTGTGAAGAAAAAATTGATATTGTAATTTTTAATAAAGAGAATTTAAGTAATAGTGATTTGGCCTTCTTAAATACTATAAAAAAGGCAAAAATAAATTTTTCATGATTCCACATCATCTTTATATCAAGGGGTTTTTTGAAATTTGCGACGAAAACCGACACTAAAACAAACTAACAATTTAATGCATCTTTGTATCAAGAGGCCACTTTGATTTTTACTACTGGTCGTAGCTTTTCTAGTAATGAAAGAAGTCTATCAACAGTAAAAAGTTCTATTTTGTATTTTACTATTTCAGAAACTCTGGCCGGATCAATACCCAATTGAGCAGCCAATTGATTTTGATCAAGGTCGTGTTTCAGTATGTATTTAACAAATTCTTTACAAATATCATATTTAAGGCGAAGAACCACAGGTGCATTCTTTGGAAGAATTAATGTTGGTTTCACCGATGATAATTTTTTTCTTGCTCGATTTAATTCTTTTTTATTTGGAAAGCTCATGCTTTTTTTCTCCTATCACGATAAACTGTAATAATACCAATATAGACTTCATCTATTTCCGGGTAATTTAGTTGAGTTGGTTACTATAAAATCATACCACATACCCGACCTGGACACTATACGGGAGCATCCATGCACCAAAGCTTAACTTCTGTTAAATCACATTTTTTATAAATTATTAAATCCAAAGTTGACCAAGAGAATTATTTGTGAAAAATTTGAATAGTAAAAGCATCTAATATCATACAACATGTTCTATCTAAAATGTATTCAAGATAAAAGAATAATTGATGAAGTTTTTAATAAATGAATCCATTGAAAAATTATTTATCTGCTTTTGGGCTGTTTGTGTAGTTTTCATTCTATCTCGTTTTGTCCATTTTAATTTTATTAATCTACCTAGTTGTATTGAAAAATCTGTTGATTTTATTTTAACATTACAAATTGTTAGTTGCTATAAAATATATCAAGATCGCTCTAATATGCTCTTAATATTAAATTATATTTCATTATTAATTATTGTTCTTATCCTTGCTGCTAAATTTAACATCAATTATCTTTATAGAATTATCGAAATATTTTTAATAATGATATTTCTTTTTTATCTACAAATTATAAATTTATTTATTGATATAAATTCATCGTCAACTGTAATATTTTTTATGATTACATTTTTAATGATCGTTGATCAAATCAAAACATATACATACCGTAAAACATTGAATCTAATTATTGTCTTTGGCGCTTCTGTTATTATTCTTTTGTATTGTAAAGAATCTTATCTCTTTTTAATATCTACAATATCAATTGGTATATATCTATCGTATTTTAATCAATCAAAAGAATTTAAAATAAAACATTTTTTCATTTCATTGATTTTATTATTATCTTTCAACGCACTAATTGACTTTTCCTTATCTAAAAACAACCTTCTTGAAAAAAATAAATTTTCAACCTCTTCATCTTATGATTTTTGTTATTCCAAAAAAAACAAACTCTTATTTTTAAGCACTATAAAAAATAAAAATCATCCTTCAATTATTCAATTTTATAACTCCGAAACATTTAAATTGGCAGGTGAAATCAATGTACTTAATCAACTTACAGATAGTGATTTAAAAAGATTATATTGCACAGATGATTTGCTATTTTATACTTATCAGATTTCATCATCACATGATTATTTCAATTTAGAGAAAAAATGTCTTTCTTATAACTCCGGTGATCTAGTTGGAATTTATTCTATTAAAAACAAACAAAACATTAGCCAATGCATTGCTAGTGGACTAGGAATAATTAATGTCCCTACACAAAATAAGCTTTATTTCACCACTGAACTATGGAGCGGTCTTACTGAATATTTTTTAAACAATATGAAAATAAACCACTACAAACTTACGATACATGAAAATTCACTTTTTTATGATTTACTTCATTCCATAGATTCCCTTGAATTTATGCATGAATATTTATATAAATTCCACATGCAAGTATACGGGACAAATTTAAATGCATACAATGCAGATAAACAGCTTGTATACCTACTTCAACTTGCATTTGGATCCAACATAATTGGAATTGATTATCGCTCAAACGATATTAAAATAATATTTCAAACATACAATGGATACAATCACTCTATTATTGCTGACCAAAAATATAATCGATTAATTATTAGTGGCATGTGGGGTATAGATGTTTTAGATTCCAATAACTATAAAGTTATTTTTCGCAAAAGAACAGGTTTTGACGTAAGAGAGGCAATTCTTGATGATAAATATGATTTGATCTATGTTCCTAATAGCATCGGATTATACCTTTATGTTTTTGGCAGAAAGGATTTAAATTTTCTTGGTAGAATATTTACTGGCGGAAACAGTCGAGGAGGTATAATCGTTGATGATTATCTTGTTTTAGCAAATAAAAATGGCTCTTTCTCAATCAGAAGAGATAGTATTTTAACAAGGATCTGAAGGTTGAAAATTACATTTATTATTCCACCGACTGTAGATAATTCAAAATTACTGTCATATAGGCAAGCAATACCATCTCCTGGAGTCCCCTATTTGGCATCTTTTTTAGAGGCACAAAATCATCAAACGCTCATTATAGATGCGTTAGGACTAGCATTAGATAAGACTTTTTATTTAGAAAAATACAAATGTTATGTTCGAGGGCTAAACATCGAAGAAATAATTAAAAGAATTCCAACTGATTCAGATATTATTGCATTTTCAATTATGTACTCTAATTCTTGGGTATACGTTAAAAAACTAATAAAAGAAGCAAAAAAACTATTTCAAAAAAAAATTTTTATCGCTGGAGGTGAACATGTAACTGCAGATTACGATCAACTTTTAAAAGGTTGCTCTCAAATAGATTATTTAGTTTTAGGAGAAGGAGAAATTACCTTAGCTGAACTTTTGGACGCTATCGAAAACAGCAAAGACCTCCATCTTGTCGATGGAATTGCTTATAGGAAGAACAATCAAATCATAAAAACCGCAGCAAGAAAAAGAAATAACAACTTAGATAGTCTACCATTTCCAAAATGGGATAAGGATGTTTTGGAAAATTATCTAAGTCTTAATTCAGGAATGACTACAATAAATAAACGAATTATGCCAATTATTACTTCCCGAGGCTGTGTCTATCAATGCTCTTTTTGTACCAATCAAGGCATGTGGGGTAATCACTGGATTAGTCGTAAGATCGAAAATATTATATGTGAAATAAAATTTTATATTAGTGAATATAAAATTAATCATCTGGAATTACATGATCTAACTGCTGGATTAGATAAATCACATATTTGCAATTTTGCAAAACAATTAGTAGCAAATTCAATTAAGATATCATGGTCATTGCCTGCTGGAACTAGATGTGAATCACTCGATAGAGAAACCTTTTCATTATTAAAAAAAAGTGGCTGTAATAAAATTAGTTTTGCTCCTGAATCAGGTTCATCTTCAGTTCTAAAAAAAATGGATAAGAGGCTTAGTCTTAAAAAAATATTAGAAGTGATGAGCCTCTGTGTTCAAGAACAAATTACTGTACGAGCTCACATTATACTTGGTTTTCCAGATCAATCATTCAAAGATTCTTTATCAACTTATTTTTTTATAATAAAGATGGCCTTAATTGGAGTCCATGATGTTAGTATATTTAAATTCGTTCCTCTACCTGGAACTACAATATTTGAAGATTTAAAAGCTCACGGAGTTATACCCACTCAAGAAGAAGAATATGAGTACTTTCTTGTAAATGATTTAAATAATAATGAAATTAACAAAAGTTCTTTTTGTAAAAACTTTACGCCAAAACAATTAAATGTAATGATGTTTTTTGGGTTATGTTTGTTTTATTTTTTACAATTTTTTTTCCGACCATATCGTTTGGTTAAATCTTTGATTTGTTTGATCAAAAAGGATCCAGTTTCGATTTTTGATAATCTTCTCTTTTACAAAATATATGGAACTACAAGTAAAACTAAACAATGATTCTAATCACGATACAATCAAAGAGGATCCTCGTTGTAAGCTTTGTAATTCTACAAAAATAATAAACTCAATTCGTTTTAACAAAATTCAATTAATCAAATGCTTAGGCTGTGGTATCGTTTTTCAAAGTACTCCGTTTAATGAAATTATCTATAATCAAAGTTATTATTTTAATAATAATGTTATTTATGGCTATACCAACTATTTTCAAAAAAAGGATGATTTAATCGATACCTTTTCTATTATTTTAGAAGAGGTTAAAAAACATACAAAGAATATTAAAAATGTTTTGGATATTGGGTGTGCTTTTGGATACTTCATGTACCTGGCCAAACAGCAATTCCCTCATGTGTACGGAATTGATATATCCTCTTTTGCAACTAAGATGGTGTCCAAAAAATATGGATTTTCAACAATCACAGCAGATATTTGCTCGCCAGAAGTTTTATATAGCTCTAGAAATATAAAATATGACTTAGTGACCATGTTTGACGTTATTGAACATTTATCCAATCCAATCTCTGCTATAAAAAACATTTATGATCAGCTCACAGAAGGCGGTATATTGGTTATAAAAACCCCTGACATCAGCGGATTACAATCAAAAATATTTTATAAATTTTGGTATCATTATAAACCAAACGAACATCTTTTTTACTTTTCTCCAGTGTCAATAACAAATCTCTTATTGAAAGCAAATTTTGAGATAATAAAAATTTCACCTGCCAGCATCTTTGTTAGTTTAAATTGCATTATTGATCTAATGTTAAGAGCAATAAATTTGCACACAAATTTCAAGTTAATTATTTCCAAATTTAGAAAATATAAGATATTCTTACTAATAATGAAGTTTTTGTTACCCGTGTACAATTCTCTAAAAAACATTAAAATCAGATTTTTTATTCCTAATGGAGAGTTTGTTGTTATTGCCCAAAAAAAAGCCAACACGCATAGTGAAAATTATTATCAATCTTATTGAAATAATTAATAACTTGAGAGAACTAAATATTTAATAAATTTCACAAACCAACCGATTTCAGAAATGGCATAGACGGTTTTTGTTAGTATTTGCGAATATAAATTGGGTACAATTGAGAAAACAAACCATAACCGGCAATTGTTGATCTATTCACTACGTGTGCTGGCGACTTTAGGCCACTAAATGTTTTTTTGGTTCAAAAGAAATTATTTTACCGCCGAGATGATTCATTTTT